>CABYHU010000004.1 GCA_902518715.1 uncultured SAR86 cluster bacterium
TTTAATGCACTATAGAAGCTATCTTCTTTAGAGCTGTAATCTTTATCTAAGCTGTTGATAGCATCAACAAACTTTTGCATTCTTTTCAGATTTCTATCGTTACTCGTTCCAAAGATTTTGCCAATAAAACCGAACATTTTTTATTCTAGAGACCTTCGAAAGGCGGCCTTACATATGAAATTGGAGCCTCATCAATATTATCAAACTCAATTATCTCAAAAGCATCATCTGTTTCGCTGATCTTTCTCAGTAAACTATTATTTAATGCATGACCTGACTTATATCCAATATACTGACCGATAAGGTTGTGACCCAGCAGATAAAGATCTCCAATTGCATCAAGAATCTTATGCTTCACAAACTCATCATCAAAGCGAAGACCTTCTTCATTGATAATCTCTTCCTCTCCAATATTGATTGCATTTGCAACACTAGCGCCTAAAGCTAGATTATTTTTTTGTAACATCTCAACATCTTTATTAAAACCAAAAGTTCTTGCTCTGCAAACTTCTCTTACAAAAGAGGTCGATGAAAAATCGATTGTTGATTCAGCAGGAAATCTTCTTTGTACCGGATGATTGAAATCAATTGAAAATGAGACCTTAAAGCCATCAAATGGTTTTATAAATGCGTATGCATCGTCTCGCTCAACTCTTACCTCTTTTAAAACTTTTATAAATTTCTTTTTTTCATCTTGGTCAGCAATTCCTGCAGCTTGGAGAAGAAAAACAAAGGGTCCTGCGCTTCCATCCATGATAGGCATTTCAGGGCCATCAACTTCAATAAGACAATTATCTATGCCAAGTCCAGCAATTGCTGATAAGAGGTGCTCTATTGTTGATATTTTATGTTCACCTGAACCCAGCGTTGTAGATAATGTTGTGAAACCGACTTCTTTTGCAGTAGCATGAATTTCAAGATGTGGTTCTAGATCAGTCCTTACGAATCTAATTCCAGTATTTGCATCAGCTGGATGGAGTTCAATATTAACTTGTTTACCGGAATGAAGCCCTATTCCTGAAGCCTTTATAGAATTTCTAAGTGTTCTTTGTTTAAGCATTGATCAAGTCTAATCTAATATATATTTTCTAGCCATTAGTTTTTTTTATTTCACTTAAGGCTATTCCTGCTGCAACAGCAACATTTAAGCTGTTTATTTTATCATTTCTAACTAAATTTACTTTATGATCACAATTAGAGAGCGTTTTTTCTCTTATGCCTTTTTCTTCAGATCCCAATACAAGCGCTGCTCCAGATAAATTTAGTTGATCAATTGTTTGATCAGAATGTTCGCTTAAACCAATTACTTCGATTCCGAAGTCTTGAAGCGCTTTAACACAGTTTATAAGGTTAGAAACCATATAAATCTTTAGTAAATCTGAACCACCGCTAGATGTTCTATGAACAACTTCTGTTAAGGGAGAACAATGATTTTTGTTAATAATTATTCCATCTACTCCATAAATTGCAGAAGATCTCATGATTGCACCCATATTTCTTGGATCAATTACATTATCTAGTACCACAAATATTGGGACGTCATTAGAAAGTTTTTCTAAATAATTTTTTAGATCTTTTAGATCACCAATATCCATTGAAGATACAATCGCTTGTGGATTCTTTTTAATTTTCTTTGATCTTTCTACAGCAACATCATTATCAGAGCACGCTTGAAGCAACTTAAGCATTCTGGCATCTTCTCTGGCCTCAGGAACAATTACTTTTTTAATAACTTCTGGCTTATTTTTCAGAAGAATTTCGATTGAATGAAAGCCTTCTCTTGTTTTGCTGTCAGTTTTCATTATTTATTTTTAGATAATATTATTTTTCTTTCTTCTGGAATAACCGCATCAATCCTTACATTGAATTGATCTCCTATCTTGAATGTTTTACCAGATCTTTTACCTTTCAGTATATTATTTCTCTCACTATATACATAATGATCATCTTTAAGGTCTGTTACGTGCATTAATCCCGAAACAAAGAAACCTTCTAATTCACAAAATACTCCAAAATGAGTTACGCCAACTACTCTTGCAGGCATGACATTTCCAACTTTATCTTTTAAGAAAAAACAAATTAATTGCTGAGTTACTTGCCTTGATGATTTTTCAGCTCTTTTTTCTAAATCAGATAAGTTTACGCACTCTTCCTCGAAAGCTTCTTCATCAAAATGTACTTTTTCTTTCTTTAAAATTGATTTTATGAGCCTGTGAATTATTAGATCTGGATATCTTCTTATCGGGGATGTGAAATGAGAATATTCCTCAAGCTGAAGGCCAAAGTGACCAGATTTTTTTGAAGAATAAATCGCTCTTGGAAGACCCTGCAAAATAAGACTTTGAAGAGAAGTTGCATTTTCACTCCTTTTTGCAATCTCAATGCTTCGTTGTAGCAAAATTATTGGATCATCAGATTTCTTTAATCCAAAGCTTTGAAATTTTTCAAATAGTGCCAATAACTTATCTGCATCAGGCTTATCATGAAATCTATTTATTGATATCTCTGATGATCTTTTTACGAACATGATCGCGCATATATTTGCGGCTATCATGGCTTCTTCAATCATCTGATGGGCAAACATTCTCCTTGAAAGATTTATTGCCTCAACTTCTCCTACATTATTTATTTTTAATATTGGTTCACTTGATTCAATTTCTAAAGCATTCCTTTTAGCTCGTTTATCAAGAAGGATGATTGCTAACTCCTTAAGAGCATTGATAGACTCATTAACACTTGTTGAACCAATCTTTTTCTTTCTTAGAATAGCTTCTTCAACCTCTGCATATGTCAGCCTGTATTTTGATTTAATCTTAGCTTCATAAAAATCATAATCTTTAATCTCACCATCAGTATCAAAAGTAATATCTGAAACAACAACATTTCTGATTTTATTTGGTACAAGAGAACATAAATCATTACTTATTTCTTCCGGCAACATGGGTATAACAGTATTTGGAAAATAAATAGAAGTTCCTCTTTCTTTTGCTGCTTTGTCTATTTCACTCCCAGGCCTAACTAGGCTACTAACATCAGCTATTGCAACTGATAATTTGTATCCTGTCTTTAACTTTTTGCAGAGGACTGCATCATCAAAATCTTTTGCATCATTTCCATCAATAGTTACAAAATCCGCCCCTGACAAATCTTTTCTATCTATATTTTTTTCAAGCTCTAACCCGGTCACCTCATTTTTAACTGATTTGGACCAAGTATGAGGAATTTGATTTTCTTCTAAGATTTGATCAATAGAGTATTCTAGGAAATTCACTAATTTGCTCTTGCTATTCTGAAGTTAAAAATTATATTCCAGATTTAGATTAACAAGTCTTCCACGAGGATCATGAACTCTTGTATCAAAGCTGAAATCGGGAGCATCATATAATCTGGGAGCAGACTCATCCAGCGCATTGATTATTGCAACACCAAAATTGATATTTCCCTCATCAAGATCTATTGATTTTCTGGCTGAGATATCAAATACCAAAAAGGATTCAACTTTATTCTCATATCCTAGACTTGCTCCAAGACCTGTAATTGGTCGCTCGTTGGTATATCCATCTACATATCTTGTAATTAAGCTGAACAGATAGTCATTGTACTCCCAGTCCATAAAAGCATTCAGACGTTTTTTTGGAAGAGAGTGGGTATGGGAATCATAATTAAATTTACCAACCCTGTTAATCATTTTTGACAAGCCATCTGCAGTAATTTGTGGTGTTAAGAATTCATCAAATATAGTTCCTTTTAGTCTGAGACTTATCGGCGAGTAATTATTTAACTCAAATATATAGTCAAATTGAAAATCTGTACCACTTATCTTTGTATTTTCCTCATTGAAATAAGTCGTCGTCACACCAATAAGATCGCCAAATTCATTTCTTGTGATACTAGGCCCAAAGGGATCTTGAGTTAGCAGGGCTTGAGCACTTTCAACTTCAATTCGATCTTCGTAATCAACTTCCCAGTAATCGATTGAGATTTTATAACTGTCTTTTTGGAAAATTAATCCAAAATTTTGATTAGATGACGTCGAAGGTTTTAAGTCAGGATTACCGATCGAAGCCTGCCTAACAAACACTGAGTCATCGATATCTCTTACGCTACCAAGATTAATTTGGCTAGAAAACATTTGAGCCATAGATGGAGCTGAAAATGCACTTCCCCTTGAAAATCTTAATGTCAAAGAATCATTAAATTTGTATTTCATTGATAATTTTGGATCGAATGATGATTCATTTTTCATCTCCTCGTAACGTCCTGCAATTCTGATATCAAGTGCTTCAAGAAATCTCCTCTCAGCTTCAACAAAAAGGGCCTTACCATTTCTACTTTTTGATACATTTTTGCCTCCACCAAGAAAGAAGAGGTCAGCTGTTTTGATGAGCTTTCCATCAGCATCAAATTCAGCTCGGCTTATTTCATCATAAAATATATCGAGATTCTCATTATTAATTTGAAATCCATAAGCATATTTAATATTTCCAGTTTCTGCTCTAAAAATACCATTAAGACTGAGCAGATCAGCACTTTTATTTGATACCTCAGCACCCCTTACAAAATCTATTAGTGATTGAGAGTTTTGCGAAGAATCAAATATATTCCACATTTCATTGCCATCAGGACCACCATTTCCTTGAATTGCAGCTAAGAATCTTGAATCAATAATATCGGGCCTATAATGGAAATTTGAGTGATCGCTTTTGGTTATTGAAAGTTCAGCTTCTGTTTGATTAGCTAATTCAAAGTATGCAGTTACCCCGAAATGCTTTTGCTCGATATCTTTTGGAGAGTAAGGAGATTTGTATTCAGCTCCAAGCGGTCTTCCATACCAAACAACTGGAACATTAAATGGACTTCCACCTTCACCAGGCATGATGCTTCGAGTTAGAAAAGGAAGTGCAGGGTAGGAGGGTGATTGGGGATTATCATTTACTTTCACGTTTGAAGATATAAAGGTGAAATTTATATCTACTAAATTATTATCTGAATAGAGATTTATATAGTTTTTCTTATGACTCTCATCATTTACGATGTTGAATCTTTCGCCATAAAGAAACCTACAAAATGATCCATCAAGAATGCCCCCATTACTTTCACAATTTGGATCAGGTACAAATGTGGTTTGGTTTGGGTAATCTCCAGCATAAATTCCTGATTCAACAGTATCTGGACCCAAAAGTTTAAAAGTTTTACCAAGACCGCTTAAACCAAGCTCTGCTATACCGGGTATTTCTTTAGCTGAGAGAGGCGATCTTTCTAATCTGTTATGCCCAATCACATAATTAATATTTCTAAATTTCCCGCCATAAAGTAATCCAATAGTTTCATCATTTTGATCATAGCTCGAGGTAGACTGCCTCCCAGCTTTTACTCGTAAACCATCAAACTCTCGATAGGTTATGAAATTAACAACTCCTGCAATTGCATCTGATCCATAAGTTGATGTTGCTCCTTCCTTCAAAATTTCTGTTCTTTGTAAAGCTATCTCTGGGACTATATTTATATCAATATATCCTTCGCCCTCATTTGAAGGCGTTCCGGCAAATGTATGTCTTTTAGAATTAATTAATATTAGGGTAGAGGCTTGCTCAAGTCCTCTTAAAGTTAATGAGGCCATCCCTTGATCAACACCCTCGAGGGCATTGGATTGAAATCTTGAGCCTGAACTTATGTTTAAATACTTACTGATTTCGGCAACATTAGTTATATTCAGCTGATCATATTCCTCAGAAGTTATTACCTCTATTGGAGATGAATCATCTTCTAGAACTTTGATGAGACTTCCTGTTACAACTACCTCTTCAATATCTGCCTCAATAAGTTGAAACAAAAATACGAATGAAGTTAAAAAAGAAATAATATATTTTTTGTTCATTAGAATTTGATTGAATAAGAGCATTATAAATAAAAAAGCCCCTTAAAAGGGGCTTTTAATTAATGCTTATATCTTAAAAAGTTAGGTTAAACCTAATTCCATAATTCCTTCCAGGAAGAGGAACCTGATTTTTAACAAATGATGAATGATTTCGCGCAACTTCATCAAGTAAGTTGTTAGCGAAAACAGATACTCTTAGAGAATTACCATTTAAATCAAAAGTCTTAACAACTTTTGTATCTAACATTTGGTAACCCATTGTAGGAGTCTCCTCTTCAGCAACATCTTTCTGATCTTCAACATCCTTAAAGCTCAGATCAAAAAGATAGTCATTCATAGTATATTCAACAGAATAAATGTTTCTGGCAGGACTTAATCTTGGAATATTCATTCCATCAGCAAGCTCTCCATTTACAACATCTCTTGAAAATGAAACCTCTAAATCTCCAGAATCTAGGTTAAAGACTCTACCAATTTGAAGTTCATAACCATTCAATTCAGCATTTTGCTGCATGTATTGTGCTGCAATTAATCCTTCTGCATGGCCATGATCATCATGATCTTCATCATGATCATCTTCATCCATAGCTTCCATATGGTCGTCATGATCATCTTCATCATGCATATCCATTAAGTAAATATAATTATCAGTATCATTTCTAAAAATTGTTAGTGATGCATAAGTATTATCTGCTTCATAACTTAAACCAACATCAAAATTACTTGAAGTTTCTGCGCTTAGATTTACATCTCCTGTTTCAAATCTACCTGTAGCCAAATGTGGTCCGTTCATGAAAAGCTCAACAACTGAGGGAGCTCTTTCAACATTTGAATATCCTAAATTTAGGCTCAAGTTTTCATTTAATGACCTACTTAAATCTAATGCAAAGCTGAGATTGCTGGAATCAAAACTATAATTTGTAGTTTCTTCTTCATGTTCTTCATGATCTTCATCATGATCTTCTTCATCATGGCCATCTTCTTCATGGTGCTCAGTCAGTGAACCACTAGTGTCTATTTGGTCATAACGAACTCCAAAACTGACTTCAAACATGTCAAAATCACGTTTTGCAAAATATCCAATTGTTACCTCTTCTCTGTCAGCTGGATTCATAAATGCTTCATCACCAAAAATCTTAACTGTCTCCTCTGATGAATTTAATGAAACTTTTTGAGTCATTAAGTCATTAGAAAGATCTACAATAAAACCAAACTCAGAAGAGTCATTACTGAATGTAGTTGGGCCTTCTTCACCATGACCATGATCATCTCCATCTTCATCACCATGTTCATCACCATGCTCTTCTTCAGCATGCTGCTCAGTATGTGAATATTCAGAATCTTGGAAGAAAAAATCAACCTTTCCAACCTGTCCTCTAATATTCACTTTATCAGATTCAGTATTTGAGAAAATTCTCTCTCCTTCATGCTCATCATGACCTTCTTCTTCGTCACCATGCTCATCACCATGGTCTTCATGACCTTCACCATGATAGGGAACTCCAAAGATACTCTCTGAGCTTGAAACAGCGAGACCAACGTAACCCCAATCAGCTACTTTTGAAACACCAAATCTTGTTGCCTCTTGTGCAGAATCAGAATTATCTAGATATCCCTTATCTTCCTCATGTTCGTCATGGTCATCATCTCCATGATCATCCTCATCATCATGGTGCTCCTCTTCTTCATGAAGAACTGCACCACTTGGAATATCATAATTTCCAAAGGAAGAGTCGCTATATGAGAAATATAGATTTAAACCACCAAGGTTATCTGCAACAGAAAAGCTTTGCCCATCACCAGAATTAACTGATTGAGTTTCAAAGCCTAACTTAAGCAATCTCTTTTCAATATCTGAAGTGGCAATTGTATTGTCTACGATATTGATAATACCTCCTGTTGCTCCATTTGCATAAAGCAGTGAAGATGGACCTCTAACAACCTCAATTTGTTGTATATCATTGAGATCTACTTCATTTTTATGATCAGCACCAATTCCTGCAACATCCCTGTTGACTAAACCATTGGTAAGAATCTTAACTCTCGAACCACTTAAACCTCTTATGATGGGTTGCCCTACAGCAGTCCCATAATCAGATGATGTGACACCCAATAGAGAGTCTAGGGTCCCGCCAAGGTCAGTTGTTCCGAAATCAGAAATATCGGTGCCACTTAAAATATGCAATGGATCACCAATTTTATCTTGAGTTACATTCAATATTGATGCTTGAACAACTACTTCTTCAACTTCATCAGAATGAATGAAATTAGCCGAGAAAACGCCCAGCATCGCTAAAATTAATATTTTATTTTTCATGTTTACTCCTAAAAAAATTTAAAATTTAAAATTTAAAAAATTAAAAAATTAAATTTTTGGTGGAGCTCTTTGATGATAATTTTTAGATAATGATTGATCATTAAGACTCACAAGTTTAGAGTCTTCAATGTCAAAATCTATAAAAGTTATATTTGTCTCAGAATTTACTAAGTCTTGTGATTGGCTTTCTTCGCAATAATCGCAGTTGATTTCAAAAGTTTCATCTTCAATTTCAAAAGCTTCAGCAATATGTTCTATTTCATGAGTAGTAGCTAGGGCAAGAAATAAAAGCCCAAGCAGAAAAGGTGTCTTATTTTTATAATCAGTGGTCATGTTTGAGACATACTAAACCATTAATAGAGCCACTCGCAAGGTCTTTAATAGTTTTATCAGCTTCTGAAACATTTCTTGCTTCAACAGGCACAGGATCAATCTTCCCAGATCTAACTAAATCCATCAATTCACCCATCTCAGCTAAGCTTCCAACATATGTTCCAGTGAGTGTTCTTGCTGTCAATGTTACTAGCGGCAGTTGAAGCGTAGTCTGGCCACCAAGCAACCCTACTAAAACATAAGTACCACCTCGAACAAGACCGAAAAGACCATAAGCAAATTCAAAAGCTGGAGCAGCTCCAACAAAGTCAATCACACTTTTAGCTCCACCACCAGTAATCTCAAATATTTTCATTGCAGCATCTTCATCATTGGAATTAATAGCAGCTGATGCGCCTGCCTCCTTAGCAATAGCTAATTTTTCATCATCAATATCAACAACAATTGGATTGATATCATATACAGCTTTTAATATTCTGAGAGATAGCAACCCCATCCCTCCGGCTCCTACAACTACAACAGATTTTTGACCTTCTATAAGATTAGCTTTTTTAATTGCGCTATATGCAGTTAGTCCTCTGCAAGCATAACTTCCAGCAAGATCGTCATGTGTATCTCCAGCATCAAAGAGATATTTCTTATCTGGAACTAAGACATACTCACCATATCCACCATCCCTAGTAATTCCGATATTTCTATTTGTTGTAATTCCACAATAGTGTTCATTTCCGCTTAAACAGACTTCACACTTACCACACCCAATCCAAGGATATACCACATATTTTTTGCCTATCTCAAGATCCGTAACATTTTCACCAAGCTCAACAACTTCTCCAAAAACCTCATGGCCCATGGCAAGATCTTTTGCTGGGGAAGGAAGCTTTGCACCTCCACCTAGATCAAAAAAACCCTCATAAATGTGAACATCTGAATGACAGACACCACATGAAACTGTTCTCACAAGAATTTCGTCACCGACAGGAACAGGCTTTTCAATTTCAACCTTTTTTAAGGGTTTGCCGTTTTCTATGATTTTGTATGATTTCACAGTTTATTTTGAAACTTCATATTTTATTATTGTACTATTTTTTATATCCTCCCATCTCTTTTTTTCAGTTAAATAGCACAAGATTGAATCTGATTCTCCGCTTTGATTAAATGAGTATCCCTCTGGTATTAAGTCTTTATTAAGGGAGCATTTTTCAGTAATTAATCTTCCACTTTTTAAGGACTTAAAAGTAATTTTAACTTCACTAGACTCTAAAAGTTTTTTAAGATCTTTTATCTCCATTTGTAGGCATTCTAACTTAGCGAAACAAAGTTTTGTGAAGTTTATTTCTTAAAGTTATTAGATTAATATAGAAATATGAAAAAGCTTTTCTTTGTTTTATTTTCTCTGATAATTAATGTTGATACTTTTGCAGCTTTTGAATCAACATATGAACCACTCCAATCCGAAAAGATACTATTTATTAATGGAAATATTCTCGATGGGGAGGGTAACGAATTGCTTGATACAGACCTTCTTATTGCCGATGGAAAAATAATTGCTATTGGAAAAGGCATTAGTGTTGATGACAAAGATGTAAAAATTATTGATGCAAAAAATAAATGGATAACGCCAGGAATTATAGATATTCATTCCCATATGGGTGTATATCCAGCTCCCAGTGTCAGAACCAGTAGCGATGGCAATGAAGCAACTAGTCCGGTAACAGCAGAGGTCTGGGCAGAGCACTCCATGTGGGTTCAAGATCCTCAATATGCTCTAGCACTGAAGGGAGGAATAACAACCTTTCATGTTCTTCCAGGATCTGCAAACCTTATTGGTGGAAGAGGAGTAACTGTTAAAAACTTACAACGTAACACCATCCAGTCAATGAAATATCCAGACGCAAAACATTCGTTGAAGATGGCGTGTGGTGAAAATCCAAAAAGGGTTTATGGAAATAGAGGACAAGCACCTTCAACAAGAATGGGTAATTTTGCAGGTTATAGAAAAGCTTGGATTGAGGCTGAAAATTATTTAAATAAGTTAGAAGCATATGATTCAAAATCAGATGAAGAAAAAATGGTTGAGTCTCCACCTAAAAGAGATCTAAGACTCGATACACTCAGTGATGTACTCAAAGACGAAATACTAGTCCATATCCATTGTTATAGAGCAGAAGAAATGGCTTTAATGATAGATGTCGCAAAAGAGTTCAACTATAAAATTACTGCTTTTCATCATGGTGTAGAAGCATACAAGATTGCTGATTTATTGGCAGATAATGGAATATGCGGAGCCCTTTGGGCAGATTGGTGGGGCTTTAAACATGAGGCTTACGATATGGTTCAAGCAAACATTGCAATCGTTGATCAAGCAAGGGGTGGAAAGGGCTGTGCGATTGTTCACTCAGATGATGAGAGAGGGATTCAAAGACTTAATCAAGAGGCAGCAAAAGCAAGAGCTGCCGGTAACAAAGCAGGATATGATATCTCAAAGGCCAGAGCTATGAACTGGATAACCAGTAATCCTGCAAAAGCAGCTGGTATTTATGATGAAACCGGTTCCTTGGTTGCTGGGAAAAATGCAGATGTTGTTCTTTGGTCAGGTGATCCATTTAGTGTTTATTCACTTGCTGAACAGGTTTTTATCGATGGCGCCTTAGCATTCGATCGCAACACAGGATTTGGGCCTGTTTCAGATTTTGATGTTGGTATAGTTGATCCAAGAGAGGACAGGGTCAATGATTAGAATAATATACTTCCTTTCATTATGCTTTATATCAATAAGTGCCATTTCTCAGACTATTGTTATCAAAGGTGGGGAAATTCACACAGGGCTGAATCAAGAATCTTTTATTGGAGATATTCTTATCGAGGGAGATACTATTTTAGAAGTATCAACTAAACCTTTAAAAGCTGATGTCGTTGTTGATGCATCGAATAAAATTGTTACTCCTGGAGTGATAGCTCCTGATACGCAAATTGGTATCTTGGAGATAGGCGCAATCAGCGAGACCAGAGACGGTGATAGCAATATGTATAGTATGGGTTTTAGTGTTTTTGATGCTATAAATCCAAACTCAACTTTAATTCCATGGAATAGATCAAATGGAGTTACATCAGCAATTACTCTACCTGATTTTAATTGGGATCCTTTAAGTGGAATGGCATCATATTTTCTTCTTGATGGAAGTCTAAGGGTTAATGGTGTGCCTGACGTTGCACTAACAGGCGAGATAGGCGCAGTAAGCTCTGGGTCTCGTGCAGAGAGTCTTATTTTATTGAAGGATCTTCTAGAGTTTGCGTCAACGTTAGATGAGAAAGATATCTCATCATCAAAGAAAATATCTGAGGTTATGGAGGATTTTGAAGTTGCAGATTTGATGGAATTGCAGCCTAGAGATGTAATTGCGCTTTATAACCTTTTGAATAATAAGCTTCCATTAGTAATAAAAACTAACAGGGCATCAGACATCTTGAAACTGATAGATATTAAAAAGCTTTATGGACTTAATTTAATTCTTATGAGTGCTCAGGAGGCTGAATTAGTTAAAGGTGAAATTGCTGAAAACAATATTCCAGTCATAGTTAATCCTTTTGATAATATTCCTGATTCATTTGATGAACTTGCTTCAAATATTCGCATAGCTGCGTCTCTTGAAGAAGCTGGTATCAAAGTTATGTTCAGTGAATCTAGAACTCATAATTATCATTTGATTAGACAAGGAGCGGGGAATGCTGTTGCTAATGGGATGTCTTACACTGGAGCAATAATGGCACTCACATCAAATGTTGCCAAAAGTTTTAATATTGCCGATAGGGGCATTCTTAAAAAGGGCATGAAAGCTGACATCGTCATATGGGAGGACGATCCATTGGAGCCTGCAACGTTTCCAACAAAAGTCTTTATTGATGGAAATGATATGGATCTTACGACAAGATCATCAAGACTTACTGAGAGATATACAGATAAAAGAGATTTACCTAATACTTATAAATAATATAATTTATAAATATTTATGTTAAATTAAAAGACATATTCACATAGGAGATATAAATATGACATTTGGAAACGGGGTTTTAGTTTTTTTAGCTATCTTAATAATATATGTAATCTATCTGGGAATAAAAATTGTTCCACAGTCAAAGGTCTTTGTAATTGAAAGATTTGGTAAGTTTACTCGAATACTTGAATCAGGATTATCAATTATTATCCCATTTGTTGATAGGGTTGCTTTCAAAGTTGATATCCTCGAAAGACAGTTACCACCTTTTAAAATGTCAGTTATTACCGAAGATAACGTTGAAGTTGAGCTAGTCTCAACTGTTTTTTTTAGAGTTTTAGATGCAGCAAAATCAGTTTATAGAATCAGAAATATAGATCTTGCTATCGAAAATACAGCGATATCAATAATTCGTTCTGCAGCTGGAAAGCTTGAGCTTGATGATCTTCAATCAAGCAGAGAAGCAATGAACCAAGAAATTGCAGCTCGACTAACTAAAGCAGCAGAAGTTTGGGGAGTTGAAGTAACAAGAACAGAAATTTTGGATGTTTTAGTTGATGAAAAAACTAAGGAATCACAAAGACAGCAGCTAAATGCAGAAAGAGAGAGAAGAGCTACAATTGCAAAAGCAGAGGGTGATAAAAGAAGTGTTGAGCTAAAAGCAGATGCAGAACTTTACGAAGCCCAAAAGCAAGCAGAGGCTGTGAAGGTGCAAGCTGATGCTGATGCTTATGCTGTCAAAATAAAAGCAGAGGCGGATGCAGAACAGACGAGATTAATTGCTGAAGCTATTAAAAATGATGGGCAGCCTGCAATTAATTATGAAATTATGAAGCGGCAGGTAGATGGCTTGGCAGAAGTAGCATCCTCAAATCAGACAAAAACACTTGTTGTTCCAACTGATATTACAAAGGCTCTTGGTACACTTGAATTATTTTTAGATAGTTTAGATAAAGGTAAAACAAATGATGCTTGATATTCTCTTATACTCTGGAAATGTTTGGTTAATAATTGGATTATTGCTTGCCATCTTGGAACTGACTAATGGAACCCTTATATTTTTTCTTCCTACTGGAGCAAGCGGACTCCTCACAGGTCTTGTTCTTAAAATGCAGGAAAGCGGCTCTTTACCAATTCTTTTGGACAGCTGGTCTGGAGCTTTGACTCTTTGGGCAATACTATCTTTCATACTTTCCCTTGGTCTCAACTTCATTGTGAAGCGAAAAGAGACTTCAGATGATATAAATGATTACTAATAACTTTTGATGAAAAAGTTCTCTGCACTTTCAGCATTATTTTTTGTTAGCTTTAATCTAAGTTCAGAGATAAAACAATTAAATTTTCTTTACACTAACGACTTACATGCTCACTTGCAACCTCATATTGAGCAGTGGATAAGTAAGACAAGACCAGTCGGTGGGTTTGCAAATCTAGCTACACTTATAAAAGAGGAAAAATCTACAAATCCAAATACCCTATATATCGATGCAGGCGATTATTTCTCTGGTCCTTACATAAGTACTCTCACAGAAGGCGAAGCTGTAATAGATACAATGAATTTGCTTGGAGTTGATGCTGCTTGCATTGGTAATCATGAATTTGATCATGGTTGGGAAAGCATGCTTGATAAATTTGAGATGGCAACTTTTCCTATTGTAAATGGAAATATTTTCTATGAGGGAACTGATGAACTTATTTGGGATAATCCATATGTCATTCTTGAAAGTAATGGATTGAAAATAGGGGTCATTGGACTGCATGGCAAGTTTGCATTTTATGACACAACGAACTTTAAAATGGTTGATGGATTAGAAGCTCGTGATGAAGAATATTACTTGAGAAAATATATTGAAGAGCTTGAGCCAATAACCGATTTAATTGTCCTAAGTGTTCATGAGGGCGTCCCTGGCAGGCAATCAACCAAAGGTTTATCTGATGTTGAAAGAACTCTTAGCAAAGATATTGATCTAGCAAAAAATGTTCCTGGTGTAGATATTATGATTACAGGGCATGCTCACAAAGGAACACCTGATGCACTGCTTTCCAACGAAACGATTATAGTTTCAACTAATGCGTATTCGATTGAGTTAGGAAAGCTTGTTGTTAGCTATGATACTGAGAAAAATAAGATTGTTGATTACTCTAATGAGCTTATTACTATCTTCGATGATGAAATTGAGGATGATCCTGAAATGTCAAAAGTTATTGATTATTGGGAGAGTCAGGTTCAGAAGATCGCACTTAAAGAAGTTTCATTCACTACAGATAAAATGGTAAGAGCGTATGGTGAAGAGTCAAACATGGGGAATTTATTTGCTGATGCTGCAGAAGAGTATGATAAAAAAATTGATTTCGCAGTTATTAACAGTGGCGCACTCAGACAAGACTTAGATCCAGGAGTTTTAACAAAGGGCGACTTAATATCCGCTTTCCCTTTTCCAAATACACTCGTGATGACCAAAATAACAGGAGCACAAATAGAAGGTCTTTTTAATCATGCTGCTGGAATGACGAATGGTGTATTGCAAGTTTCTAAAAGCTTTAAATATGTTATTGATTCTAATGGTGAGATTAAAGAGCTAAGACTTAACGGCAAACCAATTAATAGAAAGAAGACTTATTGGGTAGCTTCAACAAATTTTGTGACCCTTGGAGGCGATGGCTACTGGGAGTTTACTGAATCAATTGAATACGAAGATACAAATATCTTCATAGTAGATGTAGTTGAAGATTATTTAAAAGATAAACCAAGATATAGCCCAGTTTACGAAGAAAGAATTGTAATAGAGTAGAGTGGAGCCACCTGTCAGATTCGAACTGACGACCTGATGATTACAAATCAACTGCTCTAGCCAACTGAGCTAAGGTGGCAAAGATTGCTATTATATACAAATTAATTATTAGGGAAAGAGCAACCAGTTCCCCCAAGCCCGCAATAGCCATTTGGATTTTTTGCTAAATACTGCTGATGATATTCCTCAGCTAAAAAGTAATTCTTCATCATCGAAATTTCAGTAGTAATGGGGCCGTAACCATTAAGCTCAAGTTCATCCTGATAAGTTTCCAAAGATGATAGAGATTCATCTTTATGTAACTCCGAATTAAGAAAAATCACCGATCGATATTGTGATCCAATATCATTGCCTTGTCTCATTCCTTGAGTTGGATCATGACATTCCCAAAAAACTTTGAGGAGATCTGCCAATGATATAACTTCGGGATTAAATACAACTTTTACAACTTCTACATGATTAGTTGTTCCTGAACACACAATTTCGTAAGAGGGATCTTCTAGTTCGCCGCCAGAATAACCAACCGAAGTTAGCCAAACTCCATCTAGTTGCCAAAACTTTTTTTCAACTCCCCAAAAGCAACCAGCTCCAAAAATAATTGATTCATAATCTTGAGGAGTTTCACTATGAAGATCTAGGTTTGATAGAAAATGTTTCATCTATTTATTATAGATTCCTTTTATTGACACTTCACCAGATGAAAAAGAAATAATTTCTCCTATTTTTTTTTCTAGTAGAAGCTCACCAGAATCATTTATTCCTAAATATTTTCCTTTAATGATCTCATCATTCCTAGCAACAGAAATGATGGCATCGTTATGTATGCAAGACTGATTCCAAAGATTCTTCCAATCATTGAGACCATCACTAAACAGAGCCTCAAATTTTACTAATATCTTATTAATGATTTTATCTCTCAAGTTTTTACCATTGAGATCTCCGAAATCTCCCCACCAAGATTCTTTTTTATCTAACTCAAGATTTATTCCAATACCAACTATGGCTTTTGTATAGTTAGAAAAAACCTCCTTTTCAACTAATATTCCTCCTATTTTCTTTTTTTCAAACACAAGATCATTTGGCCACTTAAGCTTGATTGAGTCTAGATTAAATACTTCTGTGAGGGCATATTTAACCAAAATACCTGTAGCAATACTTATTGGTACATCGAATTCTCTGTCCGCAAAGGCTATGGAAAGAGAAATATTGCCCTCTGGACTGTGCCATTTCTTTCCTTTTCGGCCTTTCCCCTTAGTTTGCTTATCTGCAGTTACTACTAGAATATCTTTATTTGAACTTATTCTTTTGCACTCATCATTAGTTGAGTCTATTAATTGATGAGTTTTAAGGTCAAAATTAGCCAAATTTAGGCCTTTTAGGATAATTTCCTCATTAAATTGCATGAAAATAAAAAATTAGTTGACTTAATGCTATTCTAGATCAAAAATACACTCCTTTAAATGGAGGGGTTGGGGAGCGGTCAAACCCAGCAGACTGTAAATCTGCCGCCTCGTGCTTCGAAGGTTCGAATCCTTCCCCCTCCACCATTTCTAACCCTTTTTTTTAGTATATTTTTTTATCAAAAAAAGGTTGAGTTTATAGACTTTTAGAGGGATAATACGCCACCTTAAATTTTGGAACTGTAATTCGGGCTCATATAGCTCAGCGGTAGAGCACTTCCTTGGTAAGGAAGAGGTCACCGGTTCAAGTCCGGTTATGAGCTCCATTATTGGCAATTTTTTTAGAGAGGCAAAAAATGGCAAGAGAAAAGTTTGAAAGAAATTTACCACACGTCAATGTGGGAACAATTGGTCACGTTGACCACGGAAAAACTACTTTAACAGCAGCATTAACTAAGGTTTGTGCTGAAGTTTACGGTGGTGAAGCAGTTGCATTTGATGGAATTGATAATGCTCCTGAAGAAAGAGAAAGAGGTATAACAATTGCTACATCTCACGTTGAGTATGTATCAAATGCTAGACACTATGCACACGTTGACTGTCCAGGTCACGCAGACTATGTAAAAAATATGATTACTGGTGCTGCGCAAATGGACGGGGCAATTCTAGTTGTAAGTGCAGCTGATGGTCCAATGCCTCAAACAAGAGAGCACATTCTTTTAGCAAGACAAGTTGGTGTTCCAAAGATTGTAGTATTTCTAAATAAAGCTGACCAAGTTGATGATCCTGAACTTCAGGAATTGGTTGAAATGGAAATAAGAGAGTTATTAAATGAGTATGAATTCCCAGGTGATGACACACCTATCATTACTGGAAGTGCATTAAAAGCTCTAGAAGGAGACACTTCAGATATTGGTGTCCCAGCTGTTCAAAAATTAGTTGAAGAACTTGATGTTTCAATACCTGAACCAGCAAGAGATACAGACAAGCCTTTCTTAATGCCTGTTGAAGACGTTTTCACTATCTCAGGAAGAGGAACAGTTGTAACTGGAAGAATAGAAACTGGTATTGTTAAAACTGGAGATGCTCTTGAAATTGTCGGTATTAATGATACTACTGAAACAACATGTACCGGTGTCGAGATGTTTAGAAAATCTCTTGACGAAGGAAGAGCCGGTGAGAACTGTGGTGTTCTTCTTAGAGGTATAGACAGAGATGCAGTTGAAAGAGGGCAAGTTTTATCTGCTCCTAAATCAATTACACCGCATACAGAATTCGAAGCTGAAATTTATGTACTTTCAAAAGATGAAGGTGGAAGACACACTCCATTCTTTAAAGGTTATAGACCTCAGTTTTATTTTAGAACTACTGATGTTACAGGCGCTTGTGAATTACCAGATGGGGTTGAGATGGTAATGCCAGGTGATAACGTCAAAATGACAGTAACACTGATTGCTCCTATTGCTATGGACGAAGGTCTTAAGTTTGCAATACGTGAAGGTGGGCGAACAGTTGGTGCTGGAGTTGTTGCTAAGATCATTAAGTAAAAGAATTTAAGCGATTGCCAAGACATGGAAGTCTTGGCGCGCCTTTTTTTTAATGGGGAAAGTTAATAACGTTTTTAGGCCAGTAGCTCAATTGGTAGAGCACCGGTCTCCAAAACCGGGGGTTGGGGGTTCAATTCCCTCCTGGCCTGCCAATGAGGAAGAGTTTAGGAAGAATTATGAGTAAACAAGAGTCATTTAAATTCTTAGACAAAGCGAAGTGGTTAATTTCATTATCTTTCTTTGTAGTTGCCGTTGTTGGCAACAGTTATTACACAGAAGTTGCATTCCTTTACAGAGTTTTGGGCGTTGTCGGTCTTATTGGCCTCGGAATACTTTTCATGGCACTGACTGATTTTGGAAAATCTTCAATAAAACTTATGGCAGAATCAAGAACTGAATTAAGAAGAGTTGTTTGGCCTACAAGGGTTGAAACAACTCAGACATTTTTAATTGTTTTTATATCTATCCTTATACTTTGCATACTTTTATGGGGATTAGAGTCATTATTAAGTTGGTTAACAAAATTAATTTTAGGATAAGAAATGGAGTGGTTTGTAGTTCAAGCATATTCAGGATACGAACAGAAAGTTAAAGCTGCTATGGAAGAAAGAATTATGTTGGCAGATCTAAAAGAGAAGTTTGGAGAAATTCTTGTACCTACTGAGCAGGTTGTTGAGCTAAAAAGCGGTGAACAGAAAAAAACAGAAAGAAAATTCTTCCCAGGATATATCCTCATACAAATGGAACTTGACGATGACACTTGGCAGTTAGTCAAACAAACTCCAAGAGTTTCAGGGTTTGTTGGAGGAACGAGAGAAAAACCAAGCCCAATCACGGATGCTGAAGTTAATAGCATTATTAATAGAATCGAAGTAGGTGAAGAAGCTCCCAGACCAAAAACTATGTTTGAACCAGGTGAAGTCATCAGAGTATGTGACGGACCCTTTAACGATTTCAATGGCGTTGTAGAGGAAGTTGATTATGAAAGGAACTCAGTAAAAGTTTCTGTTCAGATCTTAGGGAGATCAACTTCTGTGCAATTAAATTTTATGCAAATAGAGAAAACTTAAATGGCTAAAAAGAAAAAAGTTGCAAATATTTTGAAATTACAAATACCCGCGGGAGCAGCTAATCCTAGCCCACCTGTTGGCCCTGCATTAGGTCAAGCGGGACTAAACATTATGGATTTTTGTAATGCATTCAATGATAAAACGAAAGATTCAGAGAAGGGTGTTCCTCTTCCAGTTGTAATAAGTGTTTATGAAGATAAATCCTTTGATTTTGTTGTTAAAACACCACCAGCAGCTGTCCTAATTAGAAAGGCTCTTAACATTCCTAAAGGAAGTGGAGAACCTAACAGAGAAAAGGTTGGAAAAATCTCAAGAAAACAACTAGAAGAAATTGCAAAAGTAAAAGAGCCAGATTTAAATGCCAATGATCTGGATAATGCGGTAAGAATTATTGCAGGTACAGCAAGAAGTATGGGAGTCGATGTAGAAATATAATTATGGTTACAAAAAAACAAAAAAGTATTTTAGAAAGCGTTGATAGCATGACTGATTACTCATTAAGCGATGCTGTTAAGATTCTACAAGAACATAAATCACCAAAATTTGATGAGTCTCTAGATGTAGCTATTAAGCTTGGAGTTGATGGGAATAAATCTGATCAAAATGTTCGAGGAGCTTTAACACTTCCAAACTCTCTTGGTAAAGAAGTTGTTGTAGCTGTTTTTGCTGATGGTGATGCAGCTGAAGATGCAAAATCAGCCGGTGCTGATTTTATAGGTATGGATGATTTGAGTGAGAAGTTTACAAAAAATGAGATCGCTGTAGATGTCGTAATCTCGACACAGGCAGCTATGAAAGTCGTTGGTAAGCTTGGCCAGGTTTTAGGACCAAAAGGGCTTATGCCAAATCCGAAAACTGGAACTGTTACTGATAATGTTGCCGACGCAATAAAGAATGCAAAATCTGGACAAGTTAGATTTAGAACTGATAAAAGCGGTATTGTTCATGGTTGCATAGGAAAAGTTTCATTTGATGATGGCAAGGTAAATCAGAATTTAACTGCACTTGTTGAAGAATTAAAAAGATTAAAACCAGCATCCGCCAAGGGTGTATATATAAAAGGTATTTCAATTAGCAGCACAATGGGGCCTGGATTGAAATTAAATATATCGGAGCTGGCATAAGTTTTTAGAGTTTTTTAAAACTCTAGATTGTTGCGTTTATTCGCAGCCGTCGAAGACCGTAGGTGCTTATTAGCTTAATTTCCTACGCAGGTGGTGACTCAATTGCATTAGCATTTTGTCGCCAAAAATGACCGAAAGGTCTAAATAGGAGAATTGTATGGCATTAGCCAAAAATGAAAAAGAAAGGATTGTTGAGGAAGTAAAAGCTGTTGTTGCAGATGCATCTACATTGGTGATATCTGATGCAAGAGGTTTAAAAGTTTCTGAACTATCTGAAATAAGAAAGGAAGCAAACGAAAAAGGTGTGCATATTCAAGTGATAAAAAATTCACTTGCAAAGCTTGCATTTAAAGATACCGATTTTGGTTGCACAGAAGAGGCTCTCAAAGGCCCTTCATTATTTGCTTTTTCTTTTGCTGAGCCAGGAGCTGCTGCAAAGTTACTCAAAACATATGCTAAAAACTTCGAAGCTCTCGAAATTAAAGCATTATGTGTTGAGGGCCAACTGCTAGATGGAAGCCAAATTGATTTATTGGCAACACTCCCATCAAGAGAAGAGGCTATTACTTTAATTGCATCTGTTCTTCAAGCACCTATGGGCAAGTTTGCTACTTTATTAAATGAAGTTCCAAGTAAGCTTGCGAGGGTTCTTGCTGCAGTTCGTGACAATAAACAGGCTAGTGCCTAAATCGGAGAATTATTATGGCAACAATAAAATCTGAAGACATTCTTAAAGCAATTGAAGAAATGTCAGTTATGGAGTTGGTAGAGCTTATTTCTGCTATCGAAGAAAAATTTGGTGTTACTGCAGCTGCTGCAGTCGCTGCTGCACCTGCTGCAGCTGCTGGCGATGCTGCTGGTGGTGATGCTGCTGAAGAGAAAGACGAATTTGATGTTGTTCTTTCTGCAGCTGGCGACCAAAAAGTCCAAGTTATTAAAGCTGTTAGAGCTATAACAGGTCTTGGTCTTAAGGAAGCTAAAGACTTAGTCGATGGCGCTCCAAATACTCTTAAAGAGGGTGTTAAAAAAGAAGAAGCTGAAGAAATGCTTAAACAGCTTTCAGAAGCTGGAGCTACTGCAGAACTTAAATAATTTTACTAATACTTAAAGGGCAACATATATGTCATATAGCTACACTGAAAAAAAGAGAATAAGAAAAAACTTTGGAAGATTCCCAAAAGTCATGGATCTACCAACCCTGACAGAAACACAGCTGAATTCATATGCTGAGTTTCTTCAAGCTGAGGTCGATCCCGATAAAAGGGAAAATAAAGGTCTAGAAGAAGTTTTTCAGTCTCTTTTCCCTATAACAAGTGTTTCTGGCAATGCTGCCCTTGAGTACGTCTCATATGAGCTTGGTAAAAATAGTTTTGATGTTCAAGAATGCCTCATTCAAGGACTAAGTTACTCAGCACCACTTAGAATTAAAGTAAGGCTTGTAATTTATGACAAAGAGTCTAACTTCGAAGAAGTTAAAGATGTAAAAGAAGGTGAAGTTTTTATGGGAGAGGTTCCTTTAATGACTTCAACAGGATCCTTTATCATTAATGGAACAGAGAGAGTTGTTGTTTCACAGCTCCACAGATCTCCTGGTGTTTTCTTTGATCATGACAAAGGAAAAACTCACAGTTCTGGAAAAGTTTTATATTCTGCAAGAATTATTCCTTATAGGGGTTCTTGGCTAGATTTTGAATTTGATCCAAAAGACAGTCTTTTCTGTAGGATAGATAGAAAGAGAAAGATACCTGCAACTATTCTTCTAAAAGCATTGGAAATGACTACTGAAGAAATTCTGCAGTCATTCTTTGAAACGGAAACTTACACACTTGATAAATCAAGAGTAAAAACTGAATTAAGGCCAGAGAGATTAAGAGGCGAAGTCCTTAGTGAAGACATAAAAGTTAAGAACAAAGTTATAGTCGAAGCTGGTAAAAGAGTTACTGCAAGACATGTTAAATTGCTCAGAGATTCTGGAGAGAAAGAAATTTCTTTTTCAAATGAATATCTTTTAGGAAAAGTTACTTCCAAAGATATATTTGATGAGGAAACTGGAGAGGTTACTTTAGCGTGTAACAGTGAAATAGACGAAGCAGTGTTATCTCTTCTTTCGGAAAAAAGCATAACAACAATTGATACTCTCTATATTAATGAGTTAGAGAAGGGGCCATATATAGCAAATACGCTTAGAATTGATCCAACATCAAATAGGTTAGAAGCTCTTGTTGAAATATATAGAATGATGAGACCTGGCGAACCACCAACTAAAGACTCAGCAGAAACTTTATTTAGAAATTTATTCTTTAACCCGGAAAGATATGATTTATCTGAAGTCGGAAGAATGAAATTTAATAGAAGGCTAAAAATAGAAGATGAAAGAGAGAATCCAAATGTGCTTGATCTCCAAGACATTATCTCTGTTATGAAAGGCATATTAGATATTAGAGACGGTCATGACTTTGTTGATGATATTGATCATCTTGGAAATAGAAGAGTCAGGTCTGTCGGAGAAATGACTGCCAACCAATTTAGAGTTGGGCTTATTAGAGTTGAGAGAGCTGTAAGAGAAAGATTAAGCATGGCTGAAGCAGATGAGCTTGGTCCTCAAGATCTTATTAATGCCAAACCGGTTACTGCAGCAATAAAAGAATTTTTTGGTTCAAGTCAGTTGTCACAGTTTATGGATCAAAATAATCCATTGTCTGAAATAACTCATAAGAGAAGAGTTTCTGCATTAGGTCCTGGCGGACTTACTAGAGAAAGAGCGGGCTTTGAGGTCAGAGATGTTCATCCAACCCATTATGGAAGAGTTTGCCCAATCGAAACACCAGAGGGACCAAATATTGGTCTTATAAATTCCTTTGCCTCTTATGCAAGGACTAATTCTTATGGATTTATAGAAACTCCTTATAGAAAGGTTGTGAAGGGAACAGTTACTGATGAGATTGTTTATTTGTCAGCCATTGATGAAGGCGAGCATATAATCGCTCAGGCCAATGCTACATTGGATAAAAAGAATAAATTCGTCGATGATCTAGTCCCTGTTAGACACGCTAACGAGTTCGAATTGATGTCGTCAGATATGGTTGACTTAATGGATGTTTCGCCTCAGCAAGTAGTTTCTGTTGCTGCATCATTAATTCCATTTTTGGAGCATGATGACGCAAACAGAGCTTTAATGGGTTCAAATATGCAACGTCAAGCAGTTCCTGTCTTAAGACCAGAAAAACCTCTTGTTGGAACTGGTCTTGAAACAGTTGTTGCAAGAGATTCGGGAGTCTGTGTAGTTGCTAAGAATAAAGGTGTCGTTGAAAGCGTTGATGCAGGGAGAATCGTTGTTAGAGTCACAGATGCAAAAAATAAAACCGCTGAAGTTGATATTTACAATCTCGTTAAATATACAAGATCAAATCAAAATACCTGCATCAATCAAAGACCACTTGTAAAGGTTGGCGATAAAGTTGTTGAAGGTGATATTCTTGCTGATGGACCATCTGTAGATAATGGCGAGCTTGCATTAGGACAAAACATTAGGATTGCCTTTATGCCATGGAATGGTTATAACTTTGAGGACTCAATTCTTATTTCTGAAAAAGTTGCAAGAGAGGATAGGTTTACATCAATTCATATCCAAGAACTAACTTGTGTTGCCAGAGATACAAAACTTGGTTCTGAAGAAATTACTGCTGATATTCCTAATGTTGGAGAAGGATCATTATCAAAACTTGATGAGTGTGGAATAGTCTATAAAGGAGCAGAAGTTAACCCCGGAGATATCCTTGTTGGTAAGATTACTCCAAAAGGAGAAAATCAATTATCTCCTGAAGAAAAACTTCTAAGAGCGATATTTGGAGAAAAAGCTTCTGATGTTAAAGATACATCATTAAGAGTTCCAACAAGCACAAAGGGAACTGTTATCGGTGTAGAAGTCTTTACAAGAGATGGACTAGAAAAAGATGACAGAACTGTCTCCATTGAAGAAGAGCATTTAGCGCAAGCAAAAAAAGATGCTGATGATGAGACTAGGATTGTTCAGGAAGCAACAAAAATTAAAGTTTCTGGTTTCCTTAATGGTGAAACAGTTACTAAGGCTCCTGGTTTAAAAAGAGGATCTAAGATTTCATTGGATGACCTCAAAGAAATGTCTTTAAACGATATTTTTTCAATAAGAACAAAAAAAGCTGATGTAAATACAAGGCTAGAGGAATCAGAACAGGCTCTAAAAAAGGTTCTAAGTGAAATCAAAGATAGATTTAATGACAAAAAATCAAAGATTATAAGAGGTCATGACCTTGCTCCAGGCGTTATTAAAATAGTTAAAGTATTTTTAGCCATTAAAAGGAGAATACAGCCTGGCGATAAAATGGCAGGTAGGCATGGAAACAAAGGTGTTATTTCAGAAATAATGCCAATTGAGGATATGCCTTATGATGAGGATGGTAATCCGGTAGATATTGTTTTAAATCCATTAGGAGTTCCATCCAGAATGAATGTGGGCCAGATTCTTGAAACGCATATGGGATGTGCTGCAAAAGGTGTCGGCAAAATCATTGATGACATGATAAAAAATAAAGAATCAAATGCAGACATTAGAAAATATCTTGAAACTCTATATAACAAAGATGCTGTAAATCTTGAGGATCTTGGCTCTTTAACTAATGGAGATATTGATCAGTTAGCTCATAACCTCAGAGCTGGTGTTCCAATTGCATCACCAGTTTTTGATGGTGCTGCAGAATCTGAAGTTAAAAATATGTTAAAGCTTGCTGGTCTTCCTTCTTCCGGACAATTTACTTTATTTGACGGAAGAACAGGTAGAAAATTTGATCGTCCAATTACTGTTGGTTATATGTACATGATTAAACTCAATCATTTAGTCGACGATAAAATGCATGCAAGATCAACCGGATCATACTCTTTGGTTACACAACAACCATTGGGTGGAAAAGCTCAGTTCGGAGGTCAAAGATTTGGTGAAATGGAAGTTTGGGCACTCGAGGCTTATGGTGCTGCTTACACTCTTCAAGAAATGTTAACAGTTAAGTCTGATGATGTTTCTGGTAGAACTAAGATGTACAAAAATATTGTTGATGGCTCATTACAGATGGATGCAAATATTCCCGAATCATTTAATGTTCTTACAAAAGAGATTAGATCGCTGGGTATTAATATTGATTTAGAAACAGAAGAATAGGAGAAATATTTTGAAAGAATTACTTAATTTATTGCAATCAAACCAAGACGAATTCTCATCTATTTCTGCTGGCTTAGCATCTCCACAGATGGTTAGATCTTGGTCTTTTGGGGAAGTTAAAAAGCCTGAAACCATTAACTATAGAACTTTTAAACCAGAAAGAGATGGTCTCTTTTGTGCAAAGATTTTTGGACCGATTAAGGACTATGAATGTATATGTGGCAAATATAAAAGAATGAAGCACAGAGGAGTTGTATGTGAAAAATGTGGTGTAGAAGTTACTCTCGCTAAAGTTAGAAGAGAAAGAATGGGACACATTGAGTTAGCAGCTCCTGTTGCTCATATATGGTTCCTAAAATCCCTACCTTCACGAATTGGTCTTCTTTTAGATGTAACGTTAAGAGAAATTGAGAGAGTCTTATATTTTGAGAGTTTTATAGTAACTGATCCGGGAATGACTGATCTAGAAACTGGAGACATTCTTACTGAAGAAGAATATATTGAAGCTTATGATCAATATGGAGATGAGTTTAAAGCCGGAATGGGCGCAGAAGCAGTTAAATTATTGCTTGAAGAACTTGACATAGAAGAAGAGATAAGAATTCTGAGAGAAGAAATTCCTCAAACAAACTCTGAAACAAAATTAAAAAAGATTTCAAAAAGATTAAAGTTATTGGAGGCTTTTAAGGCTTCAGGGAACAAGCCAGAATGGATGATTATGGATGTTCTTCCAGTATTACCTCCAGATCTAAGACCACTTGTACCACTTGAAGGCGGAAGATTTGCTACTTCTGATTTAAATGATCTTTATAGAAGAGTAATAAACAGAAACAACAGATTGAAAAGGTTATTGGAGCTTAATGCGCCTGATATCATTGTTAGAAATGAAAAAAGAATGCTTCAAGAATCAGTTGATGCGCTTCTTGATAATGGAAGAAGAGGAAGAGTAATAACAGGAACCAATAAAAGACCTCTTAAGTCTCTTGCTGACATGATTAAGGGTAAGGGTGGAAGATTTAGACAAAATCTTCTTGGAAAGCGTGTTGATTATTCAGGAAGATCAGTAATTGTATCTGGACCAAATCTTAAACTTCATCAATGCGGACTTCCAAAAAAAATGGCATTGGAGCTATTCAAGCCATTTGTTTATGGAAGGTTAGAACATAAAGAGCTAGCAACAACAATCAAAGCTGCAAAAAGACTCGTTGAAAGAGAGACACCAGAGGTTTGGGAGGCTCTTGAAGAAGTTATTAGAGAACATCCAGTTCTTTTAAATAGAGCTCCAACATTGCATCGTCTTGGTATACAGGCATTTGAACCCCTATTAATTGAGGGTAAGGCTATACAACTTCATCCATTGGTATGTGTTGCATATAATGCTGATTTTGATGGTGACCAAATGGCTGTTCATGTTCCATTAACAGTTGAAGCCCAACTTGAAGCAAGAGCATTAATGATGTCCACCAATAATATTCTTTCTCCTGCTGATGGAGCCCCAATTATTAATCCAACTCAGGATGTAGTTCTTGGCCTTTATTATATGACAAGAGAAAAAGTAAATTCTCATGGTGAAGGAAGAGTATTCTCAAATCCTGACGAAGTCCAAAGAGCTTTTGAATCTGAGCAAATAGATCTTCATGCAAAAATAAAAGTAAGAATTGAGAATGCCGAAAAAGGAGTATTTATTGAAGATACTACCGTTGGAAGAACCCTTATTTGGAGAATCACACCAATTGAGGTCGGATTCGACAATGTAAACAAAACCTTAGATAAGAAAGCAGTTTCGTCGCTTATTGATCTTTCCTACAGAAAAGCTGGTTTGAAAAAGACTGTAATTTTTGCCGATCAATTAATGTATCTTGGTTTTGACTTCTCAACTAGATCAGGCTCATCGATTGGTGTCGACGATTTTGTTATACCTGATGAGAAATATGAAATTGTAGACAAGGCAGAGGATGAGGTTAAAGAAATTGAAAACCAATTCTCGTCTGGACTTGTTACAAGAGGCGAAAGATATAACAAAGTGGTTGATATATGGTCTAGAGCAAATGAAAGAGTTGCTAAAGCAATGATGGAAAAAATCAGTAAAGACAGCGTTGAGGATTCTGAGGGTAATGAAGTTGAACAAGCTTCTTTTAATTCAGTATATATATACGCTGATTCAGGAGCCAGAGGGTCGCCCGCTCAAATTAGGCAGCTATCAGGTATGAGAGGACTAATGTCAAAACCAGATGGCTCAATTATAGAAACTCCTATTACTGCAAACTTCAGAGAAGGTCTTTCAGTTCTTCAGTACTTTATCTCAACGCACGGAGCTAGAAAGGGTCTTGCAGATACTGCATTAAAAACAGCAAACTCAGGCTATTTAACAAGAAGACTATGTGACGTTTCAATGGACTCAGTTATTACAGAAGAGGATTGCGGTACAGAAGATTCAATTGAAATGAGTGCAATCATTGATGGTGGTGAAATTATTCAAGACCTCACTGACAGAATTCTTGGAAGAGTCATAGCTGAACCCATCTTTGACAATGATGGGAATGAGCTTTTCCCTAAAGATACTCTCATTGATGAAGATGCATTACTGAAGATCGAACCATTAAATCTCTCTACGCTTAGAGTAAGGTCTCCAATGACTTGTGAGTCAAGTTTTGGAGTCTGTGCTAAATGTTATGGAAGAGACTTAGCGAGAGGACATCTTGTTCATCGTGGTGAAGCTGTAGGTGTGGTTGCCGCGCAATCAATTGGTGAGCCAGGTACGCAGTTAACTATGAGAACCTTCCATATTGGGGGAGCTGCTTCAAGCTCATCTGAGGATGATTCAATAATTAGCAGAAACGATGGATCTGTAATTTTTTCAGATGATATCAAAAGCGTTAAGAATAAAGATAAGCTAGAAGTTGTTATTTCAAGAAATTCAACTTTATCAATTTCTGATAACCAAGGAAAGATCGTTGAGCAGTACAAGATACCTTATGGTTCTACTTTATTAGTTGCTAACAATGCAAAAGTGGAGCTTGGACAAAAAATTGCTACATGGGATCCATATACACGTCCAATAATTTCAGAAGCTTCTGGAAAGGTAAAATTTGCTGATATAGAAGAAGGTGTATCAGTAAGAGCTTCAACTGATGAATTAACTGGATTAAGTAGTATCGAAGTTATTGATGGATCTGAAAGGCCTTCAGCTGGTAAGGATTTAGTTCCATCAGTCAGCCTTACAGATGGTAGAGGGAAACAATTAACACATCCTGAAAATAATCAACCATTTACATATGCTTTGCCTGCTTCAGCATTATTAAATCTTGAAGATGGTCAAAAAATAACTGCTGGTGAAGTTATTGCAAGGATTCCACTCGAAGGGTCTAAAACTAAAGACATTACAGGTGGACTTCCAAGAGTTGCTGACTTATTTGAAGCTAGAACGCCAAAAGATGCGGCTGTTCTCGCAGAAGAATCAGGAATGGTTTCCTTTGGTAAAGAAACCAAAGGAAAAGTTAGACTTGTTATTACTCCAGATGGAGCCTCTAAAAAGTCTCAAAATGTAGAAATGTTAATACCTAAACATAGGACGCTCTCAGTGTTTGAAGGTGAGAGAGTAGAAAAGGGTGACATTGTCAGTGATGGTCCTTACAGTCCTCATGATATTTTAAGACTTAAAGGTATACCTTCTCTTACAAATTTCATTGTAAATGAGATTCAACAAGTCTATAGACTTCAAGGAGTTTCTATAAATGATAAGCACATTGAAACTATTCTCAGACAAATGCTAAGAAAAGCATTAATTGTTGATGGCGGTGATACAAAATTCATTCAAGGCGATCAAGTGGAATATGCTGAGTTAGTTGAAGCTAATAAAATGGCAGAATCTAATGATCAACAGCCAGCAACATATGAAAGGGTTTTATTAGGAATTACAAAAGCGTCCCTTGCAACAAATTCATTTATATCTGCAGCATCTTTCCAAGAGACAACAAGAGTCCTTACAGAAGCAGCTGTTACTGGAAAGAAAGATAGTTTAAGAGGCCTTAAAGAGAATGTTGTTGTTGGAAGACTTATCCCTGCTGGAACTGGTATGGATTTCCATGACAAGCTAAAAACTAAATCACCTGATTCGGATGAATACACTCTCTCTTCAGATGATCTTGAAGCAGCTCTCAGACAGGAGATTCAAGATACTAATACTGAGGCTGAAGAACAATCTGAGCCTGAATCTGAAAAACCAGTTGACGATAACGAATGAGCTATATAGAATCACGGCTTTTAGATAATTAATATGGCAACAGTAAACCAATTAGTAAGGAAATCACGCAAGCCTAAAACTAGGAAGACTGATGTTCCTGCATTAAAAGGATGTCCTCAAAGAAGAGGCGTTTGTACTAGGGTTTATACAACTACTCCAAAAAAACCAAATTCTGCACTCAGAAAAGTTTGCAGAGTTAGATTAACAAGTGGTTTCGAAGTTACTTCTTATATTGGTGGCGAAGGTCACAACCTGCAAGAGCACTCTCTTGTTTTAATTAGAGGTGGAAGAGTGAAAGATCTTCCAGGGGTTAGATATCATACTGTAAGAGGAACTCTTGATACTTCTGGTGTTGCCAATAGAAAGCAGAGAAGATCAAAGTACGGAGCTAAGAAGGGTAAATAATAATGCCAAGAAGAAGAAGTCCTGAAAAAAGAAAAGTCCTACCAGATCCAAAATACAAAGATATTATCGTTGCGAAATTTATGAATAATCTTATGAAAGACGGTAAAAAATCTATAGCTGAAAAAATTGTTTATGGTGCTTTTGACAGAATTACTTCTCAGTCAAAAGAAGAACCTCTTGAGGTTTTTATGAAAGCCTTATCTGAAGTAGGTCCTGTGGTTGAAGTAAAATCAAGACGTGTTGGTGGTGCAACTTATCAGGTACCAATTGAGGTTAGACCATCAAGAAAACAAGCATTAGCTATGAGATGGATTGTTGAAGCCGCAAGAAAAAGATCTGAAAAGTCTATGTCTTTGAGACTTGCTGGGGAACTTCAAGATGCTTCTCAAGGAAAGGGAGCTGCCGTAAAGAAAAGAGAAGACGTTCATAAAATGGCAGAAGCTAACAAAGCATTTTCACATTTTAGATTTTAAGAAATGGCTAGAGAAACTGAATTAAGTAAATATAGAAACATCGGTATTTGTGCTCACGTTGATGCTGGTAAGACTACGACAACGGAAAGAGTGCTTTTCTACACAGGTCTATCTCATAAGATAGGAGAAGTTCATGATGGTGCAGCTACTATGGACTGGATGGAGCAAGAGCAAGAGAGAGGTATAACAATTACCTCTGCTGCAACTACTTGTTTTTGGAGCGGAATGGAGCAACAGTTTCCAAAGCATAGAATAAATATTATTGATACACCGGGACACGTTGATTTCACAATTGAAGTTGAAAGATCCTTAAGAGTTTTAGATGGTGCAGTAGTTGTGTTTTGTGGTACATCTGGTGTTGAGCCTCAATCAGAAACTGTTTGGCGTCAATGTAATAGATATGAAGTGCCTAGAATTGTTTTTGTTAACAAAATGGATAGAGCTGGCGCTGACTTTGAAAGAGTTGTCGATCAAGTAAGAGAAAGACTTGGATCAACAGTGGTTCCCATACAATTGAATATAGGCGCTGAGGACGATTTTAAAGGCGTTGTAGATTTAATTAGGATGAAAGCAATTTACTGGAATGAAGATGACCAAGGCCTTACTTTTGACCTTGAAGAAATTCCAGAGGATCTAAAAGGTAGATGTGATGAGCTAAGAGAGCAGATGCTAGAGACAGCTGCTGAGGCAAATGAAGAATTGATGGAAGCTTATCTTGAGAGTGGAGAGCTTACAGAGGATCAAATAAGAGAAGGACTAAGATTGAGGACTCTCAACAATGAAATAGTTCTTGCTATGTGCGGTTCTGCATTTAAAAACAAAGGTGTTCAAGCAGTGCTTGACGCGGTGATTGAGTTTTTGCCGGCTCCAAATGAAGTTGCAGCAATTCAGGGTGTACTTCCAGGTGAGGAAGAAAAAACTGACTCTAGGTCTTCTTCAGATGAAGAGCCATTCTCAGCTTTAGCTTTTAAAATAGCTACAGATCCATTTGTAGGAACATTAACATTTATAAGAGTTTACTCTGGTGTTCTATCGGTTGGTGATGGAGTGGTCAATTCAACACGAAGCAAAAAAGAGCGTGTTGGAAGAATGGTGCAAATGCATTCTAACAGCAGAAATGAAATCAAAGAGATCCGAGCTGGAGATATTGCTGCCTGTATTGGCCTTAAAGATATTACTACTGGTGATACCCTATGCGATACGAAAGATCAGATAATTCTAGAAAAAATGGACTTTCCAGAGCCAGTAATTTCTGTAGCTGTGGAACCAAAATCTAAGCCAGACCAAGAGAAAATGTCATTAGCTCTTCAAAAACTAGCTAAAGAGGATCCTTCTTTTAGAGTTCATACAGACGAAGAATCAGGCCAAACAATTATTTCTGGAATGGGAGAACTTCATTTAGATGTTCTAGTCGATAGAATGAAAAGAGAGTTTTCTGTTGAAGCTAATATTGGTAAACCACAAGTTGCCTACAGAGAGACTATTAAGGAAACAATAGATATTGAAGGTAAATTTGTTCGTCAGAGTGGTGGTAAAGGGCAATATGGCCATGTTTGGCTTAAGTTAGAGCCATTGGGTCTTGATGACGACTACGAATTTGTCGATGAAATAGTTGGTGGAGTTGTACCAAAAGAGTACATTCCTGCTGTCGATAAGGGAATTCAAGAACAAATGCAAAATGGTGTAGTTGCCGGTTATCCATTACTAGCTTTAAAAGCAACACTATATGATGGCTCTTATCATGATGTCGACTCAAGTGAGATGGCTTTTAAAATCGCCGGGTCTATGGCTTTAAAAGAAGGTGCACTTAAAGCAAAACCAGTTATTCTTGAACCAATTATGAAAGTTGAAGTAGTAACTCCTGAAGAGCATATGGGAGATGTAGTTGGTGATTTAAACAGAAGAAGAGGAATAATTTTAGGAATGGATGAGATTCCTTCAGGTAAAACTGTTCAATCAGAGGTTCCTTTATCAGAGATGTTTGGTTATGCAACAGATTTAAGGTCTCAAACTCAAGGAAGAGCGAGTTTTTCAATGGAATTTCTTAAATATGCAGACGTTCCATCTAGCATTGCAGAAGAGCTAAAAACGGCTTAATTTTTTTATTAAAATAAATATTGTTTTTTTGTTGACATATTAGGCTCTAGAGACCTAAAATACGCCACATTTTGCATTTTGCGAGATATTTTTAATAGAGGAATTTTAGTTTAAATAATGGAAAATCAGGCTATAAGAATAAGACTAAAAGCTTTTGACTATAGACTTATTGATGCCTCTACTAGACAAATCGTAGAAACCGCAAAAAAGACAGGCGCAGTGGTAAAAGGTCCGATTCCACTGCCTGTTAAAAAAGAGAGGACCACTATATTGATTTCGCCGCATAAAGATAAAGATGCTAGAGATCAATATGAAATAAGAACTTATAAAAGGCTCTTAGATATTATTAAGCCAACAGATAAAACTGTTGATGCATTAATGAAACTAGATTTATCTGCGGGTGTTGATGTGCAGATAAGCATTAGCTAAGAGTAAACGCGTAAGCGGCCATAGAGGGTTTTAAGCCCCGTAATAAGGAGAATAAATTGAGTTTAGGCTTAATTGGAAAAAAATCGGGAATGTCTAGGGTCTTCCAAGAAGATGGAGACTCAATTCCAGTATCTATTGTTTCTGTATTTGGTAACTATGTCGCAGGTATCAAAACGAAAGAATCTGACGGTTACGACGCTGTTCTTGTCTCAAAAACTGAAAACAAAAAAAATCGCTCTAAATCACAAAAAGAGTTTTTCGCTAAAGTAAATGTTACTCCAGGAACACTCAATGAATTTAAGTTAAGTGAGAATTCTGATCGAAACATTGGTGATCATCTTACAGCAGACCTATTTAAAGTAGGACAACATGTTGATGTAACTGGAACATCTAAGGGGAAAGGATATGCCGGGGTTATAAAAAGGCATAACTTTAAGATGCAAGATGCTACTCATGGTAATTCACTATCACATAGAGCACATGGATCTATAGGACAATGTCAGACTCCTGGAAGAGTATGGAAGGGTAAAAAGATGTCTGGTCACATGGGAAATGAAAGAAAAACTGTTCAAAACTTAGAAATCATCAATGTTGATGTTGAAAATAATCTTCTATTTATTAAGGGAGCTATACCAGGCTTTAATGGCTCAAAAGTAACAATCAAACCATCGATTAAGAAATGAAGTTAAGCGTATTGTCCACATCAAAAAGTAAGAAAGAAGATATTGTTCTTTCCGATGCTTTTGTTAAAGACTATAACGAATCTTTAGTTCATCAAGCAGTTGTAACCTATCTTGCTGGCATGAGACAGGGCTCTCATAAGCAGAAGAACAGATCTGAAGTAAGAGGCGGTGGAAAGAAGCCATATAGACAAAAAGGAACTGGTAGAGCAAGAGCTGGAACCATTAGGAGTCCAATTTGGAGAGGTGGAGGAGTTACATTTGCTTCAAGACCAAGAGATTATTCAAAAAAAATAAATAAGAAAATGTATAAAGCTGCATTGAGGTCAATTTTTTCTGAGCTTCTCAGACAAGAAAAGCTTATTGCAATAGAGCATCCAAAAATAAAGAATCCAAAAACAAAGGAAATGGTAAGTTTCTTATCTAAACTATCGTTAGAGAATGTACTAATTATCACTGATGAAATTGATAAGAATTTACATTTAGCATCTCGAAACATTCCTCATGTGAATGTCGTCACAACCGCTGAAATTAATCCGGTTATGTTGCTTAAGCCACATAAGGTTGCAATTACACCTGCAGCTTTTAAGAAGATAGAGGAGCTTATCTAATGGATATGAAATTATATAAAGTTCTTAAAGCCCCTCATATAACTGAACAATCTTCTCAACTCAGCCAAGATTTAAAGCAAATTGTTTTTAAGGTCGATAAAGGAGCTAACAAAAGAGAAATTAAGAAAGCTGTAGAAAATCTTTTCAATGTAACGGTTGTCAAAGTAACGACTTCAGTTGTTAAAGGTAAGACTAAAAGAAATAGATTTGGAGTTTATAAAAGATCTGATTACAAAAAGGCCTTTGTGTCTTTGAGTCCTGATTCTGATATTCAATTCGAGGGAGTGAACTAAGATGCCTGTTCAAAAAGCAAAACCAACTAGCCCAGGCAGAAGATTTGTTGTCTCTCTTAAGAAAAACAATTTGCATAGAGGTAAGCCTTTCAAAGGCCTTATAGAGCCAAAATCTAAGAAAGGTGGAAGAAATAATAACGGAAGGATAACCGTAAGACATCAAGGTGGAGGTCATAAGCGTCATTACAGAGTAATTGACTTTAAGAGGAATAAGCTTGATATACCAGCTATTGTCGAAAGAATTGAATACGATCCAAACAGATCAGCTAATATTGCTCTTCTTAAATATGCTGATGGAGAGAGAAGGTATATTTTATGCCCCAGTAAAATGGAAATAGGTACGGAAATTATTTCCTCCGATAAAGCCGATATCAAGGATGGTAACTCGCTTAAATTAAAGGATATTCCTCTTGGCACAAATATACATTGTGTAGAAATGAAACCTGGTAAAGGTGGACAGATAGCAAGAAGTGCTGGGACTTCTGCAAGACTTGTAGCAAAAGAAGGAATCTACTCAACCTTAAGATTACAATCAGGAGAGATGAGGAAAGTTCTTTCTGATTGCAGAGCTACTCTTGGAACAGTATCCAATCAAGAGAATAATCTTAAGTCTATTGGAAAAGCTGGAGCAAACAGATGGAGAGGAAAGAGACCAACTGTAAGAGGCGTAGCTATGAACCCTATTGACCACCCGCATGGTGGGGGTGAGGGAAGAACATCAGGTGGAAGACATCCTTCTACTCCATGGGGTGTTCCAACTAAGGGATACAAAACTAGAAAGAATACGAGATCTGATAACTTAATTATCAGAAGAAGAGGTAAGAGGAACTAACAATGCCAAGATCACTTAAAAAGGGACCATTTATAGACTTATCTTTGCAGAAAAAGGTAGATGCTGCGATAGCTAATAATGATAAGAAGCCTATAAAGACTTGGTCAAGACGATCCATGATCTCGCCTACAATGGTTGGTCTTACGATCGCTGTTCATAATGGAAGACAACATGTTCCCGTTTACATAAATGAAGACATGGTTGGTCATAAACTCGGTGAATTTGCATTAACTAGAACTTTCAAAATGCATTCAGGAGATAGAAAGGCAAAATAATGGAAACTAGAGCATATTTAAAAGGAACCAGATTATCGCCACAAAAGGCTGGTCTTGTTGCGGATGTAATCAGAGGTAAAACCATTCAAGAAGCAATGGACTTCCTTTCGTTCAGCAAAAAGAAAGGCTCAGAAGTTATGAAAAAATTACTTGAGTCTGCAATTGCGAACGCTGAGCATAATGAGAATGCAGACATAGACAAGCTTTTTGTTAAGTCAGTAATAGTTAATCAAGGATTGAGATTGAAGAGAATGAAACCAAGGGCAAGGGGAAGAGCAGACAGAATTATAAAGCCAACTTGCCATATAGAAATTATTTTAGCGGACGGAGAAGCTTAATGGGTCAGAAAGTACATCCAACAGGAATGAGACTTGGAATTATCAAGAAGCATAATGCTAATTGGTATGCGAAAGGTAAAGATTATCCAAAATTCTTAAATGAAGATCTTAAGGTAAGAGAGTTCATTGGTACTAAGCTTAAATTCTCATCAATCAGCAAAGTTGAATTAGATAGATCTGCTCAAGCTTTTGTTGTGAATATCCACTCATCGAGACCGGGAATAATTATCGGTAAAAAGGGTGAGGAAATAGAAAATCTTAAAAAACAAATTAAGAAAATTGTTAATCTTCCGACGCAAGTAAACATAAAGGAAGTAAGAAAGCCTGATTTAGATGCAACAATACTTGCTGAATCAGTTGCCCAACAACTTGAGAGAAGAGTCCAATTTAGGAGAGCTATGAAAAGAGCTGTCCAAAGCGCATTAAGACAAAGTGCTAAAGGCGTAAGGGTAGAAATCTCTGGAAGGTTAAATGGTGCTGAGATTGCCAGAACTGAATGGTACAGAGAGGGAAGAGTTCCTCTTCATACTTTAAGAGCTGATGTGGATTATGGAACTGCTGAAGCCTTAACTACATATGGGATTATTGGAATAAAAGTTTGGGTCTATAAGGGCGAAATTATTGGAGATCCAATTAAAGAGGGAGTGAGCAGTTAAGTATTATGTTACAGCCAAAACAAACAAAATATAGAAAAATGCATAAAGGCAGGAACAGAGGTCTTGCTCAAAATGGTAATACTGTTGCATTTGGAAGATTTGGACTAGTTGCACAAACTAGGGGAAGAATTACATCTCGTCAAATTGAGTCTGCAAGAAGAGCCATGACAAGATATGTAAAGAGGGGTGGAAACATTTGGATACGAATATTTCCTGATAAACCAATAACAAAGAAACCACTTGAAACCAGAATGGGTAAGGGTAAAGGAAATGTTGAGTATTGGGTTGCTCTTGTTCAGCCAGGAAAGGTTTTGTATGAAATGTCTGGTGTTAGTGAGGAAGTTGCGAGAGAGGCATTCAGATTGGCTAGTGCAAAACTTCCAGTTAAGACTGTGTTTAAGGAAAAAGAGAATTAAAAATGGCTAATAAAGAATTAGATAAGTTAAGAGGTATGTCAGTTTCTGATCTCAACAAGAGTCTTGAAACTATATATAAAGAACAGTTTGAAGATAACTTAAAACTTAAGACTGGCCAGCTAAATGAAACACATAAAATTAGACTAAATAGAAAACAGGTGGCAAGAATTAAAACGGTTATATCTGAGAAAAATAATGCAGGTGATGAAAATGGAAAATAAGAATCCAAGAATATTATCAGGGGTTGTTGTAAGCAATAAAGCTGATAAAACTATCACCGTTAAAGTGGAAAGAAAAGTTAAACATCCTTTATATGGAAAGATAATGAGGAGATCAACTAAAGTTCATGCTCATGACGAAAACAATGTTGCAAATATCGGTGATTTCGTATCAGTGAAAGAGTGTAAGCCTTTTTCAAAAACAAAGACTTGGATTTTAGAGGAACCAGATTCAAGCGGAGGCGATTCCTAATGATACAAATGCAATCAATACTTAACATTGCTGACAATAGCGGAGCTAGATCTGTGATGTGCATAAAGGTCCTTGGAGGTTCCAAGAGACGCTATGCAAATGTCGGGGACATTATTAAGGTTGCTGTTAGAGAAGCTATACCCACTGGTAAAGTAAAAAAAGGACAAGTGGTAAATGCTCTTGTAGTAAGAACAAAGAAAGGAGTAAGAAGAAGAGATGGATCATTAATAAAGTTTGATGAAAATGCTGCAGTTCTTCTCAACCAGCAAAACGCACCTATTGGAACAAGAGTTTTTGGGCCAGTTACTAGAGAGCTAAGGTCTGGTAATTTTATGAAAATCTTATCACTTGCACCGGAGGTCCTCTAAATGAAAAGTAATGTAAGAACAAGACTTAAAACTGGTGATGAGGTTGTAGTTATTGCGGGTAGAGATGTGGGCAAGACTGGAACGATTACAAGTATCAAGAAAAATAAAGCTTTTGTTACAGGCATTAATATTGTGAAAAAGCATACCAAGCCAAATCCACAGTTAGGGATTACTGGCGGGATCGTTGAGCAAGAATCACCAATTGATTTATCAAATATACAAATATGGGACTCAAAAACAAAAAAAGGCTCAAGGATCTCAATGAAAATAGATGAGAAGACAGGGAAGAAAGAAAGACTTAACAAAAAAACAGGAAAAGTAGTATAAAAAATGGCTAGTTTGCATCAAAAATACAAAGACGAAATTGTGCCTATTCTCAAGGAAAGGCTTGGGGAAAGCAATGTTATGGCTTTACCAAAACTCACAAAAATAGTTATCAACATGGGTGTTGGACAAGCTGTAAATGATAAGAAGCATCTTACAAACGCTGTTGATGATCTTCAATCAATTTCCGGTCAAAAACCACTTGTAACTAATGCAAGAAAATCAGTTGCAAGTTTTAAAATCAGAGAGGGTTGGCCTATGGGATGTAAAGTTACTCTGAGAGGTAAAAGAATGTATGACTTCGTTGAAAGGCTTATTAACGTTGCTATTCCTAGGGAAAGAGACTTTAGAGGACTAAATCCAAAATCATTTGATAAACAGGGAAATTATAGTTTTGGGATTAAGGAACAAATAATATTCCCAGAAATAAACTATGACAATATAGATCAAATTAGAGGTATGGATATTTGTGTTAATACATCAGCAAACAACCCTGCTGATGCAAAAGTTTTATTGGAAGAATTGAACTTCCCATTTAAGAAGTAGGAATTATGACTAGAAAATCACTTATTGCGAGAGAAAATAAAAGAATGAAAACGGTTGCTAAATATGCAACTAAAAGAGCTGAACTCAAAAAAACTTTCTTAGATATGAATAAGACAGATGAGGAAAGATTTGAAGCATATAGAAAATTACAAAAGCTTCCTAGAAATGCTAGCCCATCAAGAGTTCAAAGAAGATGTTCAATAACTGGTAGGCCACATGCTGTATATAGAAAGTTTGGTCTGAGTAGAATTAAATTAAGGGAAGCCGCTATGCGTGGCGATATTCCTGGATTAGTTAAATCAAGTTGGTAAATATATTATGAGTTTTCAAGATCCTATATCAGATTGCCTTAACAGAATAAGGAATGGCCTCATGAGAGGTAAAGATTCCGTTATCGTTCCTTATTCTAAGATAAAGCATGATTTAGTTAATGTATTAATTGAGGAAGGATATTTAAATTCTTGTGAAAAGATTGATAATGGTGGCAAGGATGAGATTAGTGTCAACCTCAAATACTTTAATGGAAAACCTGCTATTAAAGATCTAAAGAGAATTTCTAGACCAGGTCTAAGAAAATATTCAGGCACTAAAGATCTATCCAATGTAAAAGCTGGTTTAGGTATTTACGTTTTATCTACGAATCAAGGCTTAATGACTGACAGAGCTGCAAAAAGCAAGAATGTTGGTGGTGAGATTTTGGTGGAGGTTTTTTAAATGTCTAGAGTTGCAAAACAACCTATTACTATTCCAGAAGGCGTCAAGGTTGAGCTGAATGAAGATTTAGTTTCAGTCTCAGGCAAAAACGGTTCTATGGAATTTGAGCTAGTTAAAGATGTGACAGTAGATATTTCTGAAAACGAAGTCTTAGTTTCATATGGAGACTATCAAGAATCAGTTGCTATGGGCGGAACCACAAGAGCTATCTTAAACAATATGGTTGTGGGAGTTTCCCAAGGCTTTGAAAAGAAATTGGAGTTAGTTGGAGTTGGTTATAGAGCAAAAGCATCAGGGAAGACTTTAGATTTAACTTTAGGTTTTTCTCATCCAATTAAATATGAGCTTCCCGAAAGTGTTAGCGCAGAAACTCCATCACAAACAGAAATAGTCCTTAAAAGTCATGATAAGCAAGTGTTAGGGCAAGTTGCTTCAGAAATTAGGGCATTTAGACCACCTGAACCCTATAAAGGAAAAGGTGTTAAATATTCGGATGAGAGAATTAAGAGAAAAGAAGCTAAAAAAGCTGCAGGTGGTGCCTAATGAGTATTAAGAATGAATCAAGGCTTAGAAGAGCTAAAAAAACTAGAATGAGAATAAAATCTCAGGATCTTCCAAGGCTTACTGTATTTAAATCCTCTCAGCACATTTATGCACAAATTATTGATTCTAGTGGGGCAAAAGTCTTAGCTGCAACCTCAACGCTTGATAAGAGTATTAAATCAAAAGGTAGAAGCGTGCAATCTGCTAAGGAAGTGGGAGAAAAGATTGCAGATTTATCTATCAAGAATGGCATTAAGAAGGTTATTTTTGATAGATCAGGATACAGATATCACGGAAGGATAAAAATGATTGCTGAGGCAGCAAGAGAAAAAGGTTTGGAGATATAGCAATATGGCAAAGGAAATGGCAAATATGAACCAACAAGGAGATTTACTTGAAGAAAAGCTAGTTCAAGTGAACAGGGTTGCTAAAGTTGTAAAAGGTGGAAGAATTTTTGGCTTTACTGCACTTACTGTTGTTGGGGACGGCAAAGGTAAGGTTGGTTTTGGAAGAGGTAAAGCTAAAGAAGTTCCAATAGCAATCCAAAAAGCTATGGAAAATGCTAGAAGAAGTATGGTAGATGTTGAGTTAAATGGATCTACGATTTGGTATCCAGTGAAAGCTAAACATGGGTCTGCAAATGTTTACATGCAGCCTGCTGCAGAAGGTACAGGTATTATTGCAGGTGGTGCCATGAGAGCAGTTCTTGAACTCGTTGGAGTCCAAAATGTTCTAGCTAAATGTTACGGTTCAACTAATCCTGTTAATGTTGTTATGGCTACAATAAATGGCCTCAAATCAATGGAATCTCCTGAAACAGTTGCCGAAAGAAGAGGTAAGAAAGTAGAGGAAGTGCTATGACTGCAGGCAAAACTATCCAAGTAAAACTTATAAAGAGTGGCATTGGCAGAATAAAGAAACATAAGCTATGTATTCAAGGGCTAGGATTTAAAAAATTGAATCAAGTTGTAACTGTTGAGGATACACCAAGTAACAGAGGAATGATTAATAAGATTTCAGATATGGTTGAGGTAGTTGGATAAGATGACTAAAGAAAATAATACACTTTCCCTAAACTCTCTTGCTAATGATGGCACTAAATCAAATAGAAAACGTGTAGGAAGAGGTATTGGTTCAGGTAATGGGAAAACAGCTGGAAGAGGCCACAAGGGTCAAAAATCTAGGTCTGGAGGATCTATACCTAGGTGGTTTGAAGGTGGACAAATGCCACTCCAGCAAAGACTACCAAAATTTGGTTTTTCTTCTAGAGTGAACAATCTATCGACAGATATCAATTTAAGAATGCTTGATGGAATGGAGGAAGTAAGTTTAGAGATTCTCAAAGAGAAAAAACTTGTTAATAAAAAGATTAATAAAGTAAAAATCTATGGTGATCATAAGCTTTCAAAAGCATTAAATGTAAATGGGTTAAGTGTTACTAAGGGCGCACTTAAATCAATTGAGGAATCCGGAGGCAAGGTTAGCTAAAAATGGCAAATAGTAGTATGTCAGATTTATGGAAAAGGATTAGGTTTGTAATCCTGGCGATAGTTATATATCGAATTGGTACCCATATTCCAATTCCCGGTATTGATCCTCAAAGATTAGAAGACTTATTTACTCAAAATCAAGGAACCATTCTTGAGATGTTTAATTTGTTCTCCGGTGGAGCTTTAGAGAGAATGAGTGTTTTTGCCTTAAATGTAATACCTTATATTTCTTCTGCAATTATCATGCAGCTATTTTCTAACTCAATACCATATTTGCAGGAGCTTAAAAAGGATGGCCAGGCAGGAAGAAACGCCATAACTCAATTTACTAGATATGGAACAGTTTTACTTGCTCTTATTCAAGCATCTGCACTTGCATTCACTCTAAATGCATCTGGTCTTAAATACTTAGATATACCTTTCGTATCTTTCTACATATCTACTGTAGCTTCTGTAGTCGCTGGAACAATATTCCTAATGTGGTTAGGAGAACAAGTTTCGGAAAGAGGAATTGGAAATGGTATATCCATAATTATTGCTATAAGTATTTTGTCAGGAATGCCCGGAGCTATTGGTCAAGCTCTTGAGCAATCAAGACAGGGCGATCTAAACATATTACTTCTTATCGGTATTGGTGTATTAGCTATGGCAGTTATTGCGGCAGTAGTGTTTATAGAAAGAGGCCAAAGAAGGATTACTGTTAACTATGCACAAAGACAACAAGGCAGAAAGATGATGCAAGCACAAGCAAGCCACTTACCTTTTAAGGTAAATATGGCTGGTGTTATACCAGCTATATTTGCAAGTACTTTCTTGTTGTTCCCTCAATCATTAACTCAATGGTTTGGCCAAGGTGACCCATCTGGATTTTTACAATCACTTACCCTTGCGCTTAATCCTGGTCAGCCGTTATATGTATTAGTCTTTTCAGCCCTAATTATATCGTTCTGCTTTATTTGGCTTGCACTTACATTTAATACTCGAGAAGTGGCAGATAATCTGAAAAGATCAGGAGCTTACATACCAGGCATAAGACCTGGTGAGCAAACCTCAAACTATATTGATAGTGTATTAGCTCGATTAACAGTTTTTGGAAGTATCTATCTGACACTAATATGTTTAATGCCACTTGCTTTAATTAATTTTGCTGGAGTTTCTTTTTATCTAGGTGGAACTTCAATCTTAATTATTGTAGTAGTTTTAATGGATTTTATGTCTCAAGTTCAATCTCATATGATGTCTAGTCAATATGCATCTGTTATGAAGAAAGCAAATTTAAAGAATTATAGAAGGTAACTATGAAAGTAAGAGCATCAGTTAAGAAAATTTGTAGAGACTGCAAAATAGTCAGAAGGAAAGGTGTTTTATTTGTAATTTGTAAAACTGACCCAAAACATAAGCAAAAACAAGGTTAAATATTATGGCAAGAATAGCAGGTGTAAATATTCCAGAAAATAAGCACATAGAGATTTCTCTTACTCATATTTTCGGCATTGGTAGAAAGAGGGCGCAAGATATCTGCAATGCCTTAGGCCTTGAATATTCTAAAAAGGTTTCTGATCTTTCTGAAGATGAGCTAGAAAAAGTAAGAGGCGAGGTTGCAAAATATACATTAGAGGGAGACTTAAGAAGAGAAGTCAGCGTAAATATTAAAAGACTAATGGACTTAGGAACCAACAGAGGAATTAGACATAGAAGAAAGCTTCCAACTAGAGGCCAAAGAACTAAGACTAATGCAAGAACAAGAAAAGGCCCTAAAAAGCCTATGAGAGGATAAAGAATGGCTAAAAGTAAAAAGACAAAAAGGGTAATAAGTGAAGGAGTGGCTCATATTCACTCTTCATTTAACAACACTATCATTACTATTACTGACAAGCAGGGCAATGCTGTATGTTGGGCTACTTCTGGTGGCTCTGGTTTTAGAGGCTCAAGAAAGAGCACGCCTTTTGCAGCTCAGATTGCTGCCGAAAAAGTTGGAACTGTTGCTAAAGAAGATTTCGGTATGACAAGTTTAGATGTAAAAGTTAAAGGTCCTGGAGCTGGAAGAGAGTCTGCAGTTAGATCATTAAATGCATGTGGTCTTAAGATAAAGAGCATAACTGACGTTACACCTCTTCCTCATAATGGATGCAGGCCACCAAAAAAGAGAAGAGTTTAGGAGAGAATAATGGCTAGATATAGAGGACCATCATTAAGACTTTCGAGAAGAGAAGGCACAGATCTTTATTTGAAGAGCGGTGTTAGAGCTGTTGAATCTAAATGTAATATGGAAACTGCACCAGGAGTTCATGGGCTCAGAAGAGGTAGGTTGTCAGATTATGGATTACAGCTTAGAGAAAAACAAAAAGTAAGAAGGATGTATGGAGTTTTAGAGAAACAGTTTAGAAATTATTATAAGAAAGCTGCAAAGTCTAAAGGTAATACAGGTGAAAACCTCTTATCTTACTTAGAACAAAGATTAGATAATGTTGTTTATAGAATGGGATTTGGATGTACACGTGCAGAGTCAAGACAACTTGTTTCTCATAAAGCAATACTCGTTAATGGCAGTACAGTAAATATACCTTCGTACCAAGTTCAGCCTGAAGATGTGATTGAAGTTAGAGAAAATAAGAAGGGCCAATTAAGAATCCAATCAGCTTTGGATCTAGCAGCACAAAGAGAAGAGTGCAATTGGCTTGAAGTAGATGCAAAGAATTTTAGGGGCGTATTTAAATCAGTACCAGATAGAACTGATCTAAGTACAGAAATAAATGAAAATCTTATAGTTGAGCTTTATTCAAAATAAGAGGGTTAGAGGTAATTATGCAAATATCAGTAATAGATTTATTAGTACCAACCGAGATACAAGTCGAAAATGTTTCAGATACTGTATCGAAGGTAACGCTAGAGCCGCTTGAGAGAGGTTTTGGTCATACGCTAGGTAATGCCTTAAGAAGAATTCTTCTTTCATCAATGCCTGGTGCTGCTGTAACAGATGTTGTGATCGATGGTATTTCTCATGAGTATTCAACAATTGAGGGTGTTAGAGAGGACGTAATAGATATTCTATTGAATCTTAAAGATATGCCAGTGAAACTGATTGAAGGAAATGAAGCAGAACTTAAACTATCTGTTGATGGGCCATGCGAAGTAACATCTTCTTCATTTGAGGCTCCTGGAAATGTTGAGTTAACAGATGCCGATCACCATGTTGTTTCACTTGTAGATAAAATTAAATTAAATATGTCAGTTTTTGTAAGAACTGGAAGAGGTTATGAGCCTGCAGATATTAGAGATGATGAAAATAATACTGTAGGAGGTTTAAAAGTAGATGCTTCATTTAGTCCAGTTAAAAGAGTTTCTTATTCTGTAGAGAATGCAAGATTTGAGAAAAGAACAGACTTAGACAAATTAATACTTGAGTTAGAAACTGATGGGACTATCGATGCAAAAATGGCTATAGAGCATTCTGCAACTATAATGCAGCAACAACTTGCAGCCTTTGTTGATTTAGAAGCAATTGCAGAACAAGAAGCTAAAAAAGAGCAAAATGACTTTGACCCACTACTCCTTAGGTCTATAGAAGAACTTGAGCTAACTGTAAGGTCAACTAATTGTCTAAAAGCAGAAAGTATTTTCTTAATTGGTGATTTAATTCAAAGGTCTGAATTTGATCTTCTAAAAACACCAAATCTTGGTAAAAAGTCTCTTAATGAGATTAAAGATGTCCTAGCTTCAAAAGGACTTTCTTTAGGTATGGTGTTAGATAACTGGCCACCGATGGGTTAAAAAATGAGACATCAGAAATCAGGCAGAAAATTAAATAGAAACTCAGCACATAGAAAAGCTTTGTTTAAGAACTTATCTCTTGCTCTTATAGAACATGAGATCATAAAAACAACTGTTCCAAAAGCGAAAGAGCTAAAAAAATATCTTGAGCCTCTGATTACGGTTTCTAAAAATGACTCAGTAGCGAACAGAAGAAGAGTTTTTGATAAGCTAAGATGTAAAAAATCAGTTGGAAAACTATTTGAAGAGATTGGTCCAAAATCGTCTTCAAGACCCGGAGGCTATCTAAGGATAATTAAAGCTGGCTTCAGGCCTGGTGATAAGGCTGACATGGCTTTTGTTGAATGGGTGGATAGATCGAGTGAAGATGCAGAAACTGATGTACCTGAACTAAAAGAATCTGAAGCTGGCTAGCTAATCATTTCTTTAAGATATTTTCCTGTAAATGACTTTTTATCTTTAGCTACCTTTTCTGGTGAGCCATTTGCAATAAGTTGTCCACCTTGACTTCCACCCTCTGGCCCTAAGTCGATAATCCAGTCAGCTGTTTTGATGACGTCTAAATTATGTTCTATAACAATAATTGTATTACCCTGTTCTTTTAGTCTGTGAAGAACCTTAAGTAGCAACTCAATGTCATGAAAGTGGAGACCAGTTGTTGGCTCATCCAAAATAAATAAAGTTTTACCTGTACTTCTTTTAGACAACTCTTTTGCTAATTTGATTCTTTGAGCCTCTCCACCTGATAGAGTTGTAGCTGACTGACCAAGTGTAATATACCCAAGACCAACATCATACAAAGTTTGAAGCTTCTTTTTAATTGCAGGAATTTGATCAAAGAAAGATAATGCATCTTCAACTGTCATATTTAATACGTCACTTATATTTTTATCTTTATATTTCACTTCAAGCGTTTGATCGTTGTATCTCGAACCATTGCAAACATCACACGTCACATAAACATCTGCAAGGAAATGCATTTCAACTTTTATAAGACCATCGCCTTGACAAGCCTCGCATCTGCCACCTTTAACATTAAAACTGAATCTGCCTGGCTTATATCCTCTTGCTCTAGCTTCAATAGTTTGAGCAAATAGGTCTCGTATATTTGAGAATAAACCAATATAGGTTGCAGGATTAGATCTAGGAGTTCTTCCAATTGGTGATTGATCTATATCAATTACTTTATCTAAATTTTCAAGCCCCTTTATTTCTTTACATTTAACCTCTTTTTTTAGATTCGCTCTATTTAGCATAAATGAAGACATTGGAAGTAAAGTTTGATTGATTAGAGATGATTTTCCAGATCCCGATACTCCAGTTACAGCAGTAAATAAACCAACAGGTATTTCTATATCAATATTATTTAAGTTGTTAGCAAATGCAGATTTTATTTCGATAAACTTACCATTTGGTTTTGCTCTTTTTTTTGGGACTTTTATCTCTCTTTTTTTTGATAGAAATTTTGCAGTTATTGAGTTTTTATCTTTTAAGATTTTTTCAAAATCACCTTCAGCACATACTTTACCTCCATGCACACCTGCACCTGGTCCCATATCAATAATGTAATCTGCTTCGCGCATAGCATCCTCATCATGCTCAACAACAATTACAGTATTACCAAGATCTCTTAAGTTTTTAAGAGTCTCAATAAGCTTACCATTATCTCTTTGATGAAGGCCTATGCTGGGCTCATCAAGGATATATGTTACCCCAACAAGTCCAGATCCAATCTGACTAGCAAGCCTAATTCTTTGAGCCTCACCCCCTGAAAGAGACTCAGCACTCCTATCCAATGCAAGATATCCAAGACCAACATTTTCAAGGAAGGAAAGTCTATCATTTATTTCTTTTAGAATTTTTTCAGCAATCTTTTTCTTATTACCTTGAAGTTTCAGTTTTGAAATAAATTCTAGACTTTCATTTATTCTCATTTCGGTTATAAGGTTTATTGGTGTATTTTTTATAAAAACATTTCTTGATTCTTTTTTAAGTCTAGAGCCATTGCATGCATCACATTTTTTATCAGAAAGTAGCTTTGAAAGTTCATTTCTCATATATTCAGAATCTGTATCTCTAAATCTTCTTTGCGTGTTTGTAATTACTCCCTCAAACTTATGCTTTCTCACTAATCTGCTTCCGCTCCTCCATCTTTTAGAAAAATCTATAACATCTTCACTTCCCCAAAGGATAATTTTCTTTATTTCCTCGTCTAAATTCTTCCATTTTTCTGAAAGCGAAAAATTATAATGATTAGCTAGACATTTAAGTTGATAAAAGTAAAATCTATTTCTTCTTGTCCAGCCTTTAATTGCTCCATTATTTATTGATACATCTTCATCTGGAATAAGTTTTGAAGGATCAATAAATTGAATTACTCCAAGACCATCGCATTTATCACAAGCGCCAAACGGACTATTGAAAGAAAACATTCTTGGCTCAAGCTCAGGAATAGAATAACCACACTCTGGACATGAAAAATTTGTTGAAAATAGAATAGATTCATTCTTACCATCCATGAAGTCAATCTCAATTATTCCATCCGAAAAGTTTGAAGCTGTCTCAACTGACTCTGCTACACGTTGCCTAAATTCCTCATTATTTTTTACTACAAGCCTGTCTACAACTGCTGAAATATTATGTTTTTTATTTTTCTCTAATTCAGGAAATTCATCTAAAGAATAAATCTTTTCGTTAACTTTAGCCCTTACAAAACCTTCTTGTCGAAGGTCTTCATAAACAGCAAGATGTTCTCCTTTTTTACCCCTAACTATTGGAGCAATAATCATTATTTTTTGGCCTTTCTCAAAACTACATATTTGATCTGTAATCTCAGAAATAGATTTAGCTTTAAGCTCAATATCGTGATCTGGGCATTTAGGAGTACCAACTCGAGAATAAAGAAGTCTTAAGTAGTCATAAATCTCAGTAACAGTTCCTACAGTTGATCTAGGATTATGAGACGCAGATTTTTGTTCAATAGAAATAGCTGGGGAAAGCCCTTCAATTTGATCAACATCAGGTTTTTCCATCATAGATAAAAACTGTCTGGCATATGCTGAAAGTGATTCAACATATCTTCTCTGACCTTCTGCATACAAGGTATCAAATGCTAAAGACGACTTTCCTGAGCCAGACAATCCAGTAATTACAACAAGTTTGTTTCTAGGAATATCAACATCGATATTTTTTAAATTATGGGTACGAGCACCTTTAATTGATATGCTTTTCATTTAAAATGTATGTAATAAGAAATATGGGTTAAACTTTTAATATTATAAGAGGTAAATATGAGTAGAGGTGTAAATAAAGTAATTTTAGTAGGTAATTTAGGTCAAAAACCTGATATGAAGTATACCCAAAGCAATACCGCAGTAGCCAACTTAAGTTTGGCAACCTCGGAATCATGGAAAGATAAAGACAGCGGCGATTTAAAAACAAAGACTGAGTGGCATAGGGTTGTATATTTTGGAAAACTTGCTGAGATTGCAGAACAATATCTTGATAAAGGATCTAAAGTTTATGTTGAAGGCAAATTGCAAACAAGAAAATGGCAAGATCAGTCAGGAAATGATAGATATACAACTGAGGTTCTGGGACAAGAGCTTACGATGCTTGATTCAAGAGGTGATTCTTCAGGATCCTCGTTTGAAAATAATAACTCAGGTATGAGCGAAGAGGATGTAAATCAAGATAATGGCGAATTCTCAGAAGAAGATATCCCTTTCTAGACTTTGAACTACAAGCACATCAAATTTGAAACTCAAGAATCAGTTGCCTTGATAAAGCTGAATCGACCAGAGAAACTCAATGCATTTACTTTAACCATGATGGAAGAGCTTTGTGATGCTTTTGATGTCATAGATAATGACGACAAAATAAGAGCAACACTTATTACTGGTTCCGGAAGGGCATTCTGTGCAGGTGCTGATCTCTCAGGAGGAGAAAACACCTTTGTTAAAGAATTTGATACATCAGAAGAATATCCTCAAGATTACAATAAAGATGCTGGTGGGATTTTGACACTTAGAATGTATAAGTCACTTAAACCAATCATAACGGCCTGTAATGGTCCCGCTGTAGGTGTTGGAGCAACTCTTCAACTGGCAGCAGATATTAGAATTGCTTCAACAAGTGCAAGGTTCGGATTTGTTTTTTTAAATAGAGGAATTGTGAATGATGCCAGTAGCTCATGGTTCCTTCCAAAAATAGTAGGCATATCAAAAGCCTTAGAGCTTTGCTTCTCTGGAAAGATTATTGATGCTAACGAAGCCAAAGAGATTGGGCTTATTTCATATATTTTCGAAGACGATGAAATGCTTGAGAAATCTCTAGATTATTGTAAAGATCTTGCCAAGAAATCTGCTCCTGTTTCAGTTGCAATGGCGCGGAGATTATTTTGGACTTCGCTTGGAGATAATGGACCTGAAAGATCTCATGATTTGGAAAGTATTTTCATAAGCTCAAGAGGAAAGTCTGGAGATGCTAGGGAAGGTGTGACCTCATTTTTGGAAAAACGAACTGCTGACTTCCCAAATTCAGTGTCAGAGGATTTGCCAAAAGATTTTCTAGAAAAAATTGAAAAAAAGTAACAGCTTTTTAATCCTTGCTAAAAATTAAACAAGCATTTGTACCACCGAATCCAAATGAATTACTCATAAATGAATTAATGTTTTCATTGTTTTCTTTAGTTACTAAATTAATATCACCAATTTCTTCTACGGCATCTTCAACATTTATTGAAGGTGAAATAAAGCCTTCATTCATCATTATCATTGAATAAATAACTTCCTGAGCTCCAGTTGCACCTAGTGAATGACCTGTAAGGGATTTCGTTGAACTTAAGAAGGGATTTTGAGAATTGAATACCTCTTTAATTGCATTTATTTCAGCAATATCTCCCACCGGAGTACTTGTTCCATGCGCATTAATGTAGTCTACTTGTTGTCCATATTGAGAGAGAGCTTCACTCATGCATCTAGCTGCTCCTTCTCCAGAGGGAGCAACCATATCGTAACCATCTGAATTTGCACAAAAGCCTTTGAGAGTTCCATAAATGTTTGCACCTCTTTTTAATGCATTTTCTTTTTCTTCAAGTATTACCATCCCAGAACCACCTGCTATGACAAAACCATCTCTATTTTGATCAAATGGTCTTGATGCTAGCGAAGGTTGCTCATTAAATTTTGAACTCAATGCACCCATTGCATCAAATAGAGATGATGATGACCAATGCTCATCCTCGCCACCACCAGCAATCACAATATCCTGTAAACCGTTTTGAATAAGGTTTGCTCCGTGACCAATACAGTGCGCGCTTGTCGAACAAGCCGAAGTAATCGAATAGTTAACGCCTTTAATTTTTAATGCTGTTGATAAAACAGCAGAAACAGTGCTTCCCATTGCTTTAGGAACAGCATAGGGCCCAACTCGTTTTGGTCCTTTAGATCTAGTGATGTCTGCAGCCTCTATCTGAACCGAAGAAGAAGCTCCTCCAGAACCTGCAACAAGGCCAACACGCGGAGAGGATATATCATCTTCATTTAGTCCAGCATCCTTGAGAGCATCTTTAGCAGCGAGATATGCATATGCAGATGCATTGCCCATAAATCTTAAAACTTTTCTATCAATTAATTGCTTCAAATCTATATCAATAGGTCCACATACATGACTCCTAAAACCCATATCAACATATTCTTGATTTAATTTGATACCAGATTTACCTGCCTTAAGATTTTTTGAAACAGTATCTAAATTATTCCCAATACAGGATATTAATCCCATTCCTGTAACAACTACTTCACGCATCTTAAAACTTGCTTGGATCAGCAAAAAGTCCAACCTTAAGGTTATCTGCTGAATAAACATGTTTATCGTCCACAAACATATCAGCATCAGAAAAACCAACTACAGTTCCTCGGTTTATAACTCTTTTTATATCAAGAACATAGTTAACTTTTTTTGCCGTTGGTAGTACCTGGCCAAAGAATTTAACTTTTTCAGCTCCTAAAGCTCTTCCAATTCCAGGTAATTCATTCCAGCACAGAAAGAAACCTAGCAATTGCCACATTGCATCAAGCCCCAGGCATCCTGGCATAACAGGATCTTCTTTAAAATGGCAATCAAAGAACCAGAGATCAGGATTTACATCGAGCTCTGCATAAACCTCACCTTTTGAATATTTACCACCAGTATTATTTATCTTAGTGATGCGATCAAACATAAGCATTGGATCAACTGGAAGCCTACCATTGCCTTCACCAAATAGTTGACCAAATCCGCAATCAACAAGATCTTCTTTTGAATAGGATTCTTTGGGTTTAAATGCTTTATTCATATCTATTTTTTAAGCTTTCAGACAAGTTTAACATCTCATCACGAATTTCTTTATTAGATATCTGATTGATGCATTTACTAATTTCATTACTATAGTTTTGGATTAAAGAATTACATTTATTAAAAGCATTCGAAGAAGAAACAAAGTCTGCAACTTCTTCTATACTAAAGTCTTTATTCTTAAGTTTTTTTAAGATCTTTGAACTATCTTTTTTGCTTGAATTTTTAAGCGCGAAATAGAGCGGATAAGTTATTTTATACTCAAGGATATCTTGCATTTCCGGTTTTCCAATATTTCCCTTACTTACTCCATAATCAAGCAAATCATCTCTAACTTGAAATGCAATTCCAATAAGTCTTGCAGCTTTTGAAATATTCTCAATAAATGGGATTGATTTACCAGAAAGCATTGCAGCACTTTTTGCAGAGGCTTCAAACAACCTCCCAGTTTTATAATAACTAATTTTTTTTAGCTGCTGGAGCGAGGTATTTAAATTATTTTTATTTGCAAGCTGCATTAATTCACCCTCAGCAATTTTATTAGTAGCAGAGCTTAGTTCATCAATTACTTTGAAATTTCCTATTTCATTCATAAGCATAAAAGCTTTGGAGTAAATAAAATCACCAATTAGCACGCCATGCGAGTTTGACCAAGCAACATTTACAGTTGTTTTGCCTCTACGAAGGTCAGAATTATCAATAATATCGTCGTGAACAAGTGTTGCAGTATGGAGAAGTTCAATGATAGCTGCGAGCTTTACTCTATTTTGCTGATTTTTATTCATTCCATAAGAGCTAATTAGACTGATAGATGCTCGCACCTTCTTTCCAGATTTATCAAAAATGTAATCATAAAGATCCTTAACCACAGGCTCCTTGCTTAAATTCTTCCTCATCAAGCTTTCAACTTTTTTGAGATCTTTTTTTAGATTATTACTTAAATTAGGCATGTTTATGGTTTGGATTAAAAATTATACCTAACTATTGATAAATTCCGCATATCAGCGTATATTTTGCCAACTTTCGGATTTAATAATGTACGCAGTAATTGAAACAGGTGGGAAACAGCACAAAGTAGAGGAGGGTCAAACTCTTCTAATTGATCTTATATCCGATGATAAAAAAAAGATTACTTTTGATAATGTACTTCTATATTCTGATGATGAGACTGTCGAAATTGGGCAACCATACCTTTCAAATGTAAAGGTTACTGCAAAGATTATTGACGAAGTTAAAGGAGCTAAATTATCAATTCTTAGATTTAGAAGAAGAAAGCATAGTATGCGCAAACAAGGGCATAGAGCTAAATATACTAAAATAGAGATTGATAAAATTAAACTTGAGAGCAAATAATGGCACATAAGAAAGCTGGTGGTTCCAGTAAGAACGGCAGAGATTCCCAATCCAAAAGACTTGGAGTTAAAAGGTTTGGTGGTCAGCTTGTGAAGGCTGGTGAAATAATTATCAGACAAAGAGGAACAAACACTCATCCAGGTGTAAATGTTGGAATGGGCAAGGATCATACATTATTTGCAAAAGAATCAGGCGTTGTTCAATTTACTTATAAAGGTCCAAGAAAGAGGAAAACTGTAAATATAGTTCCTCAGTAAATTCATGAATTTCATTGACGAAGCTCTGCTTGAAATTAAGGCAGGATCCGGTGGTTCTGGTTGCCTGAGCTTTAGAAGAGAAAAATATATTCCCAGAGGCGGTCCAGATGGCGGGGATGGTGGTAGAGGCGGAGATGTTTTCCTTAAAGTTAATAAGAACATAAATACATTAGTTGATTTTCATCACAAAAAAGTTATTCAAGCCAAAAATGGCAGAAATGGTTCTGGTAAAAATATGAAAGGTCAAGATGGAGAATCTATTTTTTTATCAGTACCTCAAGGGACCGTTGTTCTTGATGCAGATACCGGTGATCTAATAATTGATTGCAATGAAGAAAAAGACTACTTGCTTGCGAAGGGAGGTGATGGAGGATTAGGCAATGCACGTTTCAAATCTAGTACAAATCAAGCACCACGAAAAATTACAAAAGGTGAAGATGGCGAATCCATAAATATAAAACTGGAACTCAGGTCTTTAGCGGATGTTGGCTTAGTTGGATTCCCTAATGCTGGAAAGTCTACCTTTCTTAACACAGTCTCTTCGGCAAAGCCCAAAATAGCAGATTACCCTTTTACTACATTGAGACCTCACCTTGGAACAATTAAATACTCTGATAATAGTTTTGTAATTGCAGATATACCAGGAATTATAGAAGGCGCATCTGATGGTCACGGGCTTGGTATTAAGTTTTTAAAGCATATATCAAGAACAGGAATCCTTCTTTTCTTTCTTGAAGCTTTTTCAGAAATTTCGGTACAGGATCAATTTCTGAAACTGAAGAAAGAATTAGGAGATTTTTCAGAAAGACTTTTAGAAAAAGAGTTTTATATAGTTGTTACAAAAATTGATCTAATTGATGAAGAGACTAGATTAGAAACTTTAAATACTTTTAATGCTAAGGAATTTACAAATATTTTTGGTATTTCTTCAGTAACGGGTGAGGGCGTTCAAGAACTTCTTGACGATATATCGAGAAAGATTTTTATTTAGAGATTTTTTTAACAGCAGCAGTTAGTCTACTCTTTGTTCTGGCAGCAGCATTTTTGTGAATAACTTTTTTTGAAGCGGCTGAATCAAGGACTTTTTCAGCAGTTTTTAAGAGGTCTGAAGCTTTTGCAGCATCATTTTCCTCAATTGCATATCTGACAGCTTTAACTGCTGTTCTTGTTTGAGACCTCTGACTATGTCTAAGCTTATATCTTGCTTTATTTTGTCTAGCTCTCTTTTCTGCTTGTTTTGAATTAGCCATAAAATGTTATAAAAAGTTGTGCAAGTTTAATCATCTGTGCCTAAAATGTCCACCCTTTCAGGTTATTTCGTTAATAACCTCTTAAAGGCTTTATCAAGGATCTTTCTTGGAATGAGATTTAACATTTTATCTGTTATGCCAGCAACTATATATCTTGGTTTAGGATTCTTAGAATTAACAATTTTCTCAACTTTTTTGGCTACTCGATGAGCTGGAATAGCTATGCTTCTTGCTCTTTTAAGAGTGCCATCCAGTTTTTTTATTGCTGATGCATATTCTGTATCCTTATATTGTTTTTCCTTCTCATCTTTTTCAAACTTATCCCAAATTGATGATTCAATTGCACCAGGACCAATTACAACTACTTTGATATTATGGATTTGAAGTTCTCTTCGCATTGATTCAGAAATTCCTTCAAGTGCAAATTTACTGCCACAATATGATCCCTGCATTGGCAGACCAATCTTACCGGCCATTGAGCTTATATTAATTATAGTTGCTGATGTGGATTTTTTAAGCATTGGTAGGAATGATTGCGAGCAATTTAATGGCCCCATAACATTGACTTCGAAGACTTTTCTTACTTCATTAGATTCTACATACTCCATAGGACCAGAAATATTAATACCTGCATTATTTACCAGACAATTTAAGCCATTTTTACCCAAATGAGATTCAACTAAATTAGCCGCCTCCTTAATTGCATAAATGTCTGTGACATCAAAAATAAGAGGAGTGAAATTTTCTCCACATATATCTGCTAGTTTATCCCCATCATTTTGATTTCTTATACTCCCGAAAACTTTCCAACCAATTTGTGAGAAGTGTTCACATATTGCAGCTCCAATTCCTGAAGAAGATCCTGTGACTAATATAGATTTCATGTAATCATTTTATACTAAATGGTGGAGGCGGCGGGAATTGAACCCGCGTCCGTTAGTCCTTCAACCTCGCTTCTACATGTTTAGCTCATTCTATTATCATTTGCCTTGAAAACCCGAAGAGCAGGACATCAAGGTAGATCTCGATTTAAGTTTCATCAAGTTATGCTCGAGAAGCATAACTTAACTAGGCTACGTAAATGACCGCTGTTTCAGACCGTAACCATTCTTTACAGCAGGTTTAGCTATTTAAGCAGCTAAAGCGTAGTTGTCGTTATTTGCAACTAAAATTTTGAAGTAATTTTTACAAGAAAACTTCATTCTTGACATGCGCTTTGGAATCCAATAAAAACGTCGAATCCTATTCGCCCCCAAAAAGGGATGAAATTATACAATATTATTTATTTTTAAGAGAAGATTTTAGTGTCCTTGCCTGGTCTCTTTTCCAATCTCTTTCTTTAATATCCTGTCTCCTGTCATATGATTTTTTACCCTTTCCAACGACGATATCGCATTTAACAAGATTGTTTTTCCAATACATTTTTTTTAAAACGCACGTAAGACCCTTTTTCTTAACGGAATCATCCAATTGAAAAATTTCTTTTTTATTTAATAAAAGTTTTTTTGATCTTGTCGGATCAAGGTTTTCATTTTTTAGAGAACTTGGTGGATCAATTTTAAGGCCAATAAGCCAAGCTTCTTCTTTAATAAGCCGCACATAGGAATCTTTAACATCAACTCTTCCTTCTCTAAGAGATTTAACTTCCCAGCCCTTGAGCATAATCCCTGCCTCGAAAGACTTAATAAAAGTAAAGTTCCTTGAAGCATTTTTATTAGTGACAATTGCGGTCATAACTTATAATTTTAACTTAGAATCAATAGACGCAATAAAATTATATATGCCCTTAAAAACCATTCAATTTTACGGATATCTTGGAGTACTGCCATTTATACTTTTTACGATAGCACCATGGCTTAGTTCTGATTTCTCTGATATCTCTCTGAAGGCAATATCATTTTATGGTGGAGTGATTATTTCATTCTTGGGTGGGACTGCTTGGGGATGGACTCCTAATAGCTCGGCCAATATAAGATTTGGGATAGCATGCACATTTATAAATTTGGTAATCATATTTTTTGTTTTTGAAAACTTTCTTATTGCTTTAGTGATCTGCTTTTTAGCATTTCCATTATTTCTCTTTTACGAAACCAATAATAACTCTAGTTTTAAAAATGATAGCGAATATGCCGAAATGAGAAGGATTCTTACTTTATTAGTAACAATCTGCTATTTTATATGTCTTGCATTTGTTTTTAACCCATATACCTAGCTGGAGGCAATAATGGAACAGTTAAAATCTCATGGAAAATGGTCAGGAAAGTGGACCTTTATTTTAGCAGCTACTGGCTCTGCTGTTGGATTGGGAAATATATGGGGATTTCCTTATATGGCTGGCACCAATGGTGGTGGAGCATTTGTTTTAATTTATCTAGCATGTATTTTAATAATAGGCTTACCAATTATGATGGCTGAAATAGTAATTGGAAGAAGAGCATCTAGCAGTCCGGTTAACTCAATGAAGTCTGCAGCTTTAGATTCAAATAGATCCTCCAATTGGCAGCTTATAGGATGGGGCGGACTTGTTGCTGGTATATTAATACTATCCTTTTACAGTGTCCTAGCTGGCATTTGTATAAATTATATTTTTATTTCAGCTCTTCCTGATTTTCAACTATCCTCTGAAGAGCAGTTCAGCATTACTACATCTTCAGCCTCTAATTTAATGATTTGGCACACTGTTTTTATATTAGTTACTGCAGGAGTTATAGCTAGTGGGATTAAAAATGGAATTGGGAGATTTGTAAGAGTTCTTATGCCTCTTCTTGGTTTCATTTTGATTTTAATGGTTTTAAATGCAGTTATTAATGGTGATTTTCTAAGAGGTCTTCAGTTCCTATTTAGTCCTGATTTCAGTCAGGTAAGTCCTCAGACATTCTTAAGCGCCATGGGACAAGCTTTTTTTAGTTTAAGTTTAGGTATGGGGGCAATCATGACATATGGAGCATATATGTCAGATGATCAAAAAATATTAAGTACTTCAGTCACTGTTGGAGGTTTGGATACACTTGTTGCCCTAATGGCAGGTCTTGCAATATTCCCAATAATCTTTGCATCAGGACTTGAAGTCAATAGTGGTGGAGTTGGGTTAGTGTTTATAACACTATCACAAACATTTGAAACAATGTTTTTAGGACAAGTTTTTGGGCCTTTATTTTTTATACTGCTTGTTATTGCTTCACTGAGTTCCTCTATATCTTTATTGGAGCCAAGCGTAGCCTACTTTTCAGAAAAGAATATTATTTCAAGAAAGAGTGCCGCATTCATCTTTGGCTTTTTAGCATGGTTTCTTGGAATAGGAAGCGTGCTTAGTTTTAATATTTTAAGCGACTTCCAACTTCTCGGAGATAGGACAATCCTTGATTCTATTGTTTTTATAGGAAATAACTTACTTTTACCTTTAGGTGGGCTTTTTGTGGCAATTTTTGTAGGTTGGTTTATGAAAAAAGAACTGATTCAAAAACAATTGCAATTAAGCGATGGGTTTTTAAACACTTGGTACTTCTTTATAAGGTTTGTGGCCCCAATTGCAGTGGGAGCGATTTTAATTACACAAATATGATTAATGAAAAGAAATTTCGAAGTAACTCGTATTCTCCCTTTTAAGCACACTCTAGTATTTGAGCAAGTAGCAAACTTTGAAAGGTATGAACAATATTTACCCTTTTGTAATGAATCAAGGTCATTAAATACTGACAACAAAGATTTTTCTCAAATTGGCGAGCTTGAATTTGAGATTGCCGGCGTGAGTTATAAAATTAAGTCAGGAAATGTTATCGAGGATGAAAGAATTCTGATAACTCAAATTAAAGGACCATTTGAGGAAATGAATGCTTCTTGGGATGTCGAACATCTAAATGATAAAAGTTGTAGGATTTCATTTAAAGCTAATGCAAAGGTTCCTTATTTTTTAGGGATCCTCTTAAGTGACTCAACAGTAGAAAAATTTGTAAATGTTTTTCTTGATAGCTTTGTTAATGATTTAGCTGCAAGAAATAAAACAGAGAACTAAAAAAAGAAACTCTATTCTGAAACAATTTTCCAAGATGATAAAAGATTTTTGTCATCAAAGATTACAACAAGTTTCTTTTCAACAATTTTCTCATCTCCAATCGTAATAAGATTTAAGTAATCCCATCTGTTTGAGTGAAAAGGATCTTTTATCATTGGCGAACCCAAAATGAACTGCACTTGATCCATTGATTGACCGACTTGAAGCTTTTCAATATCCTCTTCTTCAAAAATATTACCTTGAGTAACAGGCACCTTATAGAAACTGAAAGATGAACAAGAAGAAATTAAAAAAATTAGTAGAAATGCAGTTGAAACTTTTAGATTTTCTTTCATAATATTCATCGATTATACTAAAGGAAGTAAATTAATCTATAACTTTATGAGCACACAAGACGCTGTTAAAAAAGCTGGACTTAAAGCAACTTTACCAAGAATGTTGATACTTGAGGTATTGGCTAAAACTATTGATAGTGAAGTTCATCTAAGCGCAGAAGATATTTATAAAGATCTTCTCACGAGTGGTGATGATGTTGGCCTAGCAACTGTTTATAGAGTTCTATCACAATTTGAATCTGCTGGAATAGTTACCAGGCATAATTTTGAAGAGGGGCACTCAGTCTATGAGATGACCCAAGATCATCATCATGACCATATGGTTTGCGTTGATACTGGAAAAACTATCGAGTTTCATGATCCAGAAATTGAAAAAAGACAGGATGATATTGCAGCTTCTCATGGGTATGAGATTGTAGATAGAAGTTCAGTTATTTTCGTCAAAAAGACTGATTAAAAAAAGCTTGAAGTAATTCCACAAATCCCTATATATCTACTAGGGAGAAAATATGTCTAAAGAAAAGGATGAAAATATCACAGATGATATTCATTCCGAATCTGAAACTGATGAACTTGAGGAGTCCAATGAAGTTTCAGATGAAGAAAGAATAGCTGAATTAGAAGACACGATACTTAGATTAAGAGCTGAACTTGATAATTCACAGAAGCGTTCTGTAGCTGAAGTTGAAAAAGCTCATAAATATGGTGTTGAGAGATTGCTTTTAGAGTTATTGCCTGTTGTAGACAATTTAGAACACGCTTTAAAGAATCTAAGTAAAGATGTTTCTGACTCTGATAAAGAGGGTATTGAGTTAACACTTAAGTCTTTTGAGTCTGCTCTTGATAAATTTGGAATTAGTCCTATTTATCCCATTAGTGAGGATTTTGATCCTATTCAGCACGAGGCTGTCTCTGTAGTTAAGGATGGAAAACATGCTGACAATAAGATTGTTGAAGTGATGCAAAAGGGATGGAAACTTCATGAGAGAGTTATTAGACCATCAAGAGTTGTGGTCGTAAAAAATTAGAGGAAATTTATGTCAAAAATAATAGGAATAGATTTAGGTACCACAAATAGTTGTGTTGCTGTTGTAGAGGGGCAACAACCAAAAGTTATTGAAAATTCAGAAGGTGGAAGAACCACTCCTTCAGTTATTGCTTATACTGATGGTGATGAAGTTCTTGTTGGAACACCTGCCAAAAGACAGGCTGTAACTAATCCTGAAAAAACCCTATATGCCATTAAAAGATTAATTGGAAGAAGGTTTAGCGATGATGTTGTCAAAAAAGATGCTGATATGGTTCCATACAAGATAATCAAAGCGGACAATGGCGATGCTTGGGTTGGGGTTGATGACAAAAAATTAGCACCACCACAAGTTTCTGCAGAAATACTCAAGAAAATGAAAAAAACTGCTGAAGATTATCTTGGCACAGATGTTAAGGAAGCAGTTATAACTGTTCCAGCTTATTTTAATGACTCCCAGCGACAGGCTACTAAAGATGCCGGGAAGATAGCAGGCTTAGAAGTTAAACGAATAATTAATGAACCAACTGCAGCTGCGTTGGCTTACGGCCTTGATAAAGGTAAAGGAGATTCAGTTATTGCTGTTTATGACCTTGGTGGTGGAACTTTTGATATTTCGATAATTGAAATATCGGAAGTTGATGGCGAACATCAGTTTGAGGTGCTATCAACAAATGGAGATACTTTCCTTGGCGGAGAGGATTTTGATTTAAGATTGATAGATTTTTTTGTTGAAGAGTTTAAAAAAGATTCAGGGTTTGATTTGAAAAGCGATCCGTTAGCTCTTCAAAGATTGAAAGAGGCTGCCGAAAAGGCAAAAATAGAATTATCTTCTTCAGAGCAGACTGAGGTTAATCTGCCTTACATTACTGCAGATGCTAGTGGTCCGAAGCACTTTGTTCAAAAAATTACCAGGGCTAAGTTAGAGTCATTGGTAGAAGATTTAGTTGATAGAAGTATATCTCCTCTTGAAACAGCATTAAAAGATGCAAAACTTTCAAAGGATAAAATTGATGATATTCTTTTGGTTGGTGGTCAAACTAGAATGCCTCTTGTTCAGAAAAAAGTTCAAGACTTTTTTGGAAAAGAGCCGCGAAAAGATTTAAACCCTGATGAAGCTGTTGCAATTGGTGCAGCGATTCAAGGATCAGTTCTATCTGGCGATACAAAAGATGTACTTCTTCTAGATGTTACACCATTGACGCTAGGAATTGAGACTCTTGGAGGAGTAGCAACACCTCTAATTGAAAAGAATACGACTATTCCAACTCAAAAATCACAAGTTTTTTCAACCGCCGAGGATAACCAAACTGCTGTTACAGTTCACGTAATCCAAGGTGAAAGAAAACAGGCAGCTCAAAATAAATCATTAGGGCAATTTAATCTTACTGATATTCCTCCAGCAGCAAGAGGAATGCCTCAAATCGAAGTTTCTTTTGATTTAGATGCAAATGGTATTTTGAATGTTTCTGCAAAAGATAAAAATTCTGGCAAAGAGCAATCCATAGTCATTAAAGCTTCAAGCGGATTATCAGATGAAGACATTGAAAAAATGGTAAAAGATGCTGAAGCTAATGCTGAGGATGATGCCAAGTTTGAAGAACTTGTAAAAGTTAAAAATAATGCAGACATGTTATGCCATGCAACAAGAAAAACTGTTTCTGACTCGGGTGATAAATTATCAGATGAAGAAAAAGAACAAATTGAAGCAGCAGTTAAAGCTCTTGAGGATGCAGCTAAAGCAGAAAATGTTGAGCAAATTGAAGAAGCAACTAAATCATTAAATGATGTATTAACTCCTTTATCATCTAAACTTTATAATCAACAACAAGATGGAGAGCCTAATCCTTCAGAAGGGGCTGAAGATTCTCAGGGTAGTGATGACAATACGGTTGAAGCTGACTTTGAGGAAGTTCAAGAAGAGGATAAGTAGTAATACTTCTTTACCATGTCAAAAAGAGACTATTACGATGTTTTGGGAGTCTCTAAAAGCGCTTCGGACTCAGAGTTAAAAAAAGCTTTTAAAAAGCTTGCCATGAAGTATCATCCTGATAGAAATCCTGATGATGATTCAGCAGCAGAAAAGTTCAAAGAAGCTGCCGAAGCATATGATGTTTTATCTGATCCACAAAAAAAATCTACATATGATCAATTCGGTCATGCTGGAGTTCAGGGGATGGGCGGTGGTCCAAACTTTAATGACATGAATTTTTCTGATATTGGAGACATATTTGGAGATATTTTTGGAGATATATTTGGAGGTGGAAGGTCAACAACAAGAAGAGCTAGAAGGGGTCAAGATCTTCAATATAATCTTAATCTATCTCTAAAAGACGCTGTTTTAGGAACAAAGATTAAAATCAAAGTGCCAGTTCAATCACAGTGTAATGATTGTTCTGGAACTGGAGCAAAGCCTGGAACTAAACCCAAAGTTTGTCCAGCATGTGGAGGTACAGGCCAAATTAGAATGCAACAAGGTTTTTTTTCACTTCAACAAACATGTGGAACTTGTGGAGGAACAGGCCAAGTTATTTCTGAATTTTGTTCGACATGCTCAGGAAAAGGAACTATTGAGAAGGTAAAAACTTTATCAGTAAATATTCCAGCTGGAGTAGATACTGGAGATAGGGTTAGACTATCTGGAGAGGGAAACTGGGCAAGAGATGCACAGCCTGGAGATCTATATGTTGCTGTGCGAGTCGATGATCATCCTATTCTCGAAAGAGATGGCAAAGATTTATTCATAGAAGCTCCTATACCTTTTTATAAAGCTATCACAGGAGGCTCAATTGAAATTCCATCTTTAGAAAAGAATATCTCACTTAAAATCCCACCATATACTCAAACTGGAAAAATTTTTAGAATAAAAGGTAAAGGTGCTAGTCACATAAGATCGAGAGGTAGGGGTGATCTATTGTGCAGAGTAATTGTTGAAATACCCACAACACTTGATAAAAAACAACTCAAAGCACTTGAAGAATTTTCAAAATCAACAGATGAAAGCAAGAATTTCCCTGGCACCGATCAATTCAAAAAGGTATTCAAAGAGTTAGATTAAATTTCTCTTTGATTTATGCATCATTTTCTATAAAATACACTAACTTTTAATCACGAAAGCCTTATTAAAGATTGATTTGGGTGCTTTTTTTAAAGTTTTTCAATTATAGGCTGGAGAAATAACCCAGGAGGAAAAATATGAGTATTGTCTCAATAAAAGACCTGCTTCAGGCAGGTGTTCATTTTGGCCATCAATCAAGATTCTGGAATCCGAAAATGGAAGAATATATATTTGATACCAGAAAAAAAATCAGCATTATCAATTTAGAAACAACCCAAAGTCAGTTAAATGCAGCTGCATCTAGAGTTGAATCTATTTGCTCAAGAGGAAATAAATTACTATTTGTAGGAACAAAAAGATCAGCAAGCAAATCAATTAGAGAAAAAGCATTATCACTTGGCCTTCCTTATGTAGATAAAAGATGGCTTGGTGGAACATTGACAAACTGGAAAACTATTCGAAGCTCGATCAGAAGGCTATCGGATTTAGAGGAAATGATGTCATCAGGCAGGATAGAAAAACTTTCAAAAAAAGAGGCACTTGAGATATCAAGAGAGCATCAAAAACTAATGGAATCTATTGGCGGTATTAAAAACATGAAAGGGCTTCCTGATGCCTTATTTGTTATCGATGTTAAACATGAAAAAATTGCAGTAACTGAAGCTCAAAAAATGGGAATTCCAGTTATTGGTCTTGTTGATACAAACTCTAACCCTGAAGGTATAGATGTTGTTATTCCTGGAAACGATGACGCAATCAGATCAATTAAGTTAGTCCTTGAAGTTATTGGTGAGGCCTGTGAGAGAGGTCTGGAATCAAAACAAGGTTATGCTCCAGAAACATCTAGCGATGAATCAGTTCCAGTTATACATAAAGTAAGTGAAGTAAAAATTACTTCAGGTAAGGCCTTAAATCTTGTTGATGAAGCAACGAAAGATGATTTTTTACCTGAAGAGAGCATTGAAGAAACTAATGTTGAAGATGATAAAAAAGAGACAGAAAATCAAGAAAATGCAGAAGTAACTAATGAGGCTTCCGCTATTGAGGAAACGGAAGTTAAGAGTGATGTTTCTGAAGAGGAACCAAAAGAAGAGAAAGCTGAAGAAAGCGAAAAAGGAGAAACCTAATGGAAATAAAGGCATCCCAAGTAAAAGAGCTAAGAGAACTTTCTGGTGTTGGAATGATGGAATGCAAGAAAGCCTTAGTCGAAGTTGAGGGAGATATAGAAAAAGCTTTGGATCTTCTTCGATCTAACAGTGCTCTCAAGGCTGAAAAGAAATCGGCTCGCGTGGCAGCAGATGGCGTTATAAAAGTTCATGTTTCAGAAAATTATGCAACTATGGTTGAAATCAACTCAGAAACTGATTTTGCTGCTAAAGACGATAGTTTCATTGAGTTTGCAAAGAATATCGAAGAAAGACTTGTCAACAAGAAATATCTTGATGTTGAAGATTTAAAGAAAGATGTTGAGGAAGATCGACAAAAACTTGTTCAGTCAATTGGAGAAAACATTCAAGTAAGAAGATTGGCTACCCAAGAATTTGATAGCCCAAAAAAGGTCGGGACTTATCTTCATTCTGATAACAAACTTGCTGCTATGGTTTTATTAAAAGAAGAAAATGATGAACTCGGAAGAGATATTGCTATGCATATTTCTGCTTCAGCTCCTTTATCAATAAATGAAGATGGGGTTGATAAAGAAGTTCTTGAAAGAGAGACAAATATTTTTGAATCTCAAGCAAAAGAGTCAGGCAAAGACGAAAATATCATGCAAAAAATGGTTGAAGGAAAGATAAAAAGATTTCTTAAAGAAGTTACACTGCTCTCTCAAGACTTCATAAAAGATCCTGATACCTCTATTTCAAAACTTCTTGAAAATAGTGATAATGAGGTAATTTCATTTGAAAGATTCAAAGTTGGTGAAGGTATAGAAGTATCTTCAAAAGATTTTGCAGAGGAGGTTGCTGAACAACTCAATAAAGATGGCTGATTTAAAATACTCAAGACTTCTTGTAAAGTTCAGTGGCGAATCTGTTGCAGGCGAAGAGGGGATCGGCATTGACCCCAAAATTTTAGACTCAATGGCCGTATCAATTAAATTATGTAAAGACCTTGGCGCCGAAATAGGAATAGTTATAGGTGGAGGAAACTTATTTCGAGGAGAAAGGCTCAGTCAATCTGGAATGGATAGAGTTGCTGGAGATCATATGGGAATGTTAGCAACTGTGATGAATGGTATTGCCTTGAGGGATGCTCTTGAAAGGGCGAATGTTAAAACAAGAGTTATGTCAGCTCTCTCAATTTCAGGACTTGTTGAGCATTTTGATAGAAGAAGAGCTATTCAGCTTCTTAAAGATGGATATGTAGTAATATTTACTGCTGGAACTGGAAATCCTTTCTTTACAACTGACACTGCAGGTTGTCTTAGGGCAGTAGAAACTCAATCAGATATTATGCTAAAAGCTACTAGAGTTGATGGTGTATATTCAGCTGATCCCGAGAAAGATCCAAATGCAAAGTTTTATAAAAATATTTCTTTTGAAGAAGCAATTTCAAAAAATCTTCGAATTATGGATGGTACAGCTCTGACGCTAGCAAAAGATCATAAGTTGCCAATTAAAGTATTTAATTTGAAGGATGAGAACTCGCTATCATCAATTGCAAAAGGGGAAGATATAGGAACATTAATATTATGAACACAATAAAAGATGAGACTACTGAAAGAATGCAAAAGTGTATGGATTCTCTATCAAATCAATTTAATAAAATTAGAACTGGAAGGGCTAACCCTTCCATATTGGACTCCGTAAAAGTTGATTACTACGGCAATCAAACGCCTATTAATCAAACTGCAAATATAAGCGTTGAAGAAAATAGAACATTAGTAATATCTCCATGGGATAAGACACTAATGCCAGAAATCGAAAAGGCTATAATTTCTTCTGATCTTGGATTAAACCCAAGCTCATCTGGCGATCTCATTAGAATAACAATGCCAGCTCTCACTGAAGAAACTAGACAAGACTATATTAAACAAGCTAGGACTGAGGCTGAAAACGCAAGAATTTCTATAAGAAGCGTCAGACGCGACAGCAATCAAACTGCTAGAGATTTAAATACAAAAAGTGAGCTTTCTGATGACGAATTAAGAGATTTGGAGGTAGAAATCCAAGAAATCACAGATAAATTTATATCTATGATAGATGATCAACTTAAGCATAAAGAAGACGATTTAATTCAAATCTAGTCATAAAAATGAACCTGAAAAATATAGCTATCATAATGGATGGTAATGGGCGTTGGGCAAAAAAAAACAATCTTCAAATTAAAGAAGGTCATGCTAGGGGAGTATCAGCACTCAAGGAAATAGTTAAGGAATCAGTGAATCAAAATATTGAATCTCTTACGGTTTATGCATTTAGCACTGAAAATTGGAAAAGACCAAAGTCTGAAGTCAAAGCCATAAATAATCTTATTGTTAATACTATTAATAATGAGCTGGATGAGTTAATTGAGCAAAATGTAAAAGTCAGATTTTTTGGCGATTATTCTAATTTTGGCAAAAAAACTTATGAAAAGATCAAATTTGCTGAAGAGAAATCTTTCAGCAATAAACCTAAACTAAGACTGAATATAGCACTTGGTTATGGTGGTAAAATGGACATTATTAATATCGCTAGAGAGGTATCTAGATTGAAAATTAAAGCATCTGATATCAATGACCATACAATTAATGAATTATCGCAAGTTCCTGAACCCAGTATTGATTTGCTAATTAGGACTGGAGGGGATACAAGGATAAGCAATTTTCTTTTATATCAAATAGCTTATTCTGAGATTCATTTTGTTAGAAAACTCTGGCCAGATTATTCAAAAAAGGATTTTAAAAGAAACATAAACAAATATTTTAATTCGGAGCGAAGATTCGGTGAGCGAACTTAAACAAGAATTTTTAAAGCGTTCAATAACTGCAATTTTTATTTCAGCTATTGTTATCACTTTGATACTTTACTCATCAAATCTGATTTTGAATATCTTCATATCTATACTTTCTTTGGCTTTGTTCCTCGAATGGATGTCAGTTTCAGAATCAAGTAATGGAAAGAGATTAATTTTTTTAATAATGTTTATTATCTTAATAACCGCCAATTATTATTTTGGAGGATTATTTGAACCAATATCATTTATAACAATGTTGGGAATAACGGTTTGGATTGTAGTTGCTTATCAAATATTCTTTAAGCAAGGGCGCTTATCTTCAAATTTTGCATTTAATAATTTTTGGGTTGGTTTGCTATTAATATCTGCTTTTTGCTTGGTATGTTTTCAATTAGTAACTGGATCTAGAATATTTCTATTAGCAGTTATTTTTAATATTGCAGTTTTTGATACTGGTGCATATATCATTGGTAAAAATCTAGGAAAAAATTCATTTCTTCCCAAGCTAAGTCCTAACAAGACCATTGAAGGATTAATCGGCGGCCTCATTTCTAGTTTATTTTTTGTTATATGCGCATACTTATTCCTAGAAGAAATTTCTCTTGTACACGCATTAACAATGGTTCTTGCAATCCCATTCGCATTATGCGGAGACTACTTTTTTAGTTTTCTAAAAAGAAAAGCAGGTGTTAAAGATACAGGTAGTATTCTCCCGGGGCATGGAGGTTTGCTCGACAGAGTTGACTCTCATTTAGCGGCTATTCCAATGACTTTATTTTTTTCACTTCTCTCATATACAGCAGGATCATACTTTTGAAAAAGATATTCATTCTTGGTGCATCTGGGAGTATTGGAGAAAATGCTCTATCTGTTATCGACTCAAATAAAGAAAACTTTGAACTAGTAGGTATTTCGGTAAATAAAAATGTTGAAAAGGCTAATAAGATTATCAAAAAGCATAATCCAAAGTACATTTACATAAATGATAAATTAGCAAAAGAAAATATACTAAAGACTGAGGATGCAGTTATTTGTGAAGACGATAAAGAGCTTTCCGATATCTTCAATTCAAGTGATGTTGATATTGTAATCTCAGCCATCTCAGGTTTTGCTGGAATTAAGTCGACTTTCCATGCAGCAAAATCAGGTAAAAAGATCCTTCTTGCTAATAAAGAAAGTATTGTTGCAGGCGGATCATTGCTGATGGAAACTGCAAGAGAAAATAATACCGAACTAGTTCCAATAGATAGCGAGCATAATGCTATTTTTCAATGCTTACCTGAATCTAGATCAACACAAGATGTTAAGCAAATAGTCATTACTGCCTCAGGAGGGCCCTTTCATGGAAAGAATATAGATGAACTCAATAATGTTGGAGTTCAAGACGCGCTAAATCATCCTAACTGGGAAATGGGATCGAAGATTTCTATAGATTCAGCTACTCTTGTAAATAAGTGTTTAGAACTCATTGAAGCATGCTATTTATTTGATATGGATGAGAGCTTCTTTGAACTTGTAATTCATCCTGAGAGTATTGTTCATTCGATAGTTACATTTAATGATGGGTCTTCAATTTGCCAAATGAGTAATCCCGATATGCGCGTACCTATTGCTAATGCAATGTCATATGATAAAAGACTTTCAATTCCATTCCAGCCCATTGATTTTAATAATCTCAAGCTTAACTTTGAAAGCTTTCCAAATGACAGAGCTGAAATTGTTCATCTGGCGAGAGAGGCTGTTCGAGAAGATAGCTCAAAGGGAATTTATTTTAATGCTGCCAATGAGATTGCAGTAGAAAATTTTCTAAATAAAAGGATTACATTTAGACAAATATATGAGGTAATTTTACGAACTTTTGATACAAAAGAGATGTCAAAGTTTAATAGTATTGAAGATATTTTTGAAATTGATCAGGAGGCACGCAATATATCTAATATGGTGATAAAATCACTAACTTAAAACACTTATGATAACTATAATTTCTTTTCTAATTCTTTTGGGTGTCCTTGTTGTAATTCATGAGGGCGGTCATTTCTTTGTTTTAAGAATGTGCAAAGTACATGTTGATAGATTTTCAGTAGGCATGGGCCCAGTTATTTATAAAAAGAAAGATAAAAAAGGGACTGAATTTGCTCTATCAGCATTACCTCTTGGAGGCTACGTGTCTTATTTATCAAAGAAAGCTCTAGATGCTGAACCTGAAATGAAAAAAAACTTTACTGATGAGCAGTTAGATAACTTATTCGAAACAAAACCAAAGTGGCAAAGAGCTGCTGTAATGTTTGCTGGCCCTCTTGCTAATTTTATTCTTGCAGTAATTATATTTACCTTCATATTTTCGTCTCAACAAACGGTAAAACCAATTTTTCTTGTTGATGGTGAATATGTTTCTAGTTCATCTATATCTGGTGACATTAATAAAAACGATATTCTTGTTTCTATAAATGGTGAAAAAATCTTAAATCCTACAGAATATAGACTTGCACTTCTAGCTAATGCTGGTCTTACAGGTGAAATAAATGTAGGCTTTTTAAATGCTAAAAGCTCTGAGACATACTATAGAAATATAAGTGTTGTAGACTTTTTAAGTAATTCAGAACAACAACAAGAACCAGAAAAGTTCTTTCCAATTGAGATAACATCTTACATATCTCCAGAAATTGGCTCACTTTCCAGACAGGGACCAGCATCACTTGCTGGTGTTAAAGCAGGTGACAAAATTCTAGAAATAGATGGTCAAAGCATTAACCATTTTGCAGAGGTTTCAGATATCCTCACATCTTCACCTAGTAGTAACGTTAATCTTGTTATTCAAAGAAATGGAGAAACAAAAAACTTTTTTATAAACACTGAAATATCTGAAGCTGGTACTCCAATTCTTGGTATCTCAGCTGCATACAAAAGATCTATTTTTGAAGCTTTCACAAAGTCTGTCAGAGATACATACAATCTAAGTATAAAAACACTTTTATTTATAGGAAAAATGATTACTGGAAATATGGGTGCAGAAAATCTTAGCGGTCCTGTAGGAATTGCGAAGATGTCTGGCGAAGCATTTAGCGCAGGTTTTTTACCTTTTCTATATTTAATGGCTATTTTAAGTATCAGTTTAGGCGTATTGAACTTGCTGCCAATTCCTGTTTTAGATGGCGGGCAACTTACCATGCTTGCGATAGAGGCGATAAGAGGAGAACCACTTCCTGCAAGAGTTGAAAATTTTGCATATACTCTAGGTGCATTGATGGTAGGATTTCTTCTAGTTTTTGCTGTTACAAATGATATTTTTAGGTGGGTAGGTTGATGAAATTTTTCAAGCGCCTAATTTCTTTCCTATTACTTCTTAATATAACCACCGTTTTAGCTTTTGAAGAATTTATCGTTAACGATATCCGAATAGCTGGTCTTCAGAGAGTCTCAACGGGAAGTATTTTTAATACCATACCGATTTCTGTTGGAGATAAAATCGATGATCGAAAGATTGTAGATATAACAAGAGCACTTTTTGCTACAGAGCAATTTGATGATATTCAAATAGGAAGAGATGGCAATGCCTTAATAATAACTGTTGCAGAAAGACCATCAATATCTTCAATTGATATTTCTGGAAATAGTGCGCTTAAAACTGAAATCTTACTTGAAAGCTTTGATGGAATTGGAATAACAGAAGGACAAGTTTACAAAAGGTCAACGCTTGAGAGAATGAAAGCTGAGTTAGTAAGATCTTATTCCTCTCAAGGTAGATATGGAGCAGGAGTTGTAATATATGAAACGCCTCAACCTAGAAATAGAGTTTCTATCTCAATTGAGATAGATGAGGGAGAAAGCGCAAAGATAGATGGCATAACAATTTTAGGAAACAACATATTTTCTGATGAAGATTTGCTTGATGTTATGGAGTTAAGCGAGGGTAGCTGGCTGTCTTTTCTTTCAAATGATGATCAATACTCTAGGGAAAAGCTACAAGGTGATCTTGAGAATCTAGAGTCTTATTACCTTGATAGAGGGTACTTGCAGTTCTCAATTGAATCAAGTCAGGTAAGTATTTCAAGAGATAGAAGCAGTATTTATATTACATATATAATTTCAGAAGGCCCTCAGTATACAATTAGCGATGTAAAAATTGTTGGGGATATGCCTCTGAATGAGGAACTTATTGATCCCATAATTGAAACCCAAAAAGATATTACATACTCCCAAGCTCAGATTACACAAATTGAAGAGATTTTCACAAGCCTTCTTGGAAATGAAGGTTATGCATTTGCCTCTGTTAAAGGTCAGCCAGATATAGACGAGGAAATGCTTGAGGTTGATTTAAGTTTTGTAATTGATCCAGGCAAAAGAACCTACACTAGAAAGATTTTATTTGAAGGTAATGAAATCACTCAAGATGATGTTCTAAGAAGAGAGATGAGGCAGTTTGAGGGTGCTTGGGCATCTGATGATAAAATTGAGCAGTCAAGAGTTAGGCTAGAAAGACTAGGATTCTTCAAAGAGGTGAATGTTGAGACTGTTCCCGTTCCAGGCACTGATGATCAAATTGACGTTAAATTTAGAGTTGAAGAAGAGACAACAGGTAACGTTGGAGGAAATTTAGGTTATAGTGATTTTGGTTTAATGATTGGATTCAATCTGCAGGAGAGAAACTTCCTTGGAACAGGAAACTCAGTGGGTATTGCAATAAATAAGAGCATCTACCAAGAGGTTTACAATTTATCTTTTTATGATCCTTATTTCACAATTGATGGAGCAAGTAGGGGTTATAGCCTTTATTATAGAAAAACAGATTATGGTGAATTCAACATAGCTAACTACACCAGTGACTCTCAAGGTCTCGGTATACAGTTTGGATATCCTATATCAGATACTCAGAGAGTAGGTTTAAATTTAACTTATGATAAAACAGAAATTGATCAGGGAACATTACCGGTAAGGGATATTCTAGATTTCCTTCTTGAGGAAGGTAACTCTTTCCAAACTGTTTCTGCTCAAGCTGTATGGTCAAGAATAACTCTTAATAGAGGTATGTTCCCAACAGATGGCGCATCTACCGAAGCATTATTTTTAGCTACTTTGCCTTTAAGTGATATTAATTACTATAAATTAAATATCAGACAGAAGTTTTATCAGCCATTGAATGTTTGGGACCTTGTTTTTGGCTTCCAAGGAGAAATTGGATATTTAGCGCCATATGGAGATACAAATACTGTTCCATTCTTCCAACATTTTTACGCAGGGGGCCCAAGATCATTGAGAGGGTTTGAGTCAAATACTCTTGGTCCTAGAGCTACTCCCTCACCATGTTATGGATTTGATACAGTTAATGACTTATGTCCACCTTTAATAGACTCTAATTTTGATGGAATCCCAGATAGTCCTGCATACAATCAAAGCATCATTTATCAAAGAGATGATCCAATTGGCGGTGACGTAAAAATAGAGGGAAGTATGCAGTTGATTTTCAAACTTCCAATGGTTGAAGATCAGCGATCAATGAGAACAGCTTTCTTTTTTGATTTTGGTAATGTTTTTGCAATGGAGTGTAGGGAGTATCAAGTAAGCTGCTATAAACCAAGCATTGATGAATTGAGATACTCAATAGGAGTTGGCTTAACCTGGATAACAGGGTTTGGACCAATGAGTTTTGCGATCTCAAAGCCATATAATGAAGATAGGTATGAGAGGACTGAAGAGTTTCAATTTACTATAGGAACTGTGTTTTAAATTTATTAGTGTTTTTCATGCAATTTAATATAGAATATACGAACTTAAATAGGGGCTTATTATGAAAAAATTACTTACATATATTACTTGTATAGGATTTGTAGGCTTATTTTCTGTAACGGCATTAGCACAGAATGTTGCCGTTATAGATACACAAGCAGCAATTCTTCAAACACAAGTTGCTCAAGATGCTTTCAAAGCGCTTGAAGAAGAAAGTGAATATGCATCAATGGTTGAGCAAGCTCAAGAGCTTCAGGCAGACAGACAAAGTTTAGTTGAAACACTTCAAAAAGATGCAGAAACTCTTTCAAATGAAGAAATTGCCGAACTCCAAAAAGATATTCAAGAAAAAACAACAGATCTTGAGTTTGTTTTAGGAAAAATACAGGCTAAACAAAATGAGACTATTCAAACTGTTGCTGCACAATTAAATCCCGCTATGATGCAAATCATAAATGATCTTATTGTTGCGAAAAAGATTCAATTATTACTTGGTGCTGATCAGGCTTTATATTTTGATGGCTCTGTAAGCATTACCGAACAAGTAACAGATGCGCTAGATGGAGCTGCAAATGCAGAACCAGAATCTAACTAGTGTCTGGATCTGAGAATAAGAAATACTCAATTAAATTCATCTCCGAATATATCGATGCTTCGATTATCGGAGATGCTGATTTACAGATTGATAATATTGCAACCCTAGATAGTGCTGTTCAGGGCTGCGTAACTTTTTTAGCTAACTCAAAATACAATAAACTTTTAGAAAGCACAAAAGCTTCAGCCGTAATAGTTAAAGAAGGCATTAAAACAAACAACGAAA
>CABYHU010000005.1 GCA_902518715.1 uncultured SAR86 cluster bacterium
TAAGCTTATAAAGAAGCTCAGGTTTTAGGTTAAGAAAATCACTAAAGTTTAAGATCTCTATCTGCTCTTCAAAAGAAATTTTATCAACTACCTTTGAATAGGGAATATCTGGAAGATCAATATTATATTTTTCATTATTATTAATGAGTTCAATTAAAGCTAAAAATTTTGGAATATAGTTTCTGGTTTGAGCCGAAAGCGGCAAGTCCTTATAAGAAAGAGACGAAGCCCTTCTTGAAGTTCTTTGAATAGCCTTTGAAGTAAAAGTTGGACCAGCATTATATGCAACCAAAACAAGATAAATATCTTGATTGAATCTTTTATATAGATAGTCAATGTATCTAATAGCAGCATCTGTTGATTTATAGGGATCATGCCTCTCCTCAACCCACCAATTTTCTTTTAATCCAAGTAATTCTGCTGTTCTAGGCATAATTTGCCATAAACCAACTGCTCCAGATGAAGATATAGAGAATGGATCATAACTGCTTTCAATAAATGGTAAAAACGCAAGCTCAATAGGCAAGTTATTCCTTTTGAGCTCCTCAATAACGTAGTATAAGAAATAATAAGAATTTTCAAGATAGTTTTCGAAAAGGTCTACATTTTTAAGATGTTGATTCATGTAATAAAGAGTTAAATCATCGATTTCATAATCTTTGATTACAGCTTCATTTTTTAAGACTTCCCAAATACTGATTATTTCTGGAACGGATAGCTCAATATTAGCAACCTCAACTAATTGATTAGCCTCAATAGTTTCTTCATTCTTTGGTTCAGAGAGATCAGGAATAAACTCAATGGATTCATCATTTGTAACTTCTAAAATTTGACAGCCAGATAAAAGTAAAATGAGAGCTAAATATCTTATTTTGAGTCTTTCCATTCTCGAATATATTTGAAGATTTCTTTTTCCGAGGGATTATCTAATCCAATTTTTTTTATGAGATGCATATTATCACTTAACACATCACATCTTAAAAAAGGATTTGTTTTTTTTTCTAGCCCAATGGAAGAGGGAAGTGAGGAACCATGTTCTGTAAGAAGGTTATCAATTTTAGTATTTCTCATTATTAGGTCATTATTTTTTGGTTCGACTTCAACTGAAAACAGTAGGTTGCTCTTTGTATACTCATGACCGCAATAGATTTGTGTGCTGTCTGGTAATTGCTTTAATTTATTAAGAGATTCAAACATTTGATCAAATGTACCTTCAAAAACTCTTCCACATCCACCAGCAAACAAGGTATCTCCGCAAAAGAGAATATTATTTTCCTCATTATAAAAAGCTATGTGGTCAAGAGTGTGGCCTGGAACCTCGATGATCTCAAATTTTATTCCCAAGCTAGAGAGAGTATCTCCTTGAGTGACTTTTTCATTTATTAGTTCGTAACTATTTTCAGGTCCATAAATAGATCCAGAAATTATATTTTCTAATTCAGGTACTCCAGCAGTATGATCAAAATGGTGATGAGTTATAAAAATATCCCTTAAATTTTTATTGGTTTTACTTAAATAATCTAGAACAGGTTTCGCATCACCTGGGTCAACAACAGAAACCTCTTCATTAGTTTCAAGCAACCAAATATAATTATCAGTGTAGGCCTTTAATGGTTTAATATTAATCACATGCAAATTTTACAACTAACGAGATGAAAACTGTAATTATTTACACTGATGGGGCTTGCAGAGGCAATCCTGGACCAGGAGGTTGGGGAGTGCTCATTGAGTATGGTGAATCAAGCAAACAGCTTTATGGAGGAGATATTTCTACTACCAATAATAAAATGGAGCTGACAGCAGCCATTATGGCTTTAAAAGAAATTAAAGAACCTTGTGAAATCATTCTTTATACAGACTCAAAATATGTTCTTCAGGGGATAGAAGAGTGGATACATAACTGGAAAAAAAGAGGTTGGAGAGGTGCAAATAAAAAACCAGTAAAAAATATTGATCTTTGGAAAGAATTAGATGAACTTAGAGATGAACATAATATAAAATGGAACTGGGTGAAGGGTCATTCTGGCGATCCAGGCAATGAAACCGCAGATATGCTCGCAAATAGAGGTATAGACGAACTTTAAAATGGAAAAAAGACACATAGTTCTTGATACAGAAACTACCGGGTTAGATGTCGAAAAAGGACATAGAATTATTGAAATAGGTGGAGTTGTAATGAACGGTAGAAAAAAAACCGCTGAAACATTTCACGTATACTTAAATCCACAAAGAGAAATTGATAAAGAAGCACAAGAAGTTCATGGTATTTCTAATGAAGATCTCAAAGATAAGCCTATTTTTTCTGAAATTGCAGAGGATCTTTTAGAATTTATTGATGGCTCAACATTGGTAATTCATAACGCAGATTTTGATGTTGGTTTTTTAGATGCTGAATTTAAAATAGCATCGTCAACCTATCCATCAATTTCTGAGATTTGTGAAGTTAAAGATACACTTGCAATTGCAAGAAACAAGTTTCCGGGACAAAGGAATTCCCTCGATGCACTTTCAAAACGTTTTGACATCAATGGCTACGATAGAAGCTATCATGGAGCTTTACTCGATGCCAACATATTAGCTGATGTTTATTCAAACCTTACAGGCGGCCAAAGTAAAATTAATTTTGCGAATAACTTTGATGCTGATCTTCAGGAGGAAAATAAAAAACAAACAAGAGATTTTTCAAATGATTTTGAAATTACTAAGATTATTACTTCTGAAGAGGATCAACTCTTGCATTCTAAAAGACTTGAAGAGATTGAGAAAAAGACAGGTAAGAAAACACTATGGAATTCTTAAATGAAGGTAACTAGATTTGCTCCAAGTCCCACAGGCAATCTGCATATAGGAGGAGTTAGAACTGCTTTATTTAATTATGTTTTTTCAAAGCAATCTGGTGGTTTATTCTTAATAAGAGTCGAGGACACTGACAGAGAAAGATCAAAGAAGGAATATGAAGAAGACATAATATCTGGATTAGAATGGCTTGGTATATCTCCCGATAAAACACCAATAAGACAATCAGAAAGATTAGATATTTATCAAAAAGCTGCTGATAAGCTCATTGACTCTGGAAATGCCTATTGGTGTGATTGTTCCCCAGAAGATTTAGAAGAAATGCGTGAACAACAGGCCGCCGATGGTAAAAAGCCAATGTATGATGGAAGAAGTAGAAACCTTGGCCTTGAAAGATCAGACAAAACTGTTCTTAGATTAGCAACGCCGCTTGAAGGAGAAACGGTAGTAAATGATTTAATACGTGGCGAGATAACTTTCAACAATAGTGAATTAGATGATCTAATTCTGTTGAGAAGTGATGGTACTCCCACATATCATTTCTGTAATGTTGTCGATGATTTCGATCAGGGTGTAACCACAGTAATCCGAGGGGAGGATCATATTAGCAATACACCGAGACAAATCCATATCCAGAAAGCGCTTGGCTATCCAGATCTTGAGTATGCTCACTTACCTTTGGTACTAGGTGAAGATAAAAAAAGGCTTTCAAAAAGGCATGCCGCAACTAGCTTAAATGCTTATAAAGAAATGGGATTTACAAAAGAAACAATTATAAATGCCTTAGCATTGCTTGGTTGGTCAACTGAAAATGAAATTTTTTCAATTGATGAATTGATCGAATCATTCAAGCTAGAAAATGTTCAAAAAGCTGCAGCGGTATTTGATCTAAAAAGATTTAATTGGGTTAGTTCCCAGCAATTAGCGAAACTAGATGAAAATAGTTTTTTTGAAGTAATTAAACCATTCATGGAAGACGAAGACATCAGTGAAGATTATCCAAATTATAAAAAGATTCTTCTTGCAATGAGAACTTCAAAAACAAATTTAAAAGATATAGCTCACGCAACAAGACCATTCTTTTTTGAATTAGATGGTTATGAAGAGAAGGGCGTTAAGAAGTTTCTTAATGAATCCCTTGAAACACTTACCTTCGCATTAGAAGTTTTTTCAAAATTGACTGAATGGAATGAAACAGAACTCGATATGGCATTAATAAAAGTTCGAGATTATTTTAATCTTCCCATTCCTAAGGTAAATCAACCAATGAGAATAGCCCTTGTTGGCTCCACTGTCTCACCATCTCTAGGCTTAACATTAGAGTTATTTGGAAAAGAAAAGTCATTAGAAAGGATACAGAAAGCAATAGACTTTATTAGTTAGACTTTTCTATTGAAACCCCAGCATTAGGTCTTCTTAGATCAGCAAAACCGTAATTGATTCCATCAATGATCTGAATTGATTGTGTGCTGCCGATAGTATCTGATAATTCTAGTTGATGACCAATTCTGTCTAACAGATTTAAGTTATCCTGACTTACGGTCGATTCAAAATCAAGATCAGCATAAGGCCAATCTTTGTGTATTCTTGGGAGCATAGTTGCATCACCTACATGCAAATCAAAATCTATTACTCCCGTTACCACTCTTAGATTTGCAGCAGGTATTTGAGACCCTCCAGGTGAGCCAGTAATCAAAGACAACTCACCTTTTTTGTTGAACACCATAACAGGATGCATTGTGCTCATTGGTCGTTTACCTGGTTCAAACCTATTCCCAGGACTTGAAGCTCTGCTTGTAGATGTTTTATCACCATATTTATATGCAAAGTTCCTCATTTGATTGTTCATTAAGATTCCTGTTCCTGGAATCGTAACTCCTGAACCAAACGAATATCCTAATGTGTATGTATTTGAAACAGCATTTCCATTTCGATCTATAACAGAATAGTGAGTGGTATCCTTACTTTCTTCAATATGATTATACTTTTGGATTGAAGATGCCTTTGATGCTTTATCAAAACTAATACTCTTAGCTAATAATTTAGCTCTGCCTTTTGATATCAGTCCTTCAGTAGGAACGTCATAATAGTCAGGATCTCCCACATGATGAGATCTATTATTATGCCCTCGTCTTAATGCCTCAGCTAGGAGATGGTAAGTAAGAGATGAATCTTTTCTATATTTTCCAAGATTATAATAACTAAGTACATTTAGAGCAGTGAGAAATGTTATTCCTCCTCCTGATGGAGGCCCTTGAGTATATACACTATATCCACGATAATTCACTCCGATTGGATCTCTAAACTTTGAGCTATATTGCTTCAGATCATTGCTATCTATAAAGCCGCCATTATCCTTCATAGAGGATTGAATTTTTTCAGCAACCCAACCGTCATAAAATCCTTCTTTACCTTCTTTTGATATTACTTCAAAAGTTTTTGCTAAATCTGGTCTTTTCATTAAAGAGCCAATAGCTACTGGTTTATTATTTTGAAAATAAATCTTTCGTGATTCAGGATCTTTCTTAAGCTGATAGGAGCTCCCAATTGCATTATGCAAGTCATAGGAAACAATAATTCCATTTCTTGCTTGATCGATAACCGGTTTTAAGACCTTTTCAAGAGGCAAGTCTCCAAATCTTTCATGAGCCTCTAAGAGACCATATACAGTTCCAGGAACAGCAGATGCTTTATAATCATATTTAGTTAGATCATAATCATCATCTTGGATTTGTGCTGGCGATTTAGAGCCAAATAAATCTTCTAAATTTGAATTTAAAGAAGATCTACTCCTATAGTCAATCGAAAATAACTCTTCAGTTTCTTTTATATAAACTAACATAAATCCACCACCACCAATATTTCCTGCTCTTGGAAGAGTTGTGGTTAATGAGAATCCAACAGCTACTGCAGCATCTACTGCATTACCTCCCGATTCCAAAATCATTGTTCCAATTTTTGAAGATTCAAGATTTTGAGAAACCACCATGCCATTTCCTGAAATTGTTGGATGGAAGGGTGATTTATAGTCCAGGTATGCATCTAGTTGAGCATCATGAATCTGCAAAAGAAAAAGAAAAAATAATATTTTTGGAAACTTCATTAGAAAATAACTTTCGCAAAGTAATATGCAAAAACTGTCACCACAAAAACACCTGCAATGTTAATAAAGAATCCCGCACGCATCATATCAATGATTTTAAATTTGTTTGCACCGTAAACAATTGCATTTGGAGGCGTTGCTACTGGCAACATAAAAGCACAGCTTGCTGCAAGTACAACAGGAACAGTTAAGACTTCCGGCGCAACACCAACAGCAACTGCGACTGCTCCAAAAACTGGTAAGAAAGTTGATGTTGTTGCAACATTGCTGGTAACCTCTGTTAGAAATATTATAAGTGAAGCCACAGCCATAACAAGAATTATTAATGGGACTGTTTTAAGGCTTACGAGGCTTTGACCAATCCAAAGACCGAGACCAGTATCATTAATTTGAACACCAAGCGATAAGCCTCCACCAAAGAGGAGTAATAATCCCCATGGAAGCTTGCTTGATTGTTCCCATGAGAGCAGTTCCCCATTTCTACCACTAGAAGGAATTATAAATAGAGCAATTGCTACGAGAATTGCTATTCCAGCATCAGTAAGACCAATTACATAGTTATCAATTAAACTTCTAAACATCCACAAACCTGCTGCAATGAAAAAGACAACTCCAACTCTAAACTCGTCTTTAGACATGGGACCCATATCAGTTAACATTTTTGAAAGAGTATTCTTCGTTTCATCCGATGAAGCAAAACTCACAGGATATACGACTTTTGTAAGAATTAACCAAGCCAATGCAAGCATACAAATTGAAACTGGAACACCTAACTTCATCCAATCAATCATTGAAATTTCCAAACCATAAACTTCCTGCATAAATGAGCTAAAAACAATATTTGGAGCCGTCCCTACTAATGTTGACATCCCCCCGATGGTAGCTGCATATGCGATAGAAAGTAAAAGAGCTTTGTCAAAATTACTTTTATCTTTTTCAGACATATTTGGAACAGTTTTTGCAACAACTGAACATATTGCAAGACCAATTGGTAACAACATCAGGGTAGTTGATGTATTCATCACCCACATGCTAATTAAAGCTGAAACAAGCATGAATCCACCTATAAGTTTTGGTCCGTCTGAGCCAAGTCTTTTAATCATAATTAATGCAAGACGTTTGTGGAGACCAGATCTCTCGATTGATAGAGCAATTAAAAAACCACCTAAAAAGAGATATATGTTTTTATTTGCATATGGAAGTGCAGCTGTTTCTATTGAAGTAACTCCAAGAATTGGAAAGAGGGCTAAAGGCAATAAAGAAGTAACAGGAATAGGTATGGCTTCAGTTGCCCACCAAGTAACCATTAATACTGCAACAGCAGCAACTAACCAAGCACTTTCAGTTAAACCAGCAGGAGAGGGCAAGAAGATAATTGCTAAAAAAAGAAATACTCCTATCCAAAAACCTCTTTTTCTTAAAGCCATAAATTAATTATAGGATAAAAAAAGGGAGCATAAAGCTCCCTTTTAATAATAAATGAGTTTTTAGAATCTTTGATAAAACTCTATAGCATAACTTCTTCCATAGTCACTATGAACGTCTCCAACAAAACCCCATGTATACTCATCAGCTAAAGGTGCTCGAGTATCTTCAAGGTTTCTGATTTGACCTCTAACTCTAAGACCATTCTTGAATTTGTATCCAAGAGTAAGATTAAGAGTCATCATTGATTCAACTAACCAATTTTCTCCACAGTTTCCACCAGAATATGATGTTGTTCCAGAACATACATAGTTTCCAGATGAGTCTTTAGCATTATTTGTAACAGCAATTTCTCTGAAGCTAGCTATTTCAGTTCCAGAAAGATACATATCAAAACCATTATGTTTCCATGCAAGACGCATAGTATCTTTATATTCGGGATATGCTCTTCTGTCATACGTACCTAAAAGGTCTCCAAAACCAGATGGAGATATTAGGCCTTCAAGAGCACCGCCAGGTCCAGCAGCATCAAAAAGTTGCTGTGTTAAAGCACCAGCATCTTGCTCAAATGAATCGAACTGAACACTCATGAATTTAGCTGAAAAAGAACCATAATCAGTATCTACAGAATATTCAATTGCATAGTCAGTTCCTTCAAGAGTTCTGTCATCTAAGTTCACATAAACATCTTCAACTCTCTGAACTGTTCCAACTTGACACAGATTTGGATCCCAAGTTGCATTGTAAGTTGGTGATTCTGGATCATCATCCGGAATAAAATCACCTCTTATAACAAATGGATTACCAATACATTCATTTACGCCACCGTTAACTCTAATCAAGGTATCTAAGAGCATATGATTTCTTTCACCAAAGAGTCCAACGACGCTTTCCTGTTCAATTTGCCATTTGTCAACTGTGATAATCCAGTTATCTCCAGGTGTAAGCACTAAACCTATTGATGCATTAGTGGATTCTTCTCCTTCAAGAGCATCATTACCTTTTGCAACCCTTTGAATGGAATAGTTTTCATAATTTTCACCAATCGCTTTAGTATAAAGTGGATCTTCTTGAGAATTATTTCTTACAACTAGACCTTCATTCACAGTAATAAGATTTGGCGCTCTGAAAGAGGTTGAGTTTGAAGTTCTTAACTTAAACCAACTATTTGGAGCATAACCTAATGCCACTTTTCCAACAGTATTTGTTCCGTAGTCATCAGCATTTTCAACTCTTAATGCAAACTGAGCATCTAGGCTTTCAAGTAATGGAACTTGTGCTTCAGCAAACAATGAAGCAACTACTCTATCCCCAGTGGTATTTGGAGATGGACTACTATTAACAACATCTGAAATATAAGGGAATGTTGATTGATTAGCAGCTTCCGGTGGAGTTGAGTAAACAATCGTTCCATTAATTCTTGGATCCCTTAAATCTTCCATAGACTCTGCTCTCACTTCAGCACCAACGAGAACAGCAACATCTCCTGCAGGCATTGAATATACAGATGGATTAGACATTTTAATATCTGCCATATATAGATCGGTATTATTGTTTCTGAATATACTTATTGTGAATGGCTCCTCATTAGAATTTAGACCCGCATTAAATGGGTTATAAGCATTAGGTGTTGAGTCTGCTAGAGCTTCATTTAATAAAGTCATACTTTGTCTTCCATGGTTATCCATTTCAGAACTTGCTTTAGAAGCAACTAAACCAGCATCCCAATCCCAATCACCATAGGTTCCCCTGAATCCTTGAACTATTCTCCAAGTTTCTCTTGTTGAATCCCAGCTTCTTGGAGTATTGAACCTGAAGTATCTAAACCAAAGGTGGTCACCTTCCTTATCAACAAACAGATCACCATTAGGTCTTTGAAGTTGATTTAACCAATAGTTAGTTGATGGAACTAGAATAGGTTGAGTATTACCTCCATTTTTTGAAGAAGAACCCATACCAAGAGGGGCACCACCGTAGAGCTGTTTACTTGAATCAGATTTGTAATAACTTACTTCACTATATGCCTCAACTCCATTATCTAGAGTTGTGTTGTAGAACATTACAAGATTGTTTCTTAGAAGCGGTCCTCTCTTGTCATATGTTTGCCCATAACTAGTTCTACTTTCAGCTCTAATTGAACTTGAGTCATACAGACACATGTGATCAAGACCCGGAATATTGTAAAGATTACTTGAAGAGTTACTTAAACAGTTTGAATCATCAGGCCTATAGATTGTAAAAATATTGCTTCCTTCATAAAATTGAGCCCAAACTGAACTGGCGCTTGCATTTCTCCAAGTAGTATCATTGAAGGCTCCTAGACCTCCCTCGTCAGGACTTGGCAATAACCTTCTTAAATCACCATCAGCCCATTTAGGGTCTTCAATACCTCTGACTCGTTCTCTATCATATCTATCAAAATAAATAGAGAGGTTTGAACCATCACTCATGGTTTGTCCCCATTGAATACTTACTTTATTATCCTTAGCGTCAAAGCTGTCATACCAGTTTTGTCTCACTCGCATGGTTAAGCCATCAAAATCATCTTTAAGAACAGTATTTATAACTCCAGCAACAGCGTCAGCACCATAAATAGCAGAAGCGCCGTCTCGAAGAATTTCTACTCTTTCAGCTCCATAGACTGGTATTGTGTTTGAGTTAACACTTGAGACAGGTACAAAACTTCCACCAACCCATTCTGTAGCATATCCAGGTGATTGGACTAATCTTCTTCCATTAAGAAGCGTTACAGTGTTTCCTGTTCCAATATTTCTTAAATCCAGCGATCCAACATCACCTCTTGAAGCATTGTATCCGCCACTAAAGTCAGTCTGGTTAAAGTTGTTACTACCATTTTCAGCTAGATCAGCAAACAGTTCCTCTCCAGATTCAACTGCTAAACTTTCAATATCTTCAGCGGTAATAACAGTAACAGGCAAAGAGCCAGTAATTTTAGCTCCTTTAATTTGTGATCCAACTACAACAACTTCTTCAACATCAGACTCCGATTCGTCCTGAGCAAAAAGAAATGTAACTGGAAGTAAAAGTAAAATCGAAAAAAGTTTAAGTAACTTCATATTTCCCCCATTAATTTATTTAAAAATTCCTTATTTTATAACTTAAATCAGGGTTTAAATCAAATAAGATGAATAAACACTAGGGCTTATAGACCTAGTTATTTAATCGATATTCTAGAGGTGGACTTCGATCACCTAGAAGAGGGTAGTAGGAGAAATCTTCACCTCGCTTCAATATAAGTTCTTTTTTGGAATCTTCTATAATTTTTGGATCTAAGAAGATATCTTTTGCAGAGTTAGTTAAAACTTCTGCAGCTAATTTTGCGCCCTTTAATCCAATTGAAGTTCCGCCAGATGCAACTGCTTGCCAAGAATGTGCAGCTGTGCCTGGAACCCATGTAGCTGTTCTAAAACCACCAGTTGGAACTAACCATGTTAAATCACCAACATCAGTTGATCCGTAGGTATGAGTAACTGCATATTCTTTGATCATTTTTTGAGATCCAAGCTGAAGAGAGGGAGAAACTAAAGTTTGATAAATTTCCTCAGCAAATTTTTCTTCTTCTTCGCTATAGCTTATTCCACCTAACTCAGAGAGATTCTTATGGATCATTTTTTGAAGTGTTTCATTAGGTAATACAGCATAGTTCCCATGCATTACTTCATACGACATAGATGTTTCTGTTCCTAAAGCAGCCCCTTCAGCAGCTTTTACAACCCTTTGAAAAAGCTCATCAACAACATTCATCCTAGGATGACGGACATAGTAGTAAACTTCTGCCTCATCAGGAACAACATTTGGAGCAAGGCCTCCTTTTGTAATTACATAATGGATTCTAGATTCTTGGGGAACATGCTCCCTCATCATATTTACCATCATATTCATCGCCTCTACACCGTCTAATGCAGACCTACCTTTTTCAGGAGCACTTGCTGCATGAGCAGAGATGCCACTGAAGGTAAATTTCCCTGATTTATTTGAATTACTTGATTGCGCATCTGCTGAGTTACCACTTGCAGGGTGCCAATGTAAAACTATATCAACATCATCAAAATAACCATCCCTTGCGATGTAAACCTTTCCAGATCCCCCTTCCTCAGCAGGAGTTCCATAGAATCTTATGGTTCCAGGTGTCCCAGATTCTTCCAACCATTCTTTAATAGCAACCACTGCCCATGCTGAAGCAGCTCCAAAAAGATGATGACCGCAGGCATGTCCATTGGCAGAACTCAAACCCTCAGCTGTTTTAAAGGGAACGTTTTGTTGAGATAGTCCAGGCAAAGCATCAAATTCTCCTAATATACCTAATATCGGACCACCATTATTATATTCAGCAATAAAAGCAGTGGGTATTCCTGCAATACCAGATTGGATAGTAAAGCCACTATCTTCGAGTTCTTGTTGCAAAAGGCCTGAACTTTTTTCCTCTAAGTAGCCAAGCTCGGCATATTCCCATATTTTGAGAGCTACATCTTCAAATCTTTCTTGATGGTCATCAACAGGTGACGATATTAAGTTTTGTGTTGTAAAGATAATAAAGATTGTTAATAAGAAACGATTTGTCCAGCTTTGAATCCTACTTTCTTTCCTACCCATTCCTTCTCCAGTAATAAATTTATAAATTCTTTGTCATGAGAAGAAACAACTTTGCGATGTTTCCTTTCATCATCTAGATATAAAACTGCTTTTTGAACATTTTCACTTTCATCAATGACAGTATAACCAATTATCTCACCTTCGCCCTCGGTAATATTCGATAATTTAATTGGACTTTCATCAAGTTTTGCTTTCTCAGTTACATCATCAAAAACAAACTGCTCTTGATATTCATTACCCCAAACGCAAAAAGATTGCTTTGTCATCATTCCTGATACTCCAGTTACAAGCCCATGCTTAACTTCTGAGGCTCTAATTTTTTCAATCATTTTTACAGTTGAGTGAAGCACAAAGCTATTAAGAGGACCTCCCGCATAAGGCATAGATCCAGTTATTGTTTTAGGTATTTCACTACTAAGATCTAAAGATTTTGAGAACATTTTCACAGCAGCTGGAAAGCAACTGTATAAGTCATATGCATCTAAAATGATATTAAATCTCTCCATTATCTTATTTATTGAGTTTGCAGCATATCTCATGCCAAGAGACTCAAAGAGTTTCGGTCTTTGCTGAACAGCTATCATGTGATTATTTTCTGATGACGCAATTGGATAAACTCTTTTTTTGTTATCTATTTCTAATTCATTGGCTAATTCTTCACTACAAATTATTAAAGCAGCAGACTGATTAACATTCCAGCTTGTGCAGTGAAGTTTGTTATATGGATAAGCAAGCATTTTATTTTTTTTGCTTGTATTTAATATTTCCTCTTTTGAATATGGATGATCTAACCAGCCATTTTTATTATTAGATGCAACTTTTGAAAACTCTTCATACATTGATGCAATTTTATTTTGATGTTCTGCAATTTTTTCGCCATCATTTTTTCTTATAGCTGTCTCCATTGTAGCGTAATAACCAACCGCCATGGCTCCTAACTCTGCAAGCTCCTCATCTCCATAAAGATCTTCTTTTGCTTTAATATAAAAATCAGGGTTTTCATCAAGCTGAGTTTCAAAATATTCTTTTTTTTCTATTACAGATCTAAGTTGCTTGTACCTAGCTTCACCACCAAGAATAATCGATGCATTAATTTCACCATTTTCAATTCTTAGACAAGCTTCATTAATAAGGTTTTGTTGCAGAACTCCTATTTTAGTTATGTAAGTAGTTGGTATATTCTTAAAATCATTATTCTTTGCAATCCATTTGCCAGGATCTCTATATCTCCAAAAACCCTTTGGAATCCTAATTTCATCAATATGATCTTTAACTAATTTGTTTCCTGAATCAGATAAAGCTTCTTTCACCGCTTGATCCATAAGAGCAAGGGCCTCATCAAGATTTTCAAAGTTACCTTTTTGTTGAATGGCAGAGATGCCAATCACTACCGATCTATTTTTCATTTATTTTATTCTTTTGAAGGAAATAAGGACATTGCAGAAGTGTTAAAGCCTGCATCAACATATGTAATCTCACCAGTAATTCCGCTAGCTAAATCAGAACATAAAAAAGCAGCTACATTCCCAACTTCCTCTGTGGTGACTGCTCTGCCTAAGGGAGCTCTATCCGCATATTCTTTAAGCATGCTTCTAAAATTCTTCACACCCGATGCTGCCAGAGTTTTTATTGGACCAGCAGAGATTGCATTAACTCTAATTCCTTTTTTACCCAATGATGCAGCAAGAAATCTAGTATTAGCCTCAAGACTAGCCTTTGCAAGACCCATAACATTATAGTTCGGAAGCGATTGGATAGATCCTAGGTAAGTTAATGTAAGAAGGGCAGCATTCTCACTGAGAATAGGTAATGAACTTTTTGCAAGCGCAGTAAAGCTGTATGAACTTATATCATGAGCTATTTGAAAGCCTTCTCTGGTTGTAACTTCAGTAAAATCTCCATCAAGCTGATCTGAAGGTGCAAAACCTATTGAATGTACAATTCCATCTAAAGTTCCCCATTCGTCTGCTAACTGAGAAAAGGTTCTATCAATGGATTTATCACATGCAACATCACACTCAATGAGAGTTTTAACTCCAAGTTCATCTGCAATAGGCTTTATTTTCTTTAACAGACGTTCATTTTGATATGCAAAAGCAAGCTCAGCCCCATTTTTGCTCATACTTTGGGCAATTCCATTAGCAATTGAAAATTTATTCGCAATTCCGGTGATTAAGATCTTTTTATTATTTAGCATTTTTCAATATGTCAAGTCGAGATTATAAGCTAATTACACAATTGTTTACATAAATTATAAATTCTGCTTATATACGCATGTTATATGGCAGAAATGCCGAATATATAAACGTTTATATATAACTTTTAAAGGGGAAGTATATGAAAATTAATAAACTAACTTTGTTATTTGGTTTAGTATTTTCTTTTGCCGCTATACCTTTTTCAGCTCTTGCGCAAGATGATGTTGAAGAAGTTGTGGTTACTGGTACAAGGATTGCTGATCCAAACGTAACAAGTTCATCACAGATCACAAGTATCGATGGTGAGGAATTGTTAGTCAGAGGTATTACGAGGGTTGAGGATTATCTTAATGATCTTCCACAAATCTCACCTGGACAATCAATTACTAACTCCAATGGTGCTTCTGGTACTGCTACTGCGAACTTAAGAAACTTAGGTTGTTCAAGAACTCTTGTTCTAATGAATGGTCGAAGAATGGTTTCTGGTACGACTGGTGGTGGAAACTGTGCTGACTTGAACACTGTTCCAACACTCTTATTGGATAAGGTTGAAGTTTTAACTGGTGGTGCATCATCCGTTTACGGTTCCGATGCGGTTGCTGGTGTTGTTAACTTCATCTTAGATGATGAGTTTGTAGGAATGAAAACAAGCTTTTTTAATGGCTTTTATCAGCATAAGAATGACAATAGTTCTCTTAGAGACTTAGTTGCTTCATATGACTATGCTTTAGCGCCCAAAGATGTAACTACAGGAGATACTGAAAAAGTTTCAGTAGCTTTCGGTGGTGAGATCGATGGTGGAAGAGGTCACATAACAGCTTACATGGAACATACTGACACAAAACCTATTCTTCAAGGTGAATATGATATTAGTGCTTGTGCGCTAAGATCAGGTGCAAGTGGTTGTGGTGGTTCATCAACAATACCTCCAGGTAGATGGGCTGACTTTGGATCACTTGACAGCATGGGATTCACAAGAAGAGACGGTGTTGTTGATGCTAATGGTAAAACACCAAGAGTAGATTGGAAATTATTAGGAAATGAGTTTGTACCAAGAGATGGTCAAGCTTACAACTATAATCCAACAAACTTCTTCCAAAGACCTGATGACAGAATGAATGCTGGCTTCTTTGGAAAATATGAAGTCTCTGATAATGCTGAAGTATATGTTGAGTCTTCATTTATGAAGTCTGAATCAAATGCTCAGATTGCATACTCTGGTACTTTTGGAAATATTGAGCAAATTCCATGCTATAACCCGCTTTTATCTGCACAAATTCATCAAGTTATTTGTGGAGATTATGTTGGTATGGCAGGAAGTCATGCTCCTGACTTTGCAACAGCTGCAGAGGCTTTAGCATATATCTCAAATCTTCAATTAAGTATTGGAACAGTAGTGAACGGTGAAACAATTATTGACTACAGATCACCTTTAACTTCTCTAAAAAGAAATGTTGAAGGAAATCCTAGACAATCAATTTTTAACTACAAAAGCTTTACCAATACTGTTGGTGTTAGGGGAGATATAAATGATGATTGGTCTTATGACGTTTATTATCAGACATCCATTGTCAACTATGCTAACGAGTATAGAAATGATCTTTCAGTTACTAATATCAACAGAGCTGTTGATGTAATTTCTGTAGCAGGTGTACCAACTTGTGTGTCAGTTCTGAACGGAACAGATACATCATGTATTCCTTACAACCTATTCCAAGGTGGACAGCCTGGTGACGGTGGAATCGATGGCGTAAGAGCAGGTGGTCAAGAACTACAGAATTATATAGCTAACGGTACTTATATTAACGGTGACGGGGAGCAAACAACCTTTACTGCATTTGTAAACGGCAGCTTGAACCTAACAGTTCCAGGTGCACCTGGTTCAGTTTCAATGGTAGCTGGATTTGAGTCAAGAGAGCTTTCTTCTGACTTTAGACCTGACTTACCAAGCAGAACTGGAGATAGATCTGGTTCAGGTGGTGCTACGCTTCCATTAGGTGGTGAGTACGATGTGGATGAAATGTTTGTTGAGTTTGGTATTCCTATAACGGATACTGTAAGTATGGATGCAGGATTTAGAACTGCTGACTACTCAACAGGAAATGACACAACTGCTTATAAAATTGGTGCATATTGGACAGTGAACGATAAAGTCTCGATCAGAGGTTCTTTCCAAACTGCTCAAAGACACGCAAATATGGCTGAACTATATGAAGGAGTAGGCTTTGGTCTTGTAGACTTAGACTATGATCCATGTGGAACAGATCCTGATACAGGTGCGGCTCCAATTGCAACGGAGGCACAATGTGTGTTGACTGGTCTAGACCCTTCATTGTATGGATCAGACCTAAAATCACCTGCGGACCAATATAATATTCTTTCAGGTGGTAACGTTGATGTTAAACCTGAAGAATCAGAGTCTTTAACAATTGGAGCTGTTTTAACTCCAGTTGATGGACTTACACTAACTATCGATTACTTCGATATTACTGTTGAAGACGGTATTGGTTCTGTGTCTGCAAAAACAGCTCTTGATAAATGTATTGAGACTGGTGCTGCAGCTTTCTGTAACCTTATTAATAGAAGACCAGATAACGGATCTTTATGGTTAACAGGCGGTTATATAAGCACTCAAACAACTAATATTTCAGAAGAATCAACTTCTGGTCTAGATATTATCTTTGACTATTCTGTTGATACTAACTGGGGTCCTTTAGTAGTTTCAGGTGTAACAACACTTCTAGATTCATATGACATCATTGAACTTCCTGGTGAATCAGCTATTGGCTGTGCCGGAAATTGGGGTGGTTCATGTGGAAAAAACCCTATGCCTGAACTTATGGGTTCATATACTGTTGGATTAACAACAGATTTTGATACCGATGTGATTCTTGGCGTGAGGTACTTAGGTGAAACTGATGACCTTAATGCTAATGATATTGATTTTGATGCATTTACATACTTAGATGCTACTGCTATCTACTCAGTAAATGACAACATGTCAGTTACACTTGGCGTAAGTAACTTGCTTGATAAAGAGCCAGGTTACACATCAGATGCTGGAACAGCTCCAGGAAATGGTAATACATTCCCAGGCTATTTCGATGCATTTGGTAGACATATTCACTTATCTATTAATTATTCATATTAATATTTAAGCAATATTCAAATAGGGGGCTTTTTAGCCCCCTTTTTTTTAATTTTTATGTTGAAAAATCTTACATATTAATGTCTAATACCACCCTTCTTTTTTATCAAATTAGGAATATATGTTAACCAAAGCAAAACTTTTAAGAATGCCAGCAAAGAAGTATATGGCAAAAGAACAACTTGAATTTTTTACAGCTCAACTTACCGAACAAAAAGCCGAAGCTATTAGTGAAATTGAGAACGCGAGACAAAGACTAAGAGTTCCACCTGAATGTAAAGATGAAGCTGACAGAGCATCATTTGAAATGGATTCACAACTTTACTTAAGAATTGTTGATAGAAAATCAAAACTTGTTAAGAAGATTGATTTCGCGCTAAGACGCATTAAAACTGGTGAATATGGCTATTGCATGGAAACAGGCGAACCTATTGGAATTGAAAGGTTAATAATTAGACCAACTGCTGAATTCTGTGCTGATATCAAGTACATAAATGATGATCAGGAAAAACACTTCGCTGAGTAAAGCCTGATCGAATCAACTTAATTCAATATAATATTTCAATGAAAATGATTACATTTTGGATGTTGCTTCATGCTTTATTTTTTAATGCATCTCAAGTTTTTGCTGAATATGAGAATACCAATGGCAAACCAATTGAAAAATCTTTTAAGGATCTGCTGGAGTGGTCTACTAATGATGTTGATACAAAGATTGATTTCATTGAATTATCTGATGATTGGAAAGATCTTAATTTAGAAGCAGATGACAATTACGCAATTTGGATTGGCCACTCAACATTCTTAATTAAAAAAAACGGTTACACAATTTTAACTGATCCCGTCTTCTCTGAAAGGGCATCACCATTCAAGAATATAGGACCAAAAAGATTGATACCGCCAGCAATTTCTATTGGCAGTCTTCCAAACATTGACTTTGTAACCGTAAGTCATAATCACTATGATCATCTAGACACAGCAAGCCTCAAAGAGATCTTTACAAATAATCCTAATGCTATTTTTTTGGTTCCAGCTGGAGATAAGAGACTGTTGCAAAGAAAGGGATTAAAAAACATTTTCGAGTATGAGTGGTGGGATGGATATAAAGTAAACAATCTAGAAATAACATTTACACCAGTCCAGCATTGGTCAAAAAGAGGACTCTTCGATAGAAATAAAAGCTTGTGGGGCGGATGGTTTTTTAAATTTGAAGACTATTCTATATTCCATGCTGGTGATACAGGCTATTCAAATGACTTCAAGGAAACAAGATCTAGACTGGGATCACCCAAGTATGCTTTTATTCCTATAGGTGCTTATGATCCTGAATGGTTTATGGCGGAAAGTCATGTTAATCCAGAAGATGCTGTTCAAATAATGCTTGATTTGGGTGCTGAAAATAGTTTTGGAATGCATTGGGCAACTTTTAAGCTCACTGACGAGGATACGTTGGAGCCAAAAGAAAGGTTAGATAGAGCAATCAGTAATATAAATATGGATAATTTCATTGCTCCTAGCCCAGGTTCAGTTATAAATTTAGATTGAATAAAGATTTACTTCAAAAATATACTTAGGTAATATCAGGAACTTCTTGGGGCCATAGCTCAGCTGGGAGAGCGCAACGCTGGCAGCGTTGAGGTCAGGGGTTCGATCCCCCTTGGCTCCACCAATATTTTTTAAAATGAAAAAATCAATATCATTAATAGGCATGGCGGGGGCAGGTAAATCGTCCATTGGGAAAAAGCTAGCAAATTATCTTAAATTTGAACTAATTGATAGCGATCAATTAATTGAGGCAAATCAAAATAAATCACTTCAGGAAATTCTGGTTGAGAGCGGTATTCAAGAATTTAAAAAAATTGAAGAAGCTGTAATTTTATCCGTTGAGTTCAATCAAACTGTATTAGCAACAGGAGGCAGTGCAATCTTTAGTAAAAAAGCAATGAACTATATTAAAAGTAACTCATCAGTGATTTATTTAGAAGTATCCTTCGAAGATATAATGGATCGCATTCCTGATTTCTCAAACCGAGGTTTTATTAAAGGAGCTGACCAAACAATGGAGGATGCTTTTAATGAAAGAGAAAGTATATATAGAGAGTTTGCTGATCATATCGTGATAAACAACGACGGTATAGAATCTTGTTTTAATAAAATTCTTAGCGTTATTTAAAAATTATTTTAGTTTCTCTTGTTTAGCATTTTCCATGCTTTAGATGTTATTTCCATTCCTAGAAATGGCTTAACTAACTTATAGGCTAAACCAGGAATAACTGTACTCTTTCCAGCTGTAGAAGCTTTCTCAGTCATATTTACAACCTTTTCAGCAGAAACCCACATCCAAAAAGGTATTTTCTTTTCAAGATGATCAAGACCAGCTCTTTTGTGAGCGTTTGTTTTTACATATCCTGGAAGTGAGATGGTGACCGAAATATTTTCATTTGCTAACTCCTCGCCAATTGATCTTCCGTAAGAATAAATACCAGACTTTGCAGATGCATATAGTGAAGATTTAGGCATTGGTGTTACTGCTCCTATACTTGAGATGATTACAATCCTTGAAGCATCTTTCTCTTTTAATCTTGGAACCAATCCCTCAATTAAATCAATTACTCCTCCACACAAAAGATAATATAATTCGTCTCTTTGCAATGAAGAGCTATCACCAGCTTTACTCATCATAGTTATACCGGCATTCGCAACGACTAGATCTGGACAATCTACTTTATCAAGCAGCTCTAAAATAGAATCTTTCTTTGAAAGATCCAAATGATAATAGTTATTATTATTATTTTGAAAGAACTCTCTTGCTTTTTTTGATCTTTCTTCGCTATGAGAAACTAAATCTAAAGACCAGCCATTCTGGTTTAAATACTTTGCGTACTCAAAACCAATTCCTGAAGAAGCTCCTGTGATTAATGCTTTTTTCATCTTTATTTTTTAATTGGGATTATAATCTTTTTTATGAAATATTTTGGATTGAGATCAATATTTTCATTGATTGTTGCGGTCACTTTTATCAACTCTTGTGGTGGCGGTGGTGGAGGAGCTGATCCGATACCTCAGATCTCAAACACCTCTCCCTTTTTTGTAAATAATATTGGTGAGATTGAGGTTGATGAAATGCAATTATCTGTTGCTACAATTTCTGCTAGTGATAATGATGGAGATATACTTCAATATAGTCTCTCAGGGAATGATCCTTCCTATTTTTCTATAACCAATGAAGGAGTAATTACTTTTAATCAGCCCCCCAGCTATTTTGATAAGAATGAGTTCTCAATTTTGATTAATGTTACTGATAATATTGTTTCAATTACCCAAACACTTACAGTTTTTCTTTTAAGAGTTTGTTCAGATAGTTTTTTAGGAAAAACAGTTTGTTTTGAAGAGGAAAATATTACTGTTGAATATGATAGATCAAATGATTATCCAACATGGCAAGATTGGGATAGTGATTGTCAGAATAATAGACATGAAGTGCTTGAATCTGAGCATATTGATGATGATTCTAATCATCCCTTAGTTTTTTCATCAGATGGATGTTTTGTTAATTCTGGCAAATGGTTTGATCCATACGATAATCTTTATTATTTTTCTTCTTCTGAAGTTCAAATTGATCATGTTGTTGCATTATTTGAAGCGCACAAAAGTGGAGCATGGAGCTTTCCAGCTTCAAGAAAACTAAAATTTGCAAATAATATTGATTTTGACGATCTTTTAATCGCAGTTGGAGGCCCATCAAATGCTAGCAAGGGCTCATCAGATCCATCTGACTGGATGCCAGATAATTCCTCTTATTATTGCGAATACTTAGATAAATGGCTGAATATAAAATCAGAATTTAGACTAGGTATTGACTCTGATGAAAAGGATGCAATCGAAAATTACTACCAAGAAAATAGTTGCCAAAACTAATTTTTAATAAAAATTGATGTATTATTTTTTCTGGAGGAAATTTTATGAATAAAAATATTTTTTACTTAACAGCACTATTGTTTGTTTTTGGATGCTCTAATCAGTCTTCTGAAACTGAGACTGCAGAGAGTGCAGAAGTTGAAAGTGTTCTATTGGAGTATATGTGGTGCGATTATGGACCAAATACTTCACCAGAAACCTTGAATGCTCTTCGTGCAGATTTTAATGAGGTTACAAACAACTCGGATCATCCTGTTGTCAGTGCATGGGCTTATATTCCAACATTTGAAACTGATAATTATGATGCAGTTTGGCTTAATGTTTGGTCAGATGAAGATTCAAGAAATGCTGGTTGGGAAGATTGGCTAGCGAATAGCGCTGAAGATTTTGAGGCTGCACACAATGACACTCTTGATTGTCAGGAAGACAGAGTCTTTCATTTCACTGGAACTCCCGGCATGCAGCCTGGTGTTGAATGGTCAGATGAACCTCCCTTTAACGCAGATTATCATTTTTGTACTTTTGCAGATGGTAACGGTTTTGACGAACTTCGACCTGTAATGGCAAATTTTGATGCCTGGGTTGATGGTAGAGAAAAAGATAGCATGTGGTATGTATGGCATGATCCTCTTTTTGATACCTCAGGCGTTGAAGGATCTGTTGATAGTGGATATGACTATATGATTGGTTTTTATTGGCAAAATAATGATGAAAGAGAAGCTGGTTATGCTGCATATGCAGAGACTGATCTCCAATCTCAATTTGATGAGATTGAATCCTGTCAGATAGTTGAATTTGAAGGTTATCCTATAGTTCAACCATCTTCATAAGGCTTACTCATTCAATTTTAAAAAGGGAGCTTGCTCCCTTTTTTTCATTTATACTTAAAAAATGTCAAAGCTTTTTAATCTTGAAAATAAGAATGTTTTGCTCACTGGTGCCTCTAAGGGAATGGGACTGGCCATGGCTCAAGGTTTGGTGAATCACGGAGCCAATGTTGTCATATCAAGCAGAAAACTCGATCAGTGTGAAAAAGCTGCAAAGACAATTAATGATTCCATTGATCAAGAAAAAGCATTCGCATATTCTTGCAATACATCTAGCAAAGATGAATTGAATGCATTGGTAGACTTCTCAATGTCAAAGCTTGGGTCAATTACGACTTTGGTATGCAATGCTGGTGTAAATTCATTTTTTGGATCAATGTCTGAAATAGATGATGAATCTTATGATAAGACTATGAACACAAATGTTAAGTCTAATCACTGGTTAATAAATATGGTTTCACCTTTCATGAAAGAATCAGGCGGTGGATCAATAATGATTACCTCAAGTATTGCAGCTTTTGATGCCTCTGAAACTCTAGGAACATACAGTATTTCAAAGCTTGCTGTATTGGGTTTAGTCAGAAACTATGCCTCTGAATTAGGTCCCTCAAATATTAGGGTAAATGCTATTTGCCCTGGTCTTGTTAAAACAGATTTTTCAAAACTTTTATGGGAAAATCCTGATGCTGAAAAAGCTACAAGCCAAAGAATGCCCCTTAGAAGACTTGGTGAAGCAGATGATTTTCAGGGTGTTGCAGTTTTTTTAGCTTCCGATGAAAGCTCTTTTATGACAGGCCAAGCCTTAACAATTTGCGGTGGCGCAAGTATGTGGTCTTAAGAAAATTTTAATCTAGTAGTTTTGTAGCTTCATTAAAGTGTTTCCTGCACAATACTCTGTATACATCATTTCCACCAATCTGAACTTTTGAACCTTCAGTAATAACTTTTCCATCCTCATCAAGTCTTACAACCATGGTTGCTTTTCTGCTGCACACATTGCATACCGTCTTTAGCTCAATTAGATTATCTGCTAATGCCAAAAGTGATGCACTTCCTTCAAATAACTCTCCTCTAAAATCAGTTCTTATGCCATAGCACATTACGGGGATTTGCAACTCATCACATACTTTACACATTTGCAGAACATGATCCTTCTTTAAAAATTGAGCTTCGTCAACAAGTATTGCATCAACCTTTCTTTGTGAAAGCTCTTTTTTTACGTAGTCATAAATTTTTAATTCTGAATCAATTACAACTGCTGAAGCGCTTAAACCAATTCTAGACTTTATAAGACCAGAATTCTTATCTGCATCTTCTCTTGGAATAAATAAAATTGTCTCATTTCCAGTCTCATGATAATTATGAGCCGACTGAAGTAGTGCGGTTGATTTACCAGCATTCATAGTTGAGTAAAAAAAGTGAACCTTAGCCATTAGCAAATTATAATGGTTTTATGAAAACTTTTGTTGAGAATGGAATCACTCATTTAGACCTTCATGGAGTAAGACATCATGAAGTGGATGAACTTGTTCTTGACTTTGTTTTGAGAAATCAAGAATTGATTCCTTTAGTAATAATTTGTGGCAATAGTGTTAAGATGATTTCCATCACAAAATCCTGTCTAGATTCTAATGAAATAAAATATCAAGATATTAGGTTTGGATTAATCAGAGTTGAGAAAATTTAATTTATAATATTCGCATGAGCAAACTACCAGACTTACTTCTCTTTGATCAACAACTAACCGAAGAGGAACTCGCTATTCAAAAAACTGTAAGAGATTATTGTGATAATTCTCTAATGCCAAGAATTCAAAAAGCTAACAGAGAAGAGCTTTTTGATAAAGAAATTTATAAGGAGCTTGCAGACCTAGGCTTACTTGGGCCTCATATAAAAGGATATGGCTGTGCTGGAGTGAGTAATGTTGCCTATGGATTAATTGCCAGAGAAATCGAAAGAGTTGATTCAAGTTACAGATCAGCTTTCAGTGTTCAGTCTTCATTAGCAATGTATGCAATTTATAAATTTGGCTCAGAAGAACAGAAAGAGCACTATCTCCCTGAAATGGCCAAAGGAAATATCATTGGTTGTTTTGGCCTTACTGAGCCAGATGCCGGCTCAGATCCTGCTGGCATGAAATCAGTTGCAAAAAAAGTAGATGGCGGATTCGAATTAACTGGATCTAAAACTTGGATAACAAATTCACCAATTGCTGACTTATTTATTATATGGGCCAAAGATGAGCAGGGCGTCTTAAGAGGATTCATTCTAGAGAGAGAAGATGCTAAGGGATTAGAGACTCCTTATTTGGATGGTAAATTTGCACTACGTGCATCTGCGACTGGGATGATATTTATGGATCAAGTATTTGTTTCTGAGGATAAAGTGCTTCCTGATGTTCAAAGTTTTAAAGGCCCGTTTACTTGTTTAAATTCTGCAAGATATGGAATTGCTTGGGGCGTAATGGGAGCTGCTGAATTCTGTTGGGAGAAATCACTTGAATACACCCTTGATAGAAATCAGTTCAATGCGCCGTTAGCATCCAAGCAACTTATTCAGAAAAAGCTTGCCGATATGCAAACCGAAATTTCATTGGGTATGCAGGCTGCTTTAAGAGTTGGCAGGTTGATAGATGAAGATAATTTTGTCCCTGAAATGATCTCACTTATTAAAAGAAATAATTGTCAAAAGGCTCTTAAGATTGCTAGATCAGCAAGAGATATTCATGGTGGAAATGGAATCAGTGATGAGTATCACGTTGTGAGACACTCAATGAATTTAGAGGCTGTAAATACTTACGAGGGCACAAGTGATATTCATGCCCTCATACTTGGTCAAAAACAAACAAATATCTCTAGCTTCTAATTTAAGTATTCAGCTAAAAATTTCTCGTAGTCTTCAAACAGCTCTAGCCTTGCAGTTTCTCTCCTAAAGCCGTGACCTTCTTCGCCCTTAATGATGTATTTGTGCTCTTTACCATATTTTTTGAGCTCATTAACCATATCGACTGTTTCTTGGAACCTTACTTGGCTATCTCTTCTTCCTGTTATTATTAGAACAGGATCTTCTACATTTTCAGCAAAGAACAAGGGGCTATTCTCATAAAGATTTTTATAATCTTCTGGATCTCTTGGATTTCCTTTTTCAATATATTCCATTGGCTGACTTAATTCACTCCATTGCAGACCTCTTAAGTCGCTGCTGGTTAGATCATATACACCAACATAAGCAATAATACATTTAAAGATCTCAGGACTTTTAGTAGCTGCCTGCATAGCTGCATAACCTCCATAAGAAGCTCCTGAAATACATACATTATTCATATCTACATAGCCTTGCTCATTAGCCCAAAAGAGTGCGTCATATTTATCTTCTTGCATGCTTTTACCCATCTCATGATTTGCAAGCATCATCTCTTTTCTTCCATAACCGGTTGATCCTCTGTAATCCATCTGAATCACTCCATAACCTCTAGTTGCATAAAACTGAACTTCAGGATTGTATCCCCAATAGTCTCTTGCATTAGGACCTCCATGCGGGTGAACAATAAATGGAATTTTTTCTCCTTCTTTATATGTTGGAGGTAAAGTTAAATATCCATGCAACTTAATTCCATCACGACTCATGTAAGTAAAAGGCTCCGTAGATGCGAGTTGATATTCACTTAGCCATGGAGCATATGAAGCAATTCTTCTAACTGGTGTTTTACTATCAGAAATATCAAAAAGATAAACAGAACCTGGATCCTTGTCACTTTGAACTCCAAACAAGAATCTAGTTAAGTCATCACTCCAATCAAAAACAGACACCTCATTGCCAGGGAAAGCAGCCTCAAGCGACTTATTTACAGTTGCGAAATACTCATCAAAATATATTTTTTTAGTTTTAGCTCCTTGATAAGAGAAACCGTAAAGCTCTGACCCGTCAGGCGAGAACCACATATCTAGAGAATAATCTCCATGCATAGGACTTGACAGATCATAATCAGGATCATGGTAGATCATCTCTAGATATTCACCAGAATCCATATCATATGACCACATAGCATTAGTATCTGTTTCATTTAAGATTCTTCCATTTGGTAAAACTGCTTGACCGACTCCAAGAACAGTTTTGTTATCAATATCAAAGTATGATGGATAAAAACATGCCTGTTGATGAATGCAAGAGTGAACCTTTTCATATCCATCCGCCGTAAATTTATAAAAAGTTGTTTCAATTCCCTTATTTGGACCTTCTTCCATAAAAGTTGCAAAACCTCTCGGTACACCTTCCCAGTCTACTAACCAGTTCATTACTAGCTCCCCAGGGACAGAAGGCTCTCTAGCAACAAGCTCAGTTCTTTTAGTATTAATATCTAACCAATATAAATCTCTGGATCTACTCCCAGAATTGAAAAGACTTATTAATACCTTATCTGGAAATCTTGGGAAAACGCCGTACAAGCTTGGAACTTCAAACCCCGGTTTATTTTTGAAACGTTTTGCTTTTATTAATAGTGTTGTATTTTTTCCATCTCTATCAATTGTGTACATACTTGCAGAATCTAATCCAGCTCTAGAATCCCTTGAAACTAATAATTTTTTATCATTGAGCCATCTAAAACTTGTAATTGATGTTCCAGCGGTTGTACCAGAAAGCACTTTTGGCTCCATTGTTGATAGGTCAGTAACCACTAGAACTCTATCAGTAGCCATCATTTCTTGATCAGTCTCATCCTTGATATCACATACATTTTCATCAACAGGAACCATTGCAGCTAAGAATTCACCTGACGGTGAAAGCTGTTGCTGAGTTCCTTTTCCGTAACATACAAGCTTATCAAGGGGTATTGGGACATATTCTTCAGATTTGGAAGCTACTGAAAATACTAGAAAAAGTGATAGGGAAAGGCTTTTTAGGCCATATTTAATATTTTTTAATACATTAACGGTATTTTGCATTTTTTTATATCTCCGATTGAAAATTTTAGATTGTGTAAAGTCTACTTTACAGAGTATAAAAATAAAAGACATTATTTGAAAATAATCATAAAAAAACCCTTAATTTAAAAGATAATTTTATTTAATAAAAGTGTTTACAAGAAGGTTGCCTATAGGTATATTGATGTGATCGGAACATGTTTCCGGTTTAATTTTATGCATATATATGGGGAAAATATTATGAAAAATTTAAGTTTTTTAACTTTGTTTGCTTTCCTTAGTGTTGGTTTTGTTGTCGCAGATGAGCCAGTTGATGAAGATGTTGAAGTTGTTGCAGAGGCAACTATGTCTGAATCTTCTGATGCAGCTGATGACGAGGATGTCCAAGAGCTAGGAAGAGTAAGCGTAACTGGTTCTAGAATTAAAAGAGTTGATATCGAAGGTGCAACACCTTTAATCACAATTACTAGAGCTGATATTGATAACGCAGGTTTCCAAACTGTATATGACGCAGTAAGTAACCTTACTCAAAATACAGGTAGTGTTAATGGTGAAAACTTCCAGGCTGGTTTTAATGCTTCATTACAACCAATCAACCTAAGGGATTTTGGTCCAGGTCGAACACTTGTACTTGTTAATGGTAAGAGAACTGCAGACTATCCGTTCCCATACAATGGTGAATCAGCTTCTTTTAACTGGGGTGCAATTCCACTTGCAGCTGTTGAAAGAATTGAAGTTTTAACTTCAGGTGCTTCATCTATTTATGGTTCAGATGCTGTCGCAGGTGTTGTAAACGTTATATTGGTTGATGGATTAGAAAGACAAACTGCAAGAGTTGTTGCCGGTGGTGGTGTTAATGCAGGATCAGGCGGTGAGACTCTAAACCTTGAATTTGCAGGTGGAGGATTTGGTGAGAGATATTCCTATACATATGCATTAGAGTATTACGATGAAAAAGCCGTACCTATAAGTTCAAGAAGTGAGCATGACTCTTATAAAGATGCACAAGATGGTGGATTGCCATCAAGAGGTCTTTTAATCAGAGATCAGTTTGCTGGAGCATTTAATCACTATACTCCAGATGAGCTTATTGATGGTTTAACTGCACCTTTTGATCCTTCATCAGGCCTTGTTCCTACAGCAGGATTATCTTGTCAGGATGCTGGTGACTATTTTGCACCAACTGAAACTGAAATAGGTAACTATGTGCCATTTGCTGTCGGTGCATGGTGTGCAATTGATACAAGCTCTAACGGTTCTTTAACTAATGAAAGAAAAAGAACTGCTGCATTTCTATCAGGAACATATGAGCTTACTGATTCAGTTGAAGCATATGCTAAATATGTTTATTTAGAGACAGATACAATCGGAACTCTTGATAACTTATTTACACCTTTCGTATGGGTTGCTGGTCCGCAAAGATACGGAAGACAAGACAGTTATTGGAGACCAAACACTTCTACTAACCCAGCAACAGGTGGGTTCCAATTTGATCCAGGTTACTCTGCATTTATGGATTTCAGAATCCAGAAGATTTTCCCAGGAGTATATAGAGGATCATCATATGTTGAAGATACTTCAACAATTGATTTTGGATTGAGAGGTGTTCTTAATAACGGTTATGAGTGGGACGTTTCATATACAGAAAACACATATGATGTTGTTCAAACAGGTAGAAACTTCTTAGCAAGTGCTCTTTATGACAAAATTCACAACATCGGTGGTGTTGACGGTTTTGGAAATCCTTGTGTACTTGATACTAATGATCTATTAGATGGAGATCCATCAAATGGAGAAGTTGACGACTGGTGGGGTATTTATGGATATTCAGCATCTTACAGTCAGCCAAACTGTTATAACTGGGATTTTTATCTAAGTACTCAAACTCAAGCAGATGCAGAAGCTTTAAGAGTTGATAACGTTGAGCCAGCTGATGCTTTCAGTGAGCTTTTCCAAGCAACTTTAACAGGTGACTTAATGCAATTACCTTATGGTCCACTTGGTTTTGCTGCTGTAATTGAAAATCAAACAAAAGGTTATGAAGTTAACCTCAGTGAATTAAACAAACAAGGCCTTCTTTGGGGTATTGGTGGTGTTGATGGCGGCGGTGAAAGAGAAAGAAACGCTGTTGGTGTCGAGTTTAATGTTCCGGTATCAGAAAATGTACTTATATCTCTTTCAACAAGATGGGATGAGTATGATGATGCTGTTGTAGATGTTGACAGAAGAACTGCTGGTGCAACTATGGAGTGGAGACCTAAGGACAATGTTCTTGTAAGAGCTTCATGGTCAGAGTCATTTAAGGCTCCCGATCTTCCATATTCTTTTGTTGGTGAAAGAAGATTCTTTACATCACAAACAGACTGGTACCAGTGCTGGTATGACGGTAACTTTGGTAACGGTGGAGAAAATTGTGGTGGTGCTTATGGCATTATCAACATCGAAGGATTTACAACTGGTAACCTTGGTCTTAAGGAAGAAGAAGGTGATTCATATGCTGTTGGTGTTGTTTGGGAGCCAATGGATAGAATGGTTGTTACAATCGATGCTTTCCACATTCAATTAGGTGATATTGTTTCTACTAAATCATTAGGTGCATTAACACTTGATGAAGCAGTATGTAGAGCAAGAGCAGCAGGTGATACACTTGATGCTTTCCCTGACTATCCTGATTCATATTGTTCACAAGTAATTGGGAACATTGTTAGAGGTGGTAAAGACTTTACTGTTAATCCAACTCCTGAAGGAAGTATTACCCAAATCTATGAAACACCAGTAAATATTGCTGGCCAAGAATTCTTGGGTATTGATACAGCTGTTTCATATGCATGGGTGACTGATAAAGCTGGTGACTTTAACTTTAGCGTATTTAGTTCTCATCAAATTGATCTTAAATATGCTGAAGATGTTGGTGATCCGCTTCTTTCATATATGAATAATACTTATACACCAAGATCTAGACAGTCTTTAAGACTTGGATGGTCAAGAGGTGACTGGGGTGCTGGAATGTCAGTACTTAGAGTTGGTCATATGGAATACTTAGACGGTTCAAAAGGTAGCCCATATTTCAATACTAACCTTACAGTTAACTATGATCTTACACAGGATTCATTCTTAGCGTTTACAGTTACAAACTTGTTTGACGCTATTCCGGATACTGATGCTCCATATGATAGAGGTAGTTCTTTCTATCCTTATGGATTTAACTCATTCAGATACCCAAGATTTGGCCCAGAAGCTTATCTTGTTTATCAAATGAGATTCTAAGATTAGGATTTATAAAAAGGAGGCTTTTGCCTCCTTTTTTTTGTCAAAAAATTAAACATTCTTTACTCGGTAATTATTAAGTAATAATAAGAGTTTTAGAGTATAATTTGTGGTCACTTAAAGGGACATAATGATGCGATTTAAAATGAATAAAAATATTCTTGCTCTTTCTTTGTTTTCAGCTTTTTCTTTAACAACCTATGCACAAGAAACGGCTACTGTTAGTGATGTTGATTTACTTACTGAATCAATAAATATCTCAACTGACAGTCTTGAAAACTCTGCATTAACACAAGAACAAATTAATAAGCTTGATGAGACTACAAGGATCTTATTAGCTGATTATCAATCTACCTCAAAAGAATATGAATCATTGAAACTATACAATGATCAGGTTCAAAAAATAATTAACTCTCAAATTGCGGAAATAGAAAATATATTATTTCAAATAGATGAACTCGATAGGACCAATCAGAAGATTGTCCCGCTAATGATAAAAATGATAAATGGATTAGAAGACTTTATTAATCTTGACCTTCCTTTTTTAATGAAAGAAAGACAAAATCGTCTTGCAAATTTGCGCTCTACTATGGATAGAGGCGATATCTCAACTTCAGAGAAGTTTAGGTTAATTACTGAAGCATACAAAACAGAGCTTGAATACGGAAGAACAATTGAAACATACAGAGATACAATTAACATTGATGGAGTTGATACAAGTGCTGATTTTCTGAGAATTGGAAGAATAGCTCTAACATATTTAACAACTGATGGAAGCAAAGGCGGATATTACGATTTAAATGAAAGGACATTCTTGAAATCATCTGGTTCTATTAAAAGAGCTACTGAGGATGGTTTGAAGATTGCAGCTAAACAAGCTCCACCGGCTTTAATACAAATTCCAATATATAAGGACTAAAAATGAAAATAAATTTTTTACCTTTTTTACTGTTAGCTTCTTTTGTTTTTGCGCAAGAAGATCCTGAACAGTTAGTTGAACCAATTATTACGGACCTTGATAGGCTTGTCGAATCAGTTAAACAAACTGCTTCATCTAGATCTGCTGAAGATAATGCAAGATTGCAAAGATTTTTAGCTGATAAAAATAGACAACAGTACCTTCTCAATCAAATGAAGGCAAAACTGAATGCTGAGGAGGATAGAAGCGTAAGACTGACAAAAGAATATGAAGACAATGATGCAAGACTTGCTGACCTTGAAGAGCAACTTACTTTAAAACTTGGCTCTTTTGGTGAGCTTTTTGGTATTGTTCGACAAACAGCAGGTGAGTCTAAAGGCCAATTTTCATTATCCTTAACAAATATTGAATATCCAGAAAGGATAGAATTTTTAGGAGACATTGCTGAAAGAAAAAGTTTAGATCTGCCAACTAATGAAGAGCTAGAAAGGCTTTGGTTTGAAATATTAAATGAATTAAACCAGAGTGGTAAAGTTAAGGAATATAGTACAGAAATTCTTTCTAAATCAGGAGAGGTTGTTGAAGCTGATGTTCTAAGAATGGGTGTTTTTAACTCTGTGGCAAATGGAATGTATTTAAACCTAGTTGCTGAGCAAAATGTACTTGAATATTTACCTAAGCAGCCTGATGGTGGAATTAGACGTTCAGCTAAAAGATTACAGAATTCTGATAGCGGGACATACCATGAAGTTTATATAGATCCTACAAGAGGTTCTCTATTAACAAAACTAATAGATCGTGCCGGATTTTTTGAAAGAATTAATCAAGGCGGTTTTGTTGGCTATATCATCATATTACTTTTTGTAATCGGAATTGTTCTTGGTGCAATGAGATATAGGTTCTTGACTGCAGAATCTAAAGTTCTTGATGCAGAATTAGCAAGCGGTAATTTTTCTGAGACTTCTGTCCTAGGAAAACTTAATAAGATCTTTAAAGACTATCAAGGAACTACTCCTGAAGATCTTGAGGCGCAGCTTGAGGACGTTCTCTCAAGAGCCATTCCTGTTCTTGAACAGAATCTAAGCACTATTAAATTATTAGCAGCTGTTGCTCCTCTTCTTGGATTATTAGGAACTGTTGTTGGTATGATTGAAACATTCCAATCAATAACATTGTTTGGTACTGGAGATCCCAAGCTAATGGCTGGTGGTATTTCGCAGGCGCTCGTTACAACAATGTTAGGACTAATAGCCGCGGTTCCACTTCTTTTTGTTCACAACATTCTTGAATCAAGGAGTAGAGGTATTACTCAGGTTTATGAAGAGCAAGCAATTGGATTTATAGCTTCATTTTCAACTAGACAAAAATAAATATGTTTTATTATTTGTCTTTGCCCTTTGTATCTCTACTTGATTTCTTTGATAGAGGCGGACCTGTAATATTTATTTTATTTGTTGTTGCCATTGTTATGATCACTCTTCTTGTTGAGAGATTAATATTCTTTATAAATGATCTTAAAAAGCTAAGTGCTGATAGAGTATCAGAGGTAAGAGAATGTCCTTCAGATAATAAATGGATCAGAAATAAGATTAAGTTAAAGAACATTTCAATTTTAAATTCACAATCTTCCAAAAATCTTCTTATGATTCAAGGTCTTATAGCATTGTGTCCATTATTGGGGCTGCTTGGGACAGTAACTGGTATGATTGAGGTATTTGATATCATGGCTATTACTGGAACTGGAAATGCAAGAGCAATGGCTTCAGGAATTGCTAGAGCAACGTTACCAACTATGACTGGACTTTTTATTTCGATTGTTGGCTTATTTCTTCTAACGGCTATTAAGTCTTCAATAGAAAAAGCTACCTTGGAAGTCAAACATACAATAGAAACAATATAATATGATTAAAAGACGAAATAGAGCTAGAGACGAATCAACAATTGATATTACACCTATGTTGGATATTGTTTTTATTATGCTTATATTTTTCATTGTTACTACATCGTTTGTGAAAGAAACTGGAGTTGAGGTAAATAGACCAAATGCTTCAACAGCTGTTAGAGATGAGAGAGGAAATATACTAATTGCCATCACTGCAAATGATGAAATCTGGATAGATAAAAGAAGAGTTGACCTAAGGTCTGTAAGGGCAAATGTTGAAAGACTAAAAGCTGAGAACCCTGAAGGTTCAGTAATAATTCAAGCTGATAAAGCTTCGAAAACAGGATTTTTAGTTGAAACAATGGACCAAGTAAGGTTAGCCGGAGTACAAAATGTTTCAATCGCTGCTGAACAGGATTAATTTTGAAAATAGATTAACCGTTTCTATAGTTGGCGGTTTTTCTATAGCTTTTGCCATCTTTCTTACCATTTATATAATTATTTTACCTAGTGATAAAAATTTTGATACAGCAAAAGATTCTAGTCTGGTTGACTTTGTAAGGTTAAGGAAAAATGATTTTTTGAATGAAAGGGAGAGAGCTCTTCCAGAAAAACCACCACCACCGAAAAAACCACCTCCACCAAAGCTGGAAACGCCTGAAGTTGTTCAGCCTGTTCAAAACTTAAATATTAAGTTTCCTACTTTAAATACACCCGTTGATTTAAAAGGAGCATTCTTGCGTGGAGCAAACTCTTTGGCCTCAAATAGTGGCTTGATACCTTTAGTAAAAATTCAACCTAAATATCCAAGAGAAGCTTTAAAAGGTGGAAAAACTGGTTTTGTAACGGTTAGGTTAACAGTTGATGAAAAGGGGAGAGTAATAAGTGCTATAATTGAAGAGTCAAGACCGCCAAGAATATTTGATGCTGCTGCGATACAAGCAGTTCTTAAATGGAAGTTTAAACCAAGAGTAATCGATGGGGTTCCTGTAAAACAGGTGGGTCTTACTACGATAGAGTTTAATTTGTAATGAAAAGATTTTTATTTTTAATTTTAATTGTTAGTTTTAATATCTCTGCTGCTGATGAAGGGATACAGCAATGGGTCTACAATACTTTAGAGAGGGCTCAAGCCAATCTTGATAAAGGCAATATAGAAGCTGCTGAAAAAATTTATTATGACTACGCTAATGATACCTGGTCATCAAGATCATACGATCATTTTGTATTTCTCAGAACTTATGCATATTTTTTACTTTCCTACGATAGAAATGAAGAAGCTCTAAGGTATCTAAAACAGGCTAGCCTTAAACGAGATATGCCGCCTTATGATATTTTTGAGCTTCATTTTACGTTAGGGCAAGTTTATTATGTCACTGGTGATAGAGAAAATGCCAAAAAAACCTTACTAAAATGGGTTGAAATAGGTGAAAAAAATAAACTTGATCTAAAGCCTGAAGGTTATGCAATACTTGCAACCATATATGCCCAAGACGAAGAGTGGGGCAATGCTCTTAAATTTATAACGTTAGCTATTGATAACTCCTATAGGTTTGTTGAGGACTGGGCACAATTAAAGTTTGCTATTCACACTGAAAGAAAAGAATATTTGGATGCACTAGAAATATCTCAAGACTTAGTGAGGTATAAGCCAAAAAATAAACAGTATATTGAACAAATGGCAGGTATCTATAACATCATCAAATTTGAAGAAGAGTCACTTGCTTCTCTTGAATTTAAACTTCAACAAGACTTGCTTAAAAAACCATCCGAATATATTAATTTAGCTAATTTTTATCTTTACAAGGGTTTACCGGTTGATTCTAGCAAGGTAATTGAAAGAGGTTTAAAGCTCAAAGTCTTGGATAATAATATTAAAAATAATGAGCTCCTTAGTAATGCTTATATAATCGCCAAAGATTTTGATAATGCAGTTAGGTCATTAATTAAAGTAACAAAGATTACTAATGATCCAAAGTATGACTACCGAATTGGCCAGATTCAATTGCAGAATTCGAAATATGAGCAAGCTATTAAATATTTTAATATTGCTAGGGATAAAGGTTGGAACAGAAGACCAGGTTCACTAGAAATGCTTTTAGGAGTCTGTTATATCGAAATAGATGACTTCAAAAATGCTCGTCTTGAGTTAAAAAAAGCAATAGACTTTGGTAAAGAAAAAGAAGCAAATCCTTGGCTATCCTACATAGAATCTACAGAGGGTTTAAGAGCGGCTGTCTCCTCTTAAAACACAAAGTTTGATCATTTCAAATATGTAAAGTAAACTTGACATCTATGAGCTTGATAAAAGTAAAAAATCTAAAAAAACAGTTTCAAATTGGAAGTGAAACGGTTAATGCAATTAAAGATATAAGTTTTGATGTTAAAGCTGGTGAGTTTATTTCAGTCATGGGTCCATCTGGATCTGGAAAAACAACTTTAATGAACATCATTGGATGTCTTGATACACCAACTTCAGGAGAGTATCACCTAGATGATAATGAGGTGAGTCTTCTTGACGATAATGAATTAGCGGCAATCCGAAATAAAAAGATTGGCTTTGTATTTCAATCCTTTCATCTTTTATCAAGAAATACTGCGCTTAATAATGTAATGCTGCCTTTAACATATGCGGGTTATGATAAGAAGGAAGCTCTAAAAAAAGCAAAAAACGTTTTGGATAAAGTTGGTCTTGAAGATAGAGTGAGCCATAAACCAAATGAATTATCTGGTGGCCAACAGCAAAGAGTTGCTATCGCAAGAGCGCTAGTGAATAATCCGAGTATTGTTTTTGCTGATGAACCCACTGGTAATCTTGATACCAAAACAGGAGAAGAGATTATGAGTCTTTTCAAAGAACTTCATAAAAATGGACAAACAATAATAGTAATAACGCATGAAAATGACATTGCTAATCAAACTGAAAGAATAATTACAGTAAAAGATGGATTAATTGAATCTGATGAGAGGAGAGTTTAATGAAATATTTGTTCTTAATACCTATTTTAATTTTAGTTGGCTGTGGGGGTGGATCAAATGACTCTCAATCTTACTCCTACTATCAAAAGAAAGATGTAGAGCCTAAACAGCTAGATTTGACTATCGAAGCATCAGGGGAGATCGAAGCCATTTATTCCGTTGAAATAAAGTCCAAAGCCTCTGGTGAAATCTTAGATCTGCCAGCTGAAGTAGGGGATTTTGTAAAAAAAGGAACTATTTTGGCAAGAATAGATCAAAGGACACCAAGGAACGTTTTAGATCAGGCAGAAGCAGATCTGAAACTAGCTGAGGTTAGATTAGAAAATGCTGATGCACAACTTGTTAGAGGACAGGCATTACATGCTGAGGGAAGTATTGCTGATAAAAACTTTGAAGAAATTCAGGAAAGTTTTGCATCTGCCAAGTCGCAACACGTTAGATCTATTGTTAATGTGGAAAATGCAAAAATTGCACTAGACGACACCTTAGTTAAGTCGCCACTTGATGCAACTATAATTTCTAGACCAGTTGAGGTTGGTCAGGTAATTTCTTCGCCAACATCTGCTGTTGGAGGAGGAACAGTCTTGATGAGAATGGCTGATCTATCAAAAGTTAGAATTAGAGCTTTTGTTGATGAAATTGATATCGGTAAAGTAACAGTTGGACAAGAAGTATCAATAAGAGTAAGTGCCTTTAGAGAAGAAATTTTTTCTGGTAAAGTTTCAAAAATCGAACCTCTTGCAATAGTGCAACAAGGCGTAACAATTTTTCCAGTTCTTATAGATATTGAGAACAAAGATAACCTTCTTCTTCTTGGCATGAATACAGATGTTGTAATACAAGTTATAGATGCGGAAGTCGCAATAAGTGCACCTACAGGAGCTTTAAGAACAAGAGATGATGCATATTCTGCTGCAGAAATACTAGGAATTAGTAAAGTAACTGTTGATAATTTTCTAAAAGACAAAGTTGATGGTGAAAACTTTACAAAATTTATAGTTTTTAAAAATTCTTCAAATGGCCCAACTCTCTCATGGGTTGAAATTGGTATTTCTGATTTAGCTAACGTTGAAATCAAAAAAGGACTCAATAATGGAGATCAGGTATTTGTCTTACCAAGCAAAGGTTTAGTTGATTATCAAAACAGATTCAAGGAAAGAGTTAAAAATAGCTTCGGTTAAGGTGTAAATTTGTTATTTTCAGAATCAATCAAAACTGCTCTAGATTCAATTAAATCTAATGCAACAAGATCTTTTTTAACAGCACTTGCGATCATAATAGGTATAGCTTCTGTAATTGCAATGCTAAGCATCGGTGCAGGAGCACAACAAGCTCTTGAAGATGAAATTAATGCCCTAGGTGGAAGAATCCTAAGTGTCTATCCGGGTCAAACTAGACGAGGAGGAGTGAAGGGTTCATATTCACCTTTGGAGATCAAAGATGCCGAATCATTAAGGAGATTTACTGAGTTTGCATGGGAAATAGCGCCTGAAATGAAAGATCGCAGACAAATTCAATTTGGAAATGAGAACTATAGTGCTCAAATTGGTGGCTATTGGTCGAATCATGATTCAGCAAGAGGTTATGAGATTGATGAAGGTAGATTCTTTTCAGAAGAAGAGGATTTGTCTAGAAGAAGAGTAGCTGTCATTGGAGCAGATATTCCAAAAGAGTTAAAAACATCCTCAAGAGCACTTCTTAATAATGAGCTCTTAATAAATGGAGTTCCTTACAAGGTTATAGGTATCCTAAAAAAAGAGGGTTCCAGAGGCTGGGAGTCTCCTGATAATGAAGTTTATGTCCCAATTATGACTGCAAGCACAAGGATATTTGGCACTAGAAATCTTCGTTCAATAAATGTAAAAATTCCAAATGATTCAAGTGTGGAGGAGTCCATGCTTTATATAGAGCAAATATTAAGAGTTGCGCATGATATAGGCCCAGGACAGCAAAATGATTTTAGGATTAATGATTGGAGTCAGTATGCTGATTTACAAAGACAAGCAACAGCTATATTCACAGCATTGCTTACAGGAATTGCATCTATTAGTTTGCTCGTAGGTGGAATAGGAGTTATGAATATTATGCTTGTATCGGTGACTGAAAGAACTAAGGAAATAGGCTTACGCAAAGCATTAGGAGCTACTAATTCGGTAATTATGATGCAGTTTATTATAGAAGCAATTGTTCTCTGTATTTTAGGAGGAATATTAGGTATCCTTCTAGGTGTTCTAATTGTTTATGGATTTACGATTGGAGCATCATTCTTTGATACAGACTTTCCGTTTTCCATACCAATTTATGCAATTATTGGATCGTTAAGCTTTTCAGCTTTAGTTGGACTATTTTTTGGGATTTGGCCTGCGAAAAGAGCTGCTAGACTTGATCCAGCAGTATCCTTAAGATATGAGTAATGAAAGTTTTGCAAATCCTTCCTCAGCTAAACATAGGTGGAGTTGAAAGAGGGACATTAGACCTATCAAAAGCACTAATTCACAAAGGACACCAATCATTTGTAATTTCTGGTGGAGGAGTTTTAGTTGACGAACTCACTCAATGTGGAGCAAAACATTACGAGATTCCAGTTCATATCAAAAGCTTGAAAACTTTGTCTCTTGCAAAGAGATTATCTGAAACTATTTCCTCCATAGATCCTGATATTGTTCATGTTAGGTCTCGGATGCCAGCTTGGGTTAATTATAGAGCTTTTAAAATGCTTCAAAAAAAACCTCTTCTTGTATCTACTTTTCATGGTCTTTACAGTTTTCCAATTTATTCCAAAGTTATGTCATTTGTTGATCACTCTATTGCAATATCTAAGACTGTTGAGAGGTATATTCTTGAAAATTACAAACTTGATAAGGGCGATATAACAGTTATTCCAAGAGGCTGTGATCCATTAGAGTTTAATAATGAGGTAATTAATCCAGTCGATAAAGCTAATATAATTGAAGAGTTTCCACAAATTGTTGGAAAAAAAGTATTAACAATTCCCGGAAGGATTACAAAATGGAAGGGCGTAGCAGAATTTATTGATTTATTATCATTACTTGATGACAATTATCATGGACTCATTGTTGGGCCAACTGCAAAATCCAAAAAAAAGTACTTAAATAAACTGCAATATAAAGTTTCTTCATTGAATTTAGAAGATAAGATTACTTTCACCGGCTCTAGAAGAGACATTGCTAACATTTACAAAATATCAGATATAGTTTTTAACTTATCACAAACACCAGAGCCTTTCGGTAGGACTATGATTGAAGCGATTGCATGTGGAGCAAAAGTGGTAGGATGGAATCATGGAGGAGCTTCAGAAATATTGTCAGAATTATTTCCACAAGGCCTCGTAACATTGAATCATATGAATGAGCTTTTAAAAACTACTAATCAAGTAGCTTCATCAAACTCTTTACCAAGAGAAAATATTTTTACGGCAAATAGAATGACAAACTCTACGATTAGCTTATATCAGAGTCTAATAAGTTAGAATAAATATCTAGCATACTATTATTTGCTTTTGTAAATGTAAAATCAGTCCTAACTTTTTCAAATGCAGCACTTTGATCGATAGTTGAAATTTGATCTACTGAATTTTTTAAAAGATCACTAAGATCTTCAAGGGAGTCTGGGTTGCATAAATACTTTCCGTCAAGAATATCAGGCATATGTCCAACTTTGGTTGAAATTACTTTGATCCCCCTTAATAATGCTTCTAGGGCAACTCTGGGTCCGCCTTCTCTTCTGGAGGAGATTATCAACATTTTTGCTCTTGAATAAAATTCATCAATTTGATTTTTTGAAACACTTTCCTCAATGAAAATCTTATTTTCTTGCGAGGTATCCTTAATTTGCTTTAAAAGATTCTTTTTTAGTCTTCCACTGCCTAAAATAATTAGTTTTTCATCTATATCTTTCCAAGCATTAATTAAAACATCAAAACCTTTTTCTTTTACCAATCTTCCTATTGCTAAGAAATACTCCTTCCGAGATCCTGGGTCATAACCGGTTGGATCAAGTGCCCAGTTACTTATAACTAATTTATTTTTATTTTTTAGCTTATCTAGATATGATGCATTTCCAACAGTTATAAAGTCAGCTTTATCAAACTCATCGAGATTTTTTTTTACACCATGAATAGTAGCAACATGTTTTGCATTAAAGAAACTTTTAATTTTATTAATCATATAAGTTGGCTTAGCAGCATGAGTATGAATAATATTTGGTGAAATTTCTTTTATTAGAAAAAATAAGCGTAAAAGTCCGATAGGGGAGTTTCTTCCAAGTGAACTAAATTGGATTTTAGATACATTATTATTGAATTTCTTAAGAATAGATTTGTTTGTAACTATTATTACCTGATGATTATGAGATTGTTCATTTGATATTTCATCAACATACTGCTCGATACCAGCAAAAGTATCACTTGAAAGAAAATGACATATTCTCATTTTTTAAATCTCTTCTCTATTTCATAAACAATCTTTTCTACTTCTCTAAATGTATCATGCAGTGTATTTGGTTTATTTAAGGTTATTATTTTTATTTCACTATTTTCTAAATATTTCTCTTCAAGGAAACCTGCATATTTATTATTTTTAACTTCATCTATTAGTCTGGTTATCTTATTTTCTCTAGAAGAATGCATATCAAAAAGATAAGTTTCACCGCTTGAAGATAATGATTCAAATATCATATTTACTGAATCAGGAGTTACAAATTTAAATTTTGCTTTTGGCAAATAATCATTAAGGGGCTCAAAGTTTTTAGTTACATCTATAAATTTTTGAATTGAAGTATTTTTTTTAATTCTCTCATTAAAACTTTCTGGAGTTCTTCTTGAATTAAAAACTATCCAGTTAGTGTCTGGAAATAATGAGATTACAAAATCGATTTGAGAAATTAGATAATCATCATCAAAATTAAAATGTTTATTTACTCCTCCAATAACAATTAAGCCGATATCTTCTAGTTCTGGATTTATATTAACCTTAGCAATTGAGCCAATGTATGTAAAAACATTATCTGGCACAACTTTATAGTCATGTCTTGGAGCAACAATTAGATCAAATTTTGATTCAAAAAATTGAGGCTTCATTACAGATATAACTTTTGTTTTACTATCAATTTTATATCGAAGCATAGGAATTGTAGTTTTTGAACCAGCGCCAATAATAATGTCTGGGATTGAATCTTGTTTCGGTTTAATTTTTAGCAAATATAATAAAAGTTCTAACCAGACTGGATTACTTGTATACCTCTCCTCAATAAGAATATCTTGCGATAACGCCAAATTATCCAATATTGCATGAACCTGCTTCTCATGACCAATTTTTGAATCTTTAAACCAACAAATCTTCATAAAACAACATTATCTTTTATTTTTAATTAAAATATACACATATATTATGATCGTTCAAAACAAAATAGATAAATTGTTAAGAGATAACTTGAATGTTTCTAAATTAATAATTAAAAATGAAAGCAATAAGCATAATGTTCCATTAAATAGCGAGTCACACTTTAATGTTCAAATTGTATCTGATGATTTTCAGGACTTATCTCAAATTCAAAGACACAAGATAGTTTATAAAGCCATTGAGAGTTTGCTTGCTGAGATTCACGCATTTTCTATCACAGCTATAACAACTTCAGAATTTAAAGAAAACCCGTCCTTAAGAGACACTCCAGATTGTGAAAATTAATGAAAGTTGGTGTTGAAAAATATATCGATATTATTCTAAAAAACTCTTTGATTAGCTTTTCTGTACTTTTTATATTTTTAGTAAGCTTGTATCCAGGTATTTCTAACTTCCAGCTCGATGCGTCTTCTGACTCATTAGTATTGGAAAATGATCCAGACCTAAAGATATACAGAGAAATGGGTAACTTATTTTCTGATTCTGATTTTCTTATTGTTACTTTGCGCCCTAATGAGGGTATTTTTAACAATGAATCTCTCCGAAGAATAGAAAAGATCGAGAATGAGATTCTTGAAATAGATGGAGTAAACCAAGTTTTATCAATTCTTGATGCACCTATAGTTGAGCAACCAAAAGTCGCTCTATCAGAAATAGGTGACAATATAAAATATTTACTGGATGAAAGTATTGATCTGCAAAAAGCAAAACAGGAAATATTAAGTAATCCTATTTATCAAGAATTAATTGTAAGTAAGGATGGTTCAACAACAGCTTTCCAAATCTTACTTGATAAGAATGAAAGTTATGAGATCTTAATTCAGCAAAGATATGATCTAATTGAATCAGATAAGCCAAGTGCTTTACTTGAAGTTAATCGTAAAATTAATGAGCAAAATTCATTAATTCAAGAAAAAGAAAAAAGGATTGTTGCAGAAATAAGATCTGTAATAAACAACAATAGAGACTTTGGTGTACTTTTCTTGGGTGGTCCAGCAATGATAGCTAACGATATGATTGACTTTATTAAGTCTGATCTTTCTATTTTTAGTCTATTAGTCTTTTTGATCTTTGGATTTTTACTATATTTTTTCTTTAGAGACATTAAGCTTGCATTAATACCATTAATAAATGCAGCATTAGTTATTTATACAACAAGTTCTATTTTAGGATATGCAGATTGGAAGATAAGTGTTGTTTCATCAAACTTTATCGCTTTACTATTAATATTAACTATTTCTATAAGTGTTCACGTTATTGAAAGATTTGTTGAGCTAAAAAAAGAAGATCTTGTGGATCGCTTAGTTCCCGAGACATTCAGTCAAATGTTTATACCTTGTTTTTTTGCAGTCCTTACGACCGGAGTTGCATTTCTTTCTCTTATTTCTGGAGATATAAAACCGGTTTTAGAGTTTGGGAAAATGATGACAGTTGGAATCATTGTTGTATTCATATTTACATTTATATTTGTTCCTTTAGCATTTCACAACTTGAGCTTTGTTTCATTGCAAGCACCACCAAAGATTGGGGAGTTACCAATAAAAATAGGTAAAAATACAATAACCAATAAGGCAAAAATCCTCTTTGCTTCAATATTTTTAGGCTTGTTATTTATTGTTGGTGCAAATAACTTGAAAGTAGAGAATAAATTTATAGATTATTTCAAAAAAAATACAGAAATATATCAAGGCATGTCAGAACTTGATGAGATGCTTGGTGGAACCGCAACTCTAGATATTGTCATTTATGAACCCGATAAATATCTTGCAGATGAAGATGAGATTAGTGATGAATTTGATGATCTTTTCGATGAGGATATATTTGAAGATGATAATAGTGAGTCCTCGGGTTATTGGTGGAATATATATAACTTAAAGAGGCTTGAAGAAATTCATGATTATCTTGATGCTAATGAAAATATCGGAAAGGTTTTGAGTGTATCGAGTGGCATAAAGCTTGCACGTAAAATTAATGATAATAATGAATTAAATGATCTTGAACTTGCATTATTAAGATCAGTTTTGCCAGAGGATATAAAAGATACTATTTTAAATTCTTATATTTCTAATGATGATTCAATTGTGAGGATTTCTACTAGAGTCTATGAAAGCTCTGAATCTTTAAATAGAGATCTTTTGTTGGAAAAAATTAACTCAGATTTACAGCAAAGATTTGGAATATCAAGTGACAAATACAAAATTACAGGCTTAGCAGTTCTGTATAACAACATGTTGCAATCTTTATTTAGCTCGATGCTTAATTCAGTTCTTATTGTTTATACGGTAATCGCATTAATGTTATTAATTCTTTTTAGATCAGTAAAGATCATGTTCGCTGGATTATTGCCGAATATTTTAATTGGTCTAGGAATTCTTGGAACAATGGGCTTGCTTAAGATCCCGCTTGATATTATGACTATTACAGTTGCATCAATTAGTGTTGGGATTGCAGTTGATAATACAATCCACTATCTGTATAAATTTAAATCTGAATATCAACTAAACAATGATTTCAATGAGGCTATGATTAAATCTCATTCAACTATAGGCAGGGCAATTTTTTATACTGCGTCTACAATATCTCTTGGATTTTTAATTTTTTCCTTCTCTAATTTCATTCCCACAATTTACTTTGGTATTTTTACAGCGCTAGCAATGTTTTTTGCATTTTTAGTATCATTAACTTTATTGCCAATTTTATTGGATAAAATGAGGGCTTTTGAATAGGATAACTGTATGGGACCACTGAAAGGAATTAAGATTTTAGAATTTGCTGGAATTGGGCCTGGTCCATTTTGTGGCATGCTGCTGGCAGATCTTGGAGCTGAGGTTATCAAAATAAGTAGACCTGAGTCTAAAGGAAATGGATCAAAATATGATTTAAATGATAGATCAAAGTTTTCAATCACATTAGACTTAAAAAATGATGAATCAATTAACGAATTAAAAAAATTAATTGGTCAAGTAGATGCAGTATTTGAGGGTTTTAGGCCAGGAGTAATGGAGAAATTAGGTCTTGGTCCAAATGATTTATTAAGTATCAACGAAAAGCTTGTCTATGGAAGAATGACTGGATGGGGTCAAGAGGGTGTATTTTCTGATATGGCTGGACATGATTTAAATTATTTAAGTATTACGGGTGCATTAAATGCTATTGGAAGAAAAGATGAGCGGCCTCCAGTTCCCTTGAATCTCATTGCTGATTATGGTGGAGGAGGAATGTTATTGGCGGTAGGTATGCTTTCGGCTTTAATTCATTCCCAAAAAACTGGGAAAGGGCAAGTTGTTGATGCAGCAATGATTGATGGAACTTCTATGCTAATGAGCTTGTTCTATTCTTTTTATGGTTCAGGAGTTTGGGCCAACGAAAGAGAGTCTAATCTTCTTGATGGCGCAGCACATTTTTATGATACTTATGAATGTAAAGATGGTAAATATATAGCTGTAGCCTGCATCGAAGATAAGTTCTATAAAGAAATGTTAGATAAATTAGAGATAACAGATGAAAAATTCTCAAAGCAATTCAGTAAAGATATTTGGCCTGAGCTTAAGTCTAAGCTTGGAGAAAAGTTCCTCTCTAAAAATAGAGACGAATGGGCAATGATTTTTAAAAATTCAGATGCTTGTATTACTCCAATTCTTGATTTGGATGAAGCGCCAAAACATGAGCATAATAAATCAAGATCAACATTTACTGAACGTGATGGGGTAGTTCAACCTAATCCATCCCCAAGATTTTCAGAGACTCCTCTAGAAATAAAAAGTTCTCCAAAAAAAATTGGTGAAGATAATATTCTAATTTCAGAAAAATATAATATTAATCTTTAGAATTAATTCCAAAGAATGACTTACTGTTATTAAAAACCTTTTTATTGAATTCTTCTAGGCCTACATTCATTAAAGTTGCTATTTCATTGGCAATATGGGGAAGAAACGCAGGCTCATTTCTATTATTTTTAGGCTTCATTTCCAAATTCCTTGGTATCAAATAAGGCGCATCTGTTTCAATCATTAGCTTATCTAATGGAATATTTTTGATACTTTTTCTTAAATCTTTATTTCTCCTTTCATCGCATATCCAACCAGTTAATCCAATATATAGATTTCTTTCAAGATAATCATCGAGTTGAGATTGAGAACCAGTAAAACAATGAACAACACCTTTAGGTATATCTGAAATATATTTATCAATAACTTTTATAAAATCATCATGAGCTTCTCTTTGGTGAAGAAATAAAGGTAAATTATTTTCAATTGATATCTTTATTTGTTGCTCAAAAGCATTTAATTGACTCTCAAATGGAGAAAGATTTCTAAAGAAATCTAATCCAGTTTCACCTACTGCAGACGGGCGATGCATTTTTATAGAATCCTTTAGAGACCGAAGATTATCTTCATTTAATTCATTTGCATTATGTGGATGTACTCCGAGGGTAAAGCATGAATTTTCTCTAAATCTGCTATTTAAATCTTTTACAAAATCGAGTTCATCGATAGAAGAGCAAACAATATTAAAGAAATTTACATTATGAGAAATAGCATTATTAATTACTTTTTCTCTATCACCTAAAAACCTATCACTTGCTAGGTTAAGAGCAATATCGAAGTATCCATTCATAATTTAGAGTATTTAAGCTTTATCAATTACAATTATGAAGGAAATTATTGAAAAATGAGCTTTTTTAAACAATTTGAAAATTCTATTTATATTGATAGGTCAGATGAAAATCTTTTTTCTATGACTCCATCAAAAGATTACTTTGTAGGAAATACGCCTCATGGGGGGTACCTCACAGCGGTAATGCAAAAAGCAATATCACTTAGCATGCCACATCCTCACCTAATAAATTCAAATACTCTTTACTTGGATAGAACTGAGCCAAGAGAAATTAGTATTAGAGTTGAAAAAATAAGGGAAAGTAGAGGCTCTTCAGTTGGACAGGTTTCGCTAATTCAAGATGATAAATTAAGATGCATGATGACTGGAATATGTTCAGATTTTCATTATATGAATGGTGTCAATGATCTAGAAACATACCCTCCAAAAATCTTTAATGAAGAAAGAGACTCATTTATTTCACTAAACTTTGACAACAAAGAAGAGGGCATTACTCCAAGCTTTATAAAACAAACTCAATGTGATATATCTATAAAGCATGCATGGTGGCTTAAAAATGAAGCTGACTTAGGGGATGAAGCAAGATGTTCAGGCTTTATCTCAATGGGTGATGAAATTCCTGATCAATTTGTCTTGTCTTTTTACTCTGATTTTTTTCCACCAGTTGTAATGAATAAATATGGCCCTCTTGGATGGGTACCAACACTATCATTAACAACAAATATTAGACAGCTTCCAACAACAAGTGAGCTTTTTATGGATGTAAAAGCAAAAGATCTAAACAAAGGTTTCTTCGAACAAGATTGTCAAATTTGGGATTTAAATAAAAATTTGGTTGCAACGAGTAGACAGCTAACTAGAATACTAAAGTCAGAAGAAAAATTACCACATTTAATTTAACAATAAGGATATGTTATGAAATTCAAAGGTACTAAAAAATATGTTTCTACAGAAGATCTGAGTATGGCAGTTAATGCATCTGTCACGCTTGAAAGACCTTTATTGATTAAAGGAGAGCCAGGAACAGGCAAAACCTTACTCGCTATTGAGGTTGCTGAATCATTAGGAAAAAGACTTATTGAGTGGCATATAAAATCTACTACAAAAGCTACGCAGGGACTCTATGAGTATGATGCAGTTACAAGACTAAGAGACTCCCAATTAGGAGATGAAAGAGTTAAAGATATCAACAATTATATTAATAAAGGAAAATTATGGGAGGCTTTTGAAGCAGATGAGCAAGTTGTTCTTTTGATTGATGAAATTGATAAAGCTGACATTGAATTCCCTAATGATCTTTTACAAGAGCTCGATAGAATGGAGTTCTATTGTTATGAGACAGATCAGACTATTAAAGCTAAACATCGACCAATAATTATCATAACTTCAAACAATGAAAAAGAACTTCCAGATGCATTTTTAAGAAGATGTTTTTTTCATTTTATTCAGTTTCCAGATAGAGAAACTATGGAAAAAATCGTTGCTGTGCACTATCCAAAAATAAAGAAAAAACTGGTAAAAGATGCATTAGATGTATTTTTTGATGTCAGGAAAATACCAGGTCTCAAAAAGAAACCATCAACATCAGAGCTAGTGGATTGGTTAAAACTTCTTTTATCAGATGATATACCCGATGAAATATTAAAAAATGCAGACTCTTCTAAAGCAATACCTCCTCTTTATGGAGCCCTTTTGAAAAATGAACAAGACGTTCAGCTTCTTGAAAGACTTGCTTTTATGACAAGACGAGAAGTAAATAACTAATAAATGTTAATAAATCTGTTCAATACTGTTAAATCCTCTGGAGTACCTTGCTCTTTAAGAGAATTGCTCGACTTGATTGGCGCACTTGAAGCCAGGGTTGCTTACTCAGATATGAATGATTTTTATTATTTATCACGGGCAATATTAGTAAAAGACGAAAAACACTATGACAAATTTGATAGAGCTTTTGAGATATATTTTAAAGGAATGGAAAAATTAGAAGATATTTTTGCAGCTCTTATACCTGAAGATTGGCTAAGAAAAGAATTTGAAAAACAGCTTACTGAAGAAGAACTAAAAGAAATTAAATCATTAGGTGGATTGGAGAAGCTTTTAGAAGAATTTAAAAAAAGATTAGATGAACAAAAAGAACGACATGAGGGTGGTAATAAGTGGGTTGGCACTGCTGGAACGTCGCCTTTTGGTAATTCAGGAAATAATCCAGAGGGGATTAGAGTTGGTGGAAAAGGTGGTGGTGGTAATGCTGTCAAAGTTTGGGAGCAAAGACAGTACAAAAACTTAGATGATTCAGTTCTTATAGGCACTAGGAACATTAAGATGGCATTAAGACGTCTTCGTAAGTTTGCGAGGCAAAGTAACAATATGGAACTTGATATGTCTGGCACCATTAAGAATACAGCAAAGAATGGAGGTATTCTGGATATAAATATGCTGCCTGAGAGAACTAATGCAGTAAAAGTTTTGATCTTTTTCGATGTGGGTGGGTCTATGGATCCTTATGTGAAAGTATGTGAAGAGTTATTTTCTGCAGTAAAAACTGAGTTAAAAAATCTTGAATATTTTTATTTTCATAACTGCATATACGAAACTGTTTGGAAAGATAATAAAAGGAGAAGCCAAGAACGATTTAAATTGCATGATGTTATAAATAAATATTCATCAGACTACAAAGTGATTCTTGTCGGTGATGCAACCATGGCTCCTTATGAGATTACAAATCCTGGAGGAAGCATAGAGCATTGGAATGAAGAGCCGGGAATTGATTGGCTGAAAAGAATTTCAAATCATTTTGAAAAAATAGCTTGGCTTAATCCTGTTCCTGATGATCATTGGGAATATACATCTTCAGTATGTCTTATCAAAGAGATATTTGAAGAAAGGATGTATCCGCTTACACTGAGAGGATTAGAAGATGCAATGGGAGACTTATCAAAATGAATGATGTAAAAAAAGTTGAAAATTATGGAATCAAATGGGGTCCATTTACTCTAAAGATACCATTTATTCATATAAAATTCCTAACAGCAGAATTTTTGCAAGGTATGGTTATATCTGGTGCCACAGCATTTGCAGGAGCTCCAGTTGTAATGGCACTTGGCTTGTCCTTTGAGGAAGCTGTCGCATGTTGCTTTATTGCAAGTACTTTAATAACTGCTGGACCAATTATTTTTGGAGAACCTTTTGCTCCTGGATGGGTTACACCAGCTCTACCTCTTGTAATAGCTTTTTTTATGTCAAAAGGTTTTTTTGACGGTACCTACAGAGTTGAAACATTTCAGTATATGGCTGCTATGTGCATAGAGTTTACTGCAATAATATTGCTTTTAGGAATGACTGGTTTAGGCAAGGTCATTACAGAAAAGATCCCTAATGCTTTAAAATCTGGAATTATTCTTGGTGCAGCTTTAGCTGCATTTCATCAAATATTTTTTAGTGATTATGAAAGATATATAGGTGATGCTCCAATATCAATGATTTTAGCTCTTGTTATTTGTTCAGTTACAACTTTTTCTGAGCCTTTTAAAAGAATGGCTTTAAAGAATAAAGTTCTTCAAGTTATTGGTTCTTTAGGTCTTCTGCCAGGATTTATAGTTGCTGCAATTGTAGGCTACCTTTTCGGTGAAATAAATTTTGATATTCAGTCAGGATTTGCAATACCACCTGTTGTTGAGGTTTACAACAAGACATCACCATTATCAATTGGATTTCCTCCATTAGAGTATTTCAGTGAAGTTTTTCCTCTTGTTGTTATTGGCTATCTTTTGCTATTTGGAGATTTTGTTACAGGAACTGAAATACTTAAAGATGGGCAAAGCTACAGACCAGATGAAGAGATAAATATTGATATAAACAGAGCTCATAATAGCGTAGGTATAAGAAATTTTCTTGGAACAATTTTAAATCCATTCTTTCCAACTCAGGGCGCACTTTGGACAGGTGTTCATGTAATAGTTGTAGAAAGATGGAAACAAGGAAGTTCTGTTATGAGATCATTATTTGATGGCATTGGCTCATATTACTTGATGGGGATCCCGTTTTTATATTTCACTCTTCCATTTGTTACCTTTATGCAACCACTTATGATTTTAGCACTCGGTGTAACACTTGTTCTTACAGGACTAGCTTGTGCTTATGTTGCAATGTCAATGGTTAAAAAGAATTCTGAGATGGCGGTAACTTTAGTTACAGCGGTTCTAATTGCATTTGGTGGAGAGTATATGTGGCTTGGAATATTGATAGGTTTGTTTTTAAGCATATTATTAGTTGATAAGGAAACTGAAGCCGCCCAATGACAGAATATGCTTTAGAAATTAATGGTCTTAAAAAAGTCTATGATAACGATGTTGAGGCTCTAAAGGGCATTGATCTAAAAATCACTAAAGGTGATTTTTTTGCCTTACTTGGCCCTAACGGAGCAGGTAAATCTTCAACAATAGGCATAATAAGCTCTATCACCAACAAAACAGATGGAATTATAAAGATATTTGGTATTGATATTGATCAGGATTTTCCTAAAGCAAAATCTTTTTTAGGTGTTGTTGCTCAAGAAATCAATTTCTCTCAATTCGAGAAAGTTGAGGATATTGTTATTACTCAAGCTGGGTTTTATGGAATTCCTAAGGATATCGCTAAGAAGAGATGTAAGAATCTTCTCAAAAAACTTTCTTTGTGGGATAAACGTCATGATCAAGCAAGAAATTTATCTGGTGGTCAAAAAAGAAGAGTAATGATTGCAAAAGCATTGGTGCATGAACCAAAACTATTAATATTAGATGAACCAACTGCTGGTGTTGATATTGAGCTTCGAAGAGAAATGTGGGACTTTCTTTCAGATATAAATAAAAAAGGGACTACTATAATTTTAACAACACATTATTTAGAGGAAGCCGAGCAGCATTGCAATAATATCGCTATTATTGATGAGGGTTCTATTGTTGAGGACACTTCTATGAAAGAGCTTTTAAGTAGATTATCTATTCAAAGTTTTGTATTAGATCTTGAAAATGAGATTCAAGAATTACCAGATCTTCCAATCTTTGATTTAAAATCTCAAGACTCCAAAACTTTAACTGCAACCCTAACAAAGGATGATGACCTAAATAGTTTGTTTGATAAACTTTCGGAGCATGGAATTAAAGTGAAATCTATGAGAAATGAACAAAATAGATTAGAGGAGCTTTTTATAAGACTGGTAAAAGAGAAAGATGGGAACTAAGGAACTAATTTGGTCAATAATAACTCTTTCAGAAAAAGAGCTTCGTAGATTCATGCGAATTTGGGTTCAAACTCTAGTACCACCAGCTGTAACAACAAGTCTTTATTTTGTTATTTTTGGATCCTTGATAGGTCCCAGAATTGGAGCAATGGATGGATTTGATTACATACAGTTCATGATACCGGGACTGATAATGTTGGCTGTGATAACTGCTGCCTATTCAAATGTTGTCTCATCTTTTTATGGAGTTAAGTTTCAAAGAGCAATCGAGGAACTTTTAATTTCTCCTATGCCAAATTGGGCAATCCTTTTTGGCTATGTTGTAGGAGGTGTTGCTAGAGGCGTAATGATAGGAGTAATTGTATTTTTAGTAAGCCTTGTTTTCTATCCAAACTTCGAAATTGAAAATTATGGCTTAACAATTCTTGTTCTTTTTTTAACATCTATAATGTTTTCATTAATGGGATTCATTAATGCAGTATATGCAGATAGTTTTGATGATATTGCAGTTATTCCAACATTCGTTCTGACACCTTTAATCTATCTTGGTGGAGTTTTTTATTCGATAAATATACTACCGGATATATGGAGAAATATTTCTTTAGCTAACCCTATGCTCTATGTTGTTAATACATTCAGAGAGGGAATGTTAGGATCAAGTGATGTTTCAATACCTCTAGCTTTGGGAATGATGGTAGGGTTTATCATTTTATTTGCAGTAATATGTTTATATCTCCTCAATAAAGGAATTGGCATACGTCAGTGAAACCAAGATATCTAGGTAAGCATAATCCTCCCTCAAGAATTTTTTCGCTAGATAGAATTTCCAGAAAAGAAAGTAGAAAAGATCTTAATAAATTTGAATCATTTGGTTTAGACATTTGGAATGCATATGAATTTTCATATTTACTTAATGGGAAGCCAAAAATTATAGTCCTAGAGATTTCAATTCCTTCAAACTCAAAATATACGATCGAATCAAAATCAATGAAGCTATTTTTAAACTCCTTTTTTGATAAGACCTACTCAAAGCAAGCAGAAGTTATAAACATTTTGACTGAAAGAATTTCTAAAAAGTGCAATTCAGAAGTAAAGATCGTTGTTAAAACTAGTTATAAAACTTTTGAAAGTGATAAATTTACGAATGCAGCTGGTCTTCTAGTTTATGAAGGTTTTAGATCAATTTGTCCTGTAACCTCACAACCAGATTGGGGCAATATTTATCTCTATTCATCAACAAATACCTTGAATAAAAAAGAAATTTTTGATTTCTTATTTAGCCTCAGAAATCATGGAGGATTTCATGAAAATTGTATTGAAAAAACTTTTTTGTATGTAAAAGAAACTTTTTCTGTTGATCATTTAGAAATATGTGGCAGATTTTTCAGAAGGGGCGGTATTGATATTAACCCTATAAGGTCAACACAAAAAAAGCTATTTTTTGAAAACTTTAGAGAATTTAATCAATAAAAACTCAATATACCCTTAGGTTTTATTTCAATGATGGTTGAAGACTTTATTACAATTAAAAAAATCATCTACATGGAGTAAACTCTAAGATGTATATAAAGTAATTAAAGGAGTATTTATGAATTCATATAACGGCAAACTTGCTTTGGTAACCGGTGCCTCAACTGGGATTGGCTATGCTATTGCAAAAGAACTTGCTAATAGAGGAGCAAACTTAATTATTTCAGCAACTGCAAGGAGTGAAGATAAGCTTCATGAATTATCATCAGAAATAAAAGATATAGGTGCAGAGTGTCATATTTTTTTAGAGGATTTATCAAGGTTAAACTCTGGAAGGTCATTATATGACCAAATTAAATTACAAAACTTACATGTAGACCTTTTGGTCAACAATGCAGGTTATGGAAGATGGGGAACCTTTCATGAAGTAGAGATGGATGATTATGCTGAGATGATTCAACTAAACATAACCTCCTTAAGCGAGCTATCACATTTATTTATTCCAGATATGATTGAAAAGGGTGAGGGTGGAGTTATAAATGTTGGTTCTGTGGCTTCTTTGACCCCAGTTCCTTATTCAAGCGTATATGCAGCAACAAAGGCATATGTTCTATCACTTAGCGAGGGCTTAAGATATGAATATAGAAACGCTAACATAAGTATCATGGCTCTTTTACCTGGAGCAACTGTTTCAAATTTTGGTCAAGTGGCTACAGCAAAATCAGATAAATTAAGGGAAAGATTAAATAAAAGATCTAAAAGTGCTGCTGGTTCGATTTTTCAAACCTCTCATGAAGTAGCTGTCGAATGTCTTGATGGATTTGCAAAAGATAAGCAATTTATTATTCCTGGAAAAGGGAATAGAAGAACTGCATTGATTACAAAGCTTATGCCCAGAACAAAAGTACTTAATACTGTTGGCAATTTATTTAAGAAGATAGCCGGATGATATCTGATAATGTAAAATCTTGCCATTGGAGAGGTGGCAGAGTGGTCGATCGCGCTACCTTGGAAAGGTAGTATACGGGCAACCGTATCCAGGGTTCGAATCCCTGTCTCTCCGCCATTGTATTTTTTACTTTTTTTGTACAAAATATACACATAAAGGGAAACAAATGCCTGATTTTAAAAAACAACTCGCTACATTCGTTCAAATGCTAAGAAACATTGAAGATGAATTTAAGCTACATTCTTTGACACCAAATGAGCAAGCAGTTTTTTATACTATCTTGAAATCAAATGATATATGTAACATTTCTAAAATTGTTGATGAATCAGGTTTATCTAGATCGACTGTTTATAAAATTCTAAGAAAGCTTGAAGATAATAATCTTATTGAAGCATTTCAATCTGAGTCAGATAAACGTGAATCAATTGTTTCTCTAAAGGTCTGACTTGAGTTCAATTAGTAACCTTAAATATTTTCTTGAGGTATCCATTACCACTTTTATATCTTTTAGTCTTCTATACGTAATTTGGATTTTCTTTATCATTAGTTCTGAGACCGCATCTGGTTTTAATGGCAGTATTATGTATGTACCCCATGCAGCTAGGGTGCTTACAATCTGTTATTTTGGTATTGCAGCCATTCCAGCACTTTATGTTGCCCATGTTACTTGTACTTTTCTTATTGGAGGGTTATATGGATTGAATAACCTTCCATTGTTTGATTTACTTGGTACATCTTTCTTATCAACCGTCTGTGTTTTAATTGCTCTTTATGCAATGGCTGGATTAGGATTTAAAATAAGAACTCTTCCTTTTTATGAGTTTACAAAAGATTCTGTTTATTTAGATCTAAGAAATCATAAGCACATAATTATGGTAACTGTTTTTAGTGCAGCGGTTCATTCTTTATCCCTTTATGTTTACAATTATTTAAGAGCTATTTCATCAAATCCAGAAATGTTTGTTAGATTTTTTGTAGGAGACATCCTTGGAACCTTGGTAACAATTTTTACATTATCTTTTATGTTATTTGCATTTTTCCGTGAAAGATAAATTAAATCCATTTCATCTTGCAATACCTGTTTCTAATTTAGAGGAGTCAGTTGCCTACTATAGAGATACTCTTGGTCTTCGAGAGGGGAGGAGCTCGAAAAAGTGGGCCGACTTTGATTTTTTTGGCCATCAGCTAGTTTGTCATGTTTCAGATAGTATTAATGAGCAAGTTACTAATCCTGTAGATGGTGAAGAAGTTCCAATTCCGCATTTTGGTGTAGTTCTATCTATAGAAGAGTTTGAAGAATTTTTATTGCAAATAAATGATAAAAACATAGATTTCATTATCAAGCCAACCATTAGATTTAAAGGTGAGATTGGAGAACAAAGAACAATGTTCCTTAAAGATCCATCGGGTAATGCCATTGAAATTAAGGCATTTAAAGACATGAGTAACCTATTTAGCTCATAATTATTTGACTACTGTATAAATATACAGTATATTTGAAATATGAGTAATGTAATAAATATAAATTTTCAAGATACTATTATTTCTCAATGGGAAGAAGCTGTTGATAAGGAGTCAGCTGAAAAGACTCTTGCTTTTAAATACTTCAATGGAAACAAAGAAGATCTGAACAACTACTTATTCCCAAGGGATGGGGTAGCAGCAGCTAAAAATACTTTCTGTTTTTCAAATTGCCAACAACTAGAATTATTATAATTTAGCTGTTAACAATATCTATTTGCTGTATATAATAAAAGTTGGATGTCGCTGTATCGCGGTTAATATGGGGGCCGCTTTATAGTATTTAATATTACCCTCACAAGGAGGTGGTCCTATCAATATTTTATTTAATTCAGGAATCGGAGGTTCAGCTTTTTGACAGAAGTTAGTTTCTGATTTCGTCTGATTATATTCAGATTTAGCCCTCTTTTTTAAGAGGGCTTTTTTTAATTTATTATGGAAAACAAATACTGGATTCTGATCACTATCCTTGGAGCTGTGTGGGGTAGTGCCTTTATGTTTATAAAAATTGCAACACCTGAATTAGGTCCAATTGCACTTGTGAATATAAGACTTGCTGTTGCAGGTCTTATATTTATTCCTTTTCTGCTTCAAAAAAAATACTTAAAGCATTTAAGAAGCAATATAAAAAATATTTTAGTTCTTAGTGTTGTTAATACTGCTTTACCTTTTTCTCTTTTTGCATATGCATCCCTTGAATCAAGTTCAAATATGTTATCGATTCTCAATGGAACAACTGCGATTATGGCTGTTGTAATCTCCACAATCTGGTTAAAAGTAAAGCTAAATCTTTTTCAGATAACGGGAGTATTTATTGGCTTGTTTGGAATTGTAGTTTTAGCAAACCCCGATAATGTTTATATTTCTACTAAGGCAACTATCTTTTGTTTAAGTGCAGCATTTTGTTATGCATTATCTGCAAACTATATTCAGAAATTTGCCTATAAGACAAATACAGTAGTTTTAATAGGTTGGTCTTTAGTGTTAGCATCATTTTTTCTACTTCCACTGACCCTATTCAATTTGCCTGAAAAATTCCCATCAAATAATGTAATTTTTTCAATTCTTTGGCTTGGTGTAATTTCAACAGGAATTGCTTTTCTTGGTTACGTGAGATTGATTGAGAAGGTTGGCGCAGTAAAAACTGCAACTGTTGCATATTTTATACCTATCTTTGGAGTAATCTGGGGTTATGTTTTTCTTGGCGAGCCAATTACATTACAAATTTTAATAGGTATGATGTTAATACTTACAGGAATAATTTTTACTAACAAAAGATATGACCAATATTAATGAACTATTAAATGAAGCAAATGAGCTAGTTCCAAGAATAAGTTTTGAGGATGCGAATGGCATCTTAGATGATCCAAATACAATAATTTTAGATGTTAGAGAGGGTCAAGAGCTAAGAGAATCTGGAAAAATTAAAGGAGCAATTCATGTACCTAGAGGGCTACTTGAATTCGTTTTTAGACCGGAGGATTATGTTGAGGATCCAGAAAAAATGAAAATTCTAGTTTATTGTGCTGCAGGCGCTCGTGCAGCATTAGCTGCAAAGACCCTTATGTATATTGGTTACAAAGATGTTTTTAATCTGGGTGGTTTCAAAGAGTGGGTTGAAAATGGGGGAGAAATTGAAGTAATTTAGCTTGCTTTTTTTAAATATTCTTTTAATCGTAATGAAACATTCTTACGAATTGATCCCCAGAACAGACTATAGTCAACAACATGAAGATTACCTAAACCAAACTCTATAGCATCAAATCTTTTTAAAAAATCTCCTTTTACTTCAGCTAGGCCTTTTTTGCTAAGACGTACTTGGAAATTAGCATTTTCAAACAATGATACTTGTATAGGTTCTCTTGATGGTTCTTTTCTTGTAAGACCTTTAATAGTCTGATCCCAAATATCAAGATTTAAAACAGAATTTTTTTGGTTTGTTGATATCCATTCATTATCAATAGTCCAACTAACAGGATTGGTACCAAATAAGAGTTCATCTCTCTTATATCTCTTCCATCCATTTGGATCCCATGTCCAACTCTCACCTTCTAGTTTTGCCATTTCATCCACAGTACACCAAGCAATAACACAGTTAGTTTGTTTAGGATCTTTACAAATTTCAATCTCTTTAAAAAGATTTTTGACATCACTTTTCAGTATTGGATATCCAATCAAATATGCTGCGACCATTCTTTTTGATAGATTAGTTCCATCTATATGTTTAGAAATGAGCTGTTGTCCATGCAGTGTTCCTTGACTATGAGATGCTATAAAAAAAGGCTTGTCTCCGATAAATTTCAGGAATTGAAAAAAAGCATTTTCTACATCTTCATATGCTCTCGCTAAAGCCTTTTGCCCATCTCCAGTTTCATCGAAAAAAGAAAAGAAGGTAGCTTGTCTATACTCGGGTGCATAAATATCACAACTTAAATTAAAAGCCGATGCTTGACCAGCTAACATTCCTTGAGTTCTCTCAAAGTGAGCACTGTCTTTATCAATTGTTGCGTTCCAGGTTTTACCAAAATAACCAGTTGGATGAATATAAAATACAGCAGCATCTTTTAAATCATCTAAATTTTCTTCATCAGGTGAAAGTTTTTCAGGTCCATTGCCAAGAAGGGGATGAGCTGCCCACGAATCAAGCTCTTCATATTTTGGTCTAGGTGGAGGTATAAATTTACTAAATCTAATTGTTGGCTTTATCATTTGACCAACAACTCTAAAAAGGATTTGTTTTCTAAAAAAGAAAACAATTAAGAACAAAATCAAAAAAAAGATTACGTATATGATTTTTACCTCCTGTGTTGGCGCGCCCGGGAAGATTCGAACTCCCGACCCCTTGGTTCGAAGCCAAGTACTCTATCCAGCTGAGCTACAGGCGCATTCTTTAAGCATATTATATTTCTTTTTATTTTTCTAAAAAATTATTATGTTAAAATTTCACTGTTTGTATTTGGGGAGAATAATGAAATTTAAATCAATTCTTAAATATTTTGTCTTTTTACCTGCATCCCTTTATTTGCTTACTTTTATATTTATATCTTTTGATTTAAGAGAGACAAGACCAATCATTTCTTTGTTCAAACTACTTCAAACTGATACTTCTCTTAATATTATTGATTCATCACTTGAATTAGAGAGTGAAAAACTTGAGACAACTATAACAAGTAATCCAAACAAAAATGTTTACTTCGGAGATTTGCATGTTCATACAAAATATTCTTTCGATGCATATGTCTTTGGGGTAACAGGGTCACCTGATGACGCTTATATGTATGCTAAAGGAGCAAGCGTTAAGCATCCTTTGGGATATGATCTTCAGTTACGTGAGCCGTTAGATTTTTATGCCGTTACAGATCATGGTTTCTTTATGGGGATGATAAACAATTATGCTGATACATCGTCAAGAATTTCAAAAAAAGACTTCACAAAACCCTTTCATAATATGAATGCAGATGTAGCCAGTAATACTTTAGATGAAAATTTAGATACATTTCCAGAAAGGACTGCTATGTTTAGTGACGTTGTTGCTTCAACTATAAACATGCCTTACTTTGACCTTCACCCAAAAGTAATGGCCGCATATTTTACAAGAAATGTTCAACTTGCATTAAAGTCTTTTGATTATAAAGTGCATAAATCTGCATGGGCTGATATGGCTAGAGCCGCTGAGGAACATAATGATCCTGGAAACTTTACAACTTTCTTAGCATATGAATATACAACCTCTACTGATGTTGAGGGAGGAAACCTTCACAGGAATGTTTTCTTTGAGGGCTCAAAAAGACCACTTAGACCCTTTACCAGAATCGATTCTCTAAACCCTGAAGATTTATGGACATGGATGGATGAATTAAGAGAAAGAGGAGTTGATTCAATTGCTGTTCCTCATAATGGAAACGGATCAAATGGGAACATGTTTGAGATGGAAACTTTTGAAGGCGGTCCAATTACTAGGAATTATTCATCAAAAAGAATGAGAAATGAACCTCTTGTTGAAGTTACTCAGGTAAAGGGAACTTCAGAAACTCATCCCTTATTATCACCAGATGATGAATGGGCTGATTTTGAAATTATGGACATTAGAGTTGGAAGTAGACCTCCTACATATAGTATGCCCCAAGCTGGATATGTGAGGGATGCATATTTAAGAGGTTTAACTTTAGATTGGTTTGGTCAAGGTAATCCCTATAAGTTTGGATTAATTGGATCATCGGATACGCATGTACTTGGAGGTTCCTTTGATGAGTCAAATTATTGGTCAAAAGTTGGTATTTTAGATGGTAGTCCCGCATCAAGAGGCACGATTCCTCTTACTCAAGAAAGAATTAATACGACAAGACAAGGATTAATTGACGCCAATCAACCTTTGTTATTAATAGACAGAGAACAGGGAACCTATATGGATGTTGGGTTTGATCAGTGGGGAGCATCAGGTCTTGCAGCTGTATGGGCAGAAGAAAATACAAGAGAGTCTATATTTAAAGCTCTAAGGAACAAAGAGACTTTTGCTACTTCTGGATCAAGAATTAAATTAAGATTTTTCGCAGGCTACGATATTGCATCAGTAGATTTAGATTCATCTGATCTCATCTCACAGGCTTATGAAAAGGGTGTGCCTATGGGCTCAGATATAAATTATGATGATGATAGAGAGCCCCACTTCTTGGTTTGGGCAGTGAAAGGTAAACATGGAGCCCCATTGCAAAGAATTCAAATTATAAAAGGCTGGATTGAAGCTGATTCTGGAAGGCCTAAAGAAATGGTTTATGACGTTGTTTGCTCAGATGGTTTAATGGTTGATCCCGTAACACATAGATGTCCTGATAATAATGCAAGGGTTGATATCAATACATGTAAAATTTCAGATGATGTAGGTGCAGTTGAGCTTAAAACTAAATGGCAAGATCCTGAATTTAAATCAACAGATAATGCTTTTTATTATGTAAGGGTTCTTGAAAACCCAACATGCAGATGGTCAACATGGGATGCTATTAAAAATGGTTTCAAACCTAGAAAAGATCTCCATAGCACTATCCAAGAAAGAGCATGGTCTTCACCTATCTGGTATGTTCCAGAAGATGATGGCATTGAAATTATTCCTCTTGGCGGATCAATAAGTTTAAGAGATTAATTTTTTATGAAATCAAGAATAGGTTTGTTTATTCTTATAGGCTTATTTCTATATATAGTTGATTATAGATTTTCATATGATGAGGACTTAAATCAAATCATAATTCCTGATGATGAAATACTTGGGTTAATAGATACTTGGCGTGATCAAGTGGGAAGAGATCCATCTGATGAAGAAATTGTAAGGATTATAAATAATTTAGTTAATGAAGAAATACTTTATAGAGAAGCGTTAAAACTTGAATTGGATAAAAATGATAGAATTATTAAACGACGCCTAGCTCAAAAAGTTGAGTTCCTCAAACAAGATGATCGTCAGCCTTCATCTGCAGACTTAGAAAAATTTTATAATGAAAATCAATCAAAGTATGTTGTTGAAGATCTTTTTTCCTTTAGTCATTATTTTTTTTCTGATCAAGATAATTCTGAAACTAGAGCTAGGGAAAGTTTAATTAAAATTATAAATGGAGATGCAGTTGATTCAGATCCCTTTATATTGGGAAATGACCTCAACTTGGTCTCAAAGAATGATCTTCAAAAGAATTTTGGTAATTCTTTTTATGAAAGCCTTACACAAATGGATGAGAATGAGTGGTTTGGACCAATTGCTTCTGATTTAGGATTGCATATTGTCTTCATTAAAAAGAAGGTTAACGGATATGTTCCTGGACTTAATCAAATTTATCAAAAAGTTTATGGTGATTATCTCATTATGAGAAGAAGAGAGAACGTAATTAATTTCTTAGATGAAATTAAGCAAGATTATGAAGTTATCATAAATCCAGATTTAACTTTTAATTAATGAAAAATATATATTTTTTCTTTTTATTAATCTTTTCTATTTTTACCAACAGTCATGAATTCAATCCTGCTCACCTAATACTTAATGAGGAATCTAATTTTTCTTATTCAGTAAAATTATTTTATCCGCAACAATATAAATATAATTCACCTAAAATCTTATATCCCTCTAGTTGCACTTCTTCTGAAGTATCTAAATCTAGTAATATAAAAAATATTATTGAAACCTATGAACTGGAATGTTCAGAAGATATTAAAGGAAAAAAAATTAGATTTGAAAATCTTGACTTCCTGACTGATGCTCTTCTCTCAATAAATTTTCTTGATGGCTCGTCTTACGAATCAATAGCAGGATCAAGAAATCTTGAAATAACCATTCCACTCGAACAATCTGTTTATCCGGTTGCTTACTTTAATTTAGGCTTTGATCATTTATTAAAAGGTATTGATCACATTGTTTTTTTAATATGTCTTATTTTCTTAGTTAATGGATTTATAAATTTAGTTAAAGTTGTTACAGCTTTTACAGTTGCTCATAGTATAACTTTATCCCTATCATTTTTAGGGATTGTTACTATTAGCCAATCTGTTATTGAGTCATTAATTGCCTTAACTATTATTTTTGTTGCTCTTGATGCTGCAGATAAGAAAAATAAGAAATTTCCTTGGTATTATGCTTTTGGTTTTGGTCTTTTGCATGGATTTGGTTTTTCAGGAGCTCTTTCAGAGATTGGAATTAATAATAATGAGTTAGCTCTTTCACTTTTATTCTTCAATGTAGGTATTGAAATAGCTCAACTTGCAATAATACCTATACCTTTTTTGATTATTTTCTTCTTTAATGACAATAAGATCTTTCAAAATATTAAGTACTTAATTGCGATAATCATTGGTAGTATTGGCGTATATTGGTTTATAGATAGAGTAATAGGTATTTTTTTATAATTTATTATTTTTAATTATCCATTGTGCATAGATATTTCAAATAGATTATTATGACTCTATGAGATTATCTCCATTAATCATATGCTTCTTACTAATATTTTCATGCTCTGTTGAAAAAGAACTTTCAACAATAGATAACCTTCATGTTCTTATCGAATCTTTATCTTCAGATGATATGCAAGGAAGAAATCCAGGAACAAAAGGTGGTCAACTTGCCAAAAATTATATTTCGGATCAATTTTCTTCAATAAATCTAAAAACTTTTGGTAATAGTTTTTTCCATGAAGTTCCAGCTGTTTCATCAACAGTTAAAGATTCATCTTTTTTTACAATCTCATTTAGAGATAGAGATAGAAAACTTACCTATGGAAGTGAAGTCGTATTTTGGTCAAAGAGAAATAAAGAGACTCAGAAAATTAACTCAAGCGATTTAGTTTTTGTTGGATATGGAATTGTTGCCCCAGAATATAATTGGAATGATTACGAAGGTATTGATGTGAAAGGAAAAACTGTAGTGATGCTCATTAATGATCCGGGTTTTGATACCGGTAGACTTAATTTATTCAACGGAAGAGCAATGACTTACTATGGAAGGTGGACATATAAATTTGAAGAAGCTGCAAAACAAGGTGCTGCTGCTGCGATCATAATTCATGAAGAGGAGGCGGCTGCATACCCATGGTCTGTTGTTGAAAATAGTTGGACAGGTCCTCAATTAGACTTGCAAAGAAAAGATTTAGGTATGAGTAGATCGATCCTTGAAAGCTGGATAAGTCTTGATATTGCAAATGAAATTTTTACCTATACTGGATTTAATTATGATTCGCTTAAAGAGTTTGCACTTGATAAGTCATTCCAAGCTTTTGAAATGAAGGGACTATCTTTGACTAGTAAAATCAATAGCAACATCTCGTATTTTAGCTCTCATAACTTGATTGGATATAAAGAGGGCATCAGTAGGCCAGATGAGTATTTAATTTTTATGGCACATTGGGATCACCTGGGTGTAAATGAAGAGCTTGTTGGAGATCAAATATTTAATGGAGCAGCGGATAATGCTGCTGGTGTCGCTGCTGTTATAGAATTGGCTAGGAAATTCGACCAAATACAAACAGAAAGATCAATCATATTTACTGCATTAACTTTGGAAGAATCAGGTCTATTAGGGTCTTCTTATCTTGCAGAAAATCCACCTTTTGATCTTGCAAATGTTGTTGCTGGATTTAATTTCGATAGAGTGCTTCCTACAGGTAAAACAAAAGACATGGCTGTAATTGGTTACGGAGCATCTGAGTTAGAGGATTATCTTGAGGCAGAATTAGAAAAACAAGGGAGATATATTAACCCAGATCCAAATCCAGAAAAGGGATATTTCTATCGTTCCGATCATATAAGTTTTGCAAAAAAAGGAGTACCTGTATTGTATTCAGATGATGGATTTGATTTGGAAGAAGGAGGTATTGAAGAGGGGTTCAAAGAAATATATGACTACACAAACTTTAGATACCATGGAGTAAACGATGAATATGACCCATCATGGAATCTTGAAGGATTTGAACAAACGATTGATACAATTTTTAATATTTCTCAAGATCTAAGTAATTCGCCTGATTGGCCAAACTGGTATGAGGGGAATGAATTTAGAGCAACCAGGGATGCTCAATTGTCATCAAAAAATAATCCCTAAAAAAACTTAACTTTTTTTTCACAAAGGTGTTGACAGTTTTTAAAAAGAGCGTAATATTAACTCTACCTAACGGGGACTGATAAGAGACCAAC
>CABYHU010000006.1 GCA_902518715.1 uncultured SAR86 cluster bacterium
CTTATTTCTTTAAATGACAACTTTATGATTGATCTAAATTCAGAAAATTTGGATAATTTAAGAAGTATCTTTGGAGATAACAAGATTAAATTGAGTTAACTATGATTAAGCGTCACTTTTTAGAATTTGAAAAGCCACTGGAAGAAATTGCTGACAAGATTGATGCGCTAGAGATTGTTTCAAAAGATAATCCCGAATTAAGATCTCAGATAGACAAGCTTCAATCAGAATTTGAAGAAAGAACTAAAAAGATATACTCAAATCTTAACCGATGGAACAAAGTATTAATTTCAAGACATCCGCAAAGACCTCATACTTCAGACTATATTGAGAATATTTTTTCTAATTTTGATGAGCTTCATGGAGATAGGCAGTTTGGTGATGACCCGTCAATAATTGGAGGCCTTGCAAAAATCGATGAAATTCCAGTAATGATTATTGGTCATGAAAAGGGAAAGGGCACAGATGAAAAGGTCAAAAGGAATTTTGGAATGCCTCAACCAGAAGGATATCGTAAAGCAAAAAGATTAATGAAAATGGCCGAGCAGTTTGAGCTACCTATCATAACTTTTGTAGATACATCTGGAGCTTATCCAGGAATAGAGGGAGAGGAAAGAGGTCAAAGTGAAGCAATTGCTTCAAACCTAGCTCTAATGTCTCAACTCAAGACTAGAATCATTATTGTTGTAACTGGTGAAGGTGGATCAGGTGGGGCTTTGGCTTTAGGTGTAGGCGATCATGTGACCATGCTTGAGCATGCAATTTATTCTGTGGCCTCTCCAGAGGCCTGCGCTTCAATTGTGTGGAGATCTTCTGAGAAAGCAGAAGAAGCTGCAGAAGCAATGAAATTAACTGCAAAAGATTTGATTAAGCTCAATATTATTGATGAAATTATTGAAGAGCCAACAGGGGGCGCACATAGAAATTACAAAACTATCTCTCAAAATGTTAGGCAGTCATTATTATCAAATATTGAAAATCTTAACAAGATTCCTCTTGAGAGACTTTTAGAAAGACGTTACTTAAGGCTCACGGAAGTAGGAAAATAGCTTGTCACTTTCTACAAACCTCTTAGATGCATTGTCTCCAAAAAATAAAATTTTTGTAGCTTTTAGTGGAGGACTGGACTCAACAGCACTTTTATTTTTATGTAAAAAAGCCTTAAAACAAAAAAAAATAAATAATTTAAAAGCTATTCATATAAATCATAATCTTTCAAAAAATAGTGACAACTGGCAGCAGCATTGTGAGAGTTTTTGCAGGAGTAATAATATTGAATTTGATTCTTTCATGGTAGAAGTATCAAAAAATAGATCCAGTATTGAGTCGCAGGCAAGGCAGGCAAGATATAAAATTTTTGAAAGCCTGTTAGATAAAAATGATCAGATTTTATTAGCTCATCATAGAGATGATGTTTTTGAAACTATTCTTCTTAGGCTATTCAGAGGAACAGGAGTTGATGGTCTCAGTGGTTTAAATGAAAAAAGATCACTAGGTAAAGGAGAAATAATAAGACCTTTTTTAAACTTATCTAAATCTGATTTGGAAATTTTCGTTCATAAAAATGATTTGCCATTCGTAGAAGATGATACAAATTTAAATAATGATTTTGATAGAAATTTTTTGAGAAATGAGATCATACCATCCCTTGAAAAAAGATGGAGCAAACTTGCTGAAAGGGCTGCACTAACCTCATTAACGGCAAAAAAGAAAAAACTTTCATTAGATTTCATGCTTGAAAACAACTTTAAAAAAGAAATTTCTACAGGCATCATTGAAAGAGCAAAATTTATTGAGACACCTTCCTTCTTAATAGAAGAGTTAATAAGATTAATTTTAAGAAAGAAGGGTATTGCACTACCTAGTCAGAAAGTTCTGTCTGAAATTATGAATGTATTTTTTCATAAGAAACCTTCAAATGAATCATATGTTGAGTGGTCAAGGAAAGATGGCGAGCAAATTGGAGGAAAAGTCTTCTCAGAGCATAATGATATAATTTTGAAAAAAAAATAACCTATAATTTAATTATGAATACTGAAACACTTCAAATAAATATTGAATCACCTATAGCAACAGTCACATTAAATAGACCTAATGTTTTAAATGCTTTTAATGAGCAGTTAGTTCTAGACCTCCAACAAGCATTTAAAAGTTTGACTGAAGATGAATCAGTGAGGGTAATTATTCTCACCGGCTCAGGGAAAGGGTTTTCAGCAGGAGCTGACCTAACTGAAAGAGAAGCAAGTTGGGATCCTGACTGTCCATCAAAAGACGCTCTTCTTCGTGGTTATATGCCTATTTTCAATAATATTGTTGAAATGCCAAAAATTGTAATAGCTGCAATTAATGGTCCAGCAGCTGGTATTGGAGCAGCATTGGCGATGGCCTGTGATCTAAGAGTTATGACAAAATCATCATATATTCTTTCAGTTTTTAGCAATATAGCGCTTGTTCCTGATGGCGGATTAAATTGGCTTTTAACAAGATTCTTGGGATATGCAAAGGCTCTTGAATTTGCTATTGAAGCAAAAAAAATAGATTCACAAATGTGTTTAGATTTTGGTATTGCTAATAAAGTTGTTGAAGATAATAAGCTTCTTGAGGAGACATACTCCTGGGCAAATTCATTAGCGAAAAGATCACCTCAAGCGCTTTCAAACACCAAAAGACTAATGAGAGACTCTTTAAGTAAATCTTATTTTGAGACTTTCAAACAGGAAGCAGAAATTCAAAATGATATTTTTGGGTCCTCTGAACACAGAGAAGCTGTCCAAGCGTTTTTTGAAAAGAGGCAACCTAAATTTGATTAGATTAGTTTAGCTACTCCAACAATAATGGCTTCAAATGAAGCTTTTGTAGTATTTGGATTTATACCAACACCCCAACTTGTTTTGTCACCTTTTTGGAGTTCAATATAAGCAGCAGCTTGAGCATCAGAGCCAGATGAAATCGCACTTTGATGATAATCAGATACTTTTATATCAATTGATAGTTTTTGATTCAGTGCATTTACAAATGCGTCAATTGGACCATTACCTGAACCAGATATTTCATGGTTTATACCATCAATTTCAATTTCAGCTTTAATATGATCACTTAAATCAGTTGCATCTGAAGTTTTTAAGGAATAGTTTTTAAAACTATGCCCAGATTTTGGCATGACAAAGTTTGTATGAAAGATTTCCCAAATCTCTGATGTTGAAATTTCTTTACCAGTCTCATCAGCAATTTTTTGTATCTTCTGACTCATGCTTATTTGAAGCCTTCTAGGGAGAGACACGCCGTGATCTTTTTCCAATAGAAAAGCAACGCCTCCTTTTCCAGATTGTGAATTAATTCTCACAACGGCTTCATAAGTTCTCCCAAGGTCTGCAGGATCAATTGGTAAATAAGGCACTTCCCATTGCGGGTCATTAGAGCTTCTTAATGCATTTAAACCTTTTTTGATGGCATCTTGATGCGATCCCGAGAAAGCTGTAAAGACCAAATCTCCGGCATAGGGATGTCTGGGATGGACGGGTAGCTGATTACAGTATTCAACTTCTCTCATAACATTATTAATTTGTGAAAAATCTAAATTAGGATTTATACCTTGGCTATACATATTTAGAGCTAAGGTTACGATATCTACATTTCCTGTTCTTTCTCCATTACCAAATAACGTTCCTTCAACCCTATCTGCACCTGCCATTAAGCCAAACTCAGAAGCAGCTATTGCTGTACCCCTATCATTATGCGGATGAAGTGAAAGACATATATTTTCCCTATTTTTAAAGTTCTCACTCATCCATTCTATTTGATCTCCATATATATTTGCCGTTGACATTTCAACTGTTGCAGGAAGATTAATAATAATTTTATTATTTGAAGACTCTTTTAATATATCAACAACGTCATCGCAAACCTTTACTGCATAATCTAGCTCAGTTCCAGTGAAACTTTCAGGAGAGTATTCAAATGACCAATTAGTGTTTTTATATTCACTTGATAACTCTTTGATTAATTTTGCAGCATCCGTTGCAATTTTTTTAACTCCTTCTTTATCTTTATCAAAAACAACTTTTCTTTGAAGAGTTGAAGTCGAATTATAAAAATGAAGAATTGCATTAGGAGCTCCATCAAGAGCTTCGAAAGTTCTCTTTATAATTTCGGGTCTAGCTTGAGTAAGAACTTGAATAGTTACATCAGAGGGGATAACTTTTTCGTTAATTAAATATCTTGTGAAATCAAAATCAGTTTGTGATGCAGCCGGAAATCCAATCTCAATCTGTTTAAAGCCAATTTTGCATAATAGATTAAACATTCTTTTTTTTCTTTCATCTCCCATTGGTTCAATAAGAGCTTGGTTTCCATCGCGCAGGTCTACAGAGCACCAAATAGGAGCATTTTCTATAACTTTTGAAGGCCATGACCTGTTTTCCTTGCTTACAGGCTTATATGGCTTATATTTTTTATTTGTTTTATCCATTTAATTCTTCAAAATGTTAACATCAAAAAATGTTTGATACTAAGTCATCCTTTATTTTATCTAAATTAGGCATCCAGAGGTTTCAATCTCAAATAAATAACTCAAATTCAGAAGTAATATTTGGCGTACTTTGGGGCGATATTCTAACACTCTTGGACAAATCATTTAATGAATTAGAAGAAAATGAATTAAAGTTATTAATTAAAATAATAAAATCTATTCTCGAAGATGCTGGCGATTATCCTTTTTCTAAAGAAATAAATAATCTAAGTGAAATAAAGAAGAAACCAAAACTTATAATCTCCTTTACAGGCTCGAAGCAAAATCTGATAAAAGAATTTTCCCCAATAATTGAATCTAAACCTCTTTCTATACTTGAAAATAGTCTAGAGGATAAGAAAACATTATGGTCAAAGATAAAGGAACATAAAAATGCATCTTCAGCTGGCTAGCTTTGGTGATTTAGACCAAATCTCAACGATCGAAAAGGAAACGAATGAATATCCTTGGACACCAAATAATTTCAAGTCTTCATTGGACGCAGGGAATAGTTCTATAGTTCTAAAGGATAATAAAAATATTCTCGGGTATGCTTTTTTTTCAGTTATTGGAACTGACTCACATTTATTAAACATTACCGTCTCAAAGAATTATCAAGGAAAAGGTTATGGAAAAAAGATTCTTAAGAAGGTTCTTTTTCAATCAAAAGTCTTAGGAGCTTCTATTGTTTTTCTTGAGGTGCGAGTTAGCAATCACAAAGCAATAAATTTTTACGAAAAATTTGGATTCAAGAGAGATGCTATAAGGTATAACTATTATGAGGGCAATCCTAAGGAAGATGCATTATTGATGTCAAAGCAAGGACTATAAAACCTTCTCAATTTCCTTTCTAATATACTTTGGTTCAACTCTCGGACTAAACCTTTCAACAATTTTACCGTTATTGTTAATGAGAAATTTTGTAAAGTTCCACTTTATTGACTGAGTTCTAAAAATGCCAGGTTTATCGCTTTTAAGTAATTTAAATAGAGGATGCGCTTCAGGACCATTTACTTTAATTTTAGAAAAAATTGGGAAAGTTACCGAGTAGTTAATATCGCAGAATTTACCAATTTCTTGATCACTACCAGGCTCTTGTCCACCAAATTGATTGCATGGGAAACCAAGGACAACAAAATCTCTATCTTTATAATCATCATATAGTTTTTGCAGACCTTCATATTGAGGAGTAAGGCCGCATTTACTTGCAACATTAACAATTAAAAGTGTTTTCCCTGCAAACTCAGACATACTAATATTGCTATTAGCTGAGTCCTTTACATCAATATTATATATATCAGCCATCGATCTTTAGAAGCCTTTTGAAAAAGTTAATTTGTAGAAATATCTCCCTTAGCGCTATTATACAGCATTAAATTTTGTATTATGACTAACAATTTTAACTTCATTTGGCGCAATTTTAATTCTATCTCAAAAGATGAACTTTATGATGTTTTAAGTCTCAGACAAAGAGTTTTTATAATTGAACAAGATTGTTTATATGAAGATTTAGATTATTCTGACCAAGATGCAAACCATCTCCTTCTTTATAAAGATAATAAGTTAATAGGATACTCTAGGGTTTTTTCACCTGGTATTAAATATGATGCCGCCTCAATAGGGAGAATAGTTACTGATTTAGATTATAGAGGAAAAGGTTATGGAAAGGGCATTACTCATGAATCTATCCAATTTTTGAAAAATAATTTCCCTGAATCTGACATTACTATATCTGCACAATATAGACTAGTTGATTTTTACGAAAATCTTGGCTTTGAAACAGAAGGAAATGTTTACCTAGAAGATGATATTGAACATATTAAGATGACCTTAAAAAGTAAATAAATAAATATTAAAAGCTTCTACAAAACAAGACTAATAATATGAGATAATTGTCAAAAAATATTATGTTCAAATTTAAATATTTCACTCTATTTTCTTTTACTTTATTGCTAATAAGTTGCAGTGGAAGTGATGGTGATAGTATTCCTACTCTAGAGGCTACAGTTACTTCTTCTAATGATGCTCCTTTGTATGATGAAACATACACAATTAGTTGGGAATCAAATGCCAGTCAGTGCTATGCAACTTCCACAACAGGATCATGGCTTGGCGAGTTAGCTCCCTCAGGAAGTCAGGATTTTGTTGCTAAGAGAGGAGGAACAGCAAATTATGGAGTGCAATGTAGAAAAAGTATAAATTTTGTAAATGCTTCAACAGATGTTGTTGTTACCAAGGATTTTATTAATTATTTTGATTTTGATGATGTTCAAACTTATGATCTTGGTTCTTTAAATATAAGTCTTAATAACAATTTAGATGTGCTAGATACCACTATCAGTGACTTTAATGAAGACTTTCTTTTGGATATTGTTTTGTTATTAGAAGATTCTGGCACTAAGGATTTAGGTGATTCATCTTATTTTATTTTAGCTTTTTATGGCCGGGATCTATCAACAATCAATGATGAAAATCCTTTTGTAATTCAAGAAATTAATCAAGGAAATTGTGTGGCAGATAAATTAATAAGGGCTGATTATAATGAAGATGGTACGCTTGATATTATGACAATTTCAAGTTCTTCAGACGAGTCATTAAATAAAAGAGGGATATGTATCTTTCTAACATCTGAAGAAGGGTTAGTCCTTCAAGATGAAGACTATATTACAAACGAAACTACCCTTGATTTGTCTAATGTTGAAATTGGGTCTACCGTTGCTTATGATCTAACTTCTAACCTGAGACCCGATATTTTACTTTTAGGAAATGGCGGAACCACAGATTTACCATTTTATATATCACCTTCCGAGGAGGGACCTTCAGTTGTGCTTTCAAATCCTCTAAATACTCTAAATCCATATACAAGAAGTCAGGGTTGTGCAGAAGGAATTACTTATTTATGTGACTGGATTTCAAAAGAATATCACTTTGAGGATTCAGTTATAATTAATGCAGATACTGATGGAATTTTAGATATAATCCACTCAATTAATACTTCTGAAGGCCCAACTTACACTTTATATAACACAAGATTTGAAGATGTTTACTTTGATTGGTCATTGCCAGTAGAGGATTATATTTCAACTTCTGTTTCTTCAGGTGATGGTGTTTCTTTGAGAATGGCACCAACTGATGGAAACTTAGACGGACGAACCGATCTACTATTATTTGAAAAAAGTTTATCAAGTGATACTTTTAAAATTAGCATTCATGAAAAGGTTGTCTCAGAAGAAGATTCCATCGATGAAATCTCAAGAACAAATAATGGTGATTTTGCCGAAGAATATTCATTTCAAAATAGTCTGAAGTTTTCAAGCGAACTATTGGTATTTGATCTCGACAGAAATGGGTTTGCAGATATATTTATTCCCTACACAGAGCTACCGTATTCTCAAGCAAATGTTGAAAGTGATAAACACTTTTTAGCTTTTGAGAAGAGTTATATTGTTAATGAAGATGAAACTACTTCTCAAGATTGGATTGTACAAGACTTTTCAGATTTAATAGGCTTAGACGCTGGCAGTGTTTATAACTCTTGGATTGACTTTGACGGAGACAATGACCTAGATGTTATATTGATGATTCCTTCTGCATCAGATGACGGATTAACAATTAATTATAATTTCAAAATATTTCTTAATAATTCTCTTTTTTAGTTTTTAAATATGTTTGTAAGACTGGCTAAGGTAAAAGATTGCCAAGAGATATATGATTTGATTAAAGATGGTGATTCGGGTATGACTACTTTGCCCAAATCTAAAGATGAAGTCCTTGAGAGAATTAGTTGGTCTAAAAAATCTTTAAACAAGAAAGCAAAAAGACCTGACAAAGATTCATATCTTTTTGTTCTTAAAGAAAATAATAGAATAGTTGGTATTTCTGCAATCTACACCTCTGTTTCAAAAAATGGAACTTCAGTTTTTTTTAAACAAAAAAAGAAGAAAATTTCCTCAAAAGTTTTTAAATTTAAGAAAAGTTTAGACGTTATTCAGTTACACACAGTTAAAAATCCATATACTGAATTAGGTACTCTTTATTTACATCCTGATTTTAGAGGAAAGGGAAGAGGATCTTTGTTGTCATTGGCGCGCTTTAAGTTTATGGCTCTCTGGCCTGAGAGATTTGATCAGAAAGTTGTTGCTGAAATAAGAGGTAAAGTAGATAAAGATGAAACTTCAATTTTCTGGAAACATTTTAGTAAGTACTTTTTTGATGAAGAAATGTTCAACAATAATGAAATAAGTTATATAAATAATTCTTTTATTGCTGAGTCTATACCTAAACACCCATTCCTTGTAAGTCCATTAAATAGATCAGCTCAAAGGATAATTGGAATTCCAAATGATAATGCGGTACCTGCTTTTAAGATGATGGAATCTCAGAACTTTAAACCTAATGGATTGGTGGATATTATTGATGCTGGGCCTTGTCTTGACTGTAAGTTAAATGAAATTAAAACAATTAAAAATAATCAGTCTGTAAAAATAAAATCATTTGGTCTTCCAGAAAAGCAATTCAGCGGCCTTATCTCAAATACAGATCTAAAAGGATTTAGAGTTGTCAGATCAGATTTTTCTTTTGATGGTGAAAAAGTTTCAATTCATAGAAACCTTATTAAGACTCTTAAATTAGGAACTAGTAGCAAGGTTGCAATTAATGTCTGAAATAAACTTTGATGGTTTGATTGGTCCCACACATAACTATTCAGGATTATCTGAAGGCAATAATGCATCAAAAAAAAATTATTCTTCACCCTCTAATCCCAAGAATGCAGCGCTACAGGGAATTAAAAAAGCAGAAACTTTAATTGCTTGTGGATTGAAACAGGGATTTTTCCTTCCCCATGAAAGGCCTTTTATACCAGGACTAAAAAAGCTTGGCTTTAAAGGAACTGATGCAGAGATACTTTCATCAGCATTCAATCACTCGCAGGTTTTATTGAGTAATTTTTCATCTGCCTCATCAATGTGGGCAGCTAATGCAGCAACTATATCTCCAAGCTCAGACACTCAAGACGATAAGGTTCACTTAACGCCAGCAAATCTAAATACTATGTTTCATAGAAGTATTGAAACAGAATTTACATATCAGCAATGCAAAATAATTTTTCCAAAAAAATATTTTGAAATTCATAAACCAGCCTTCACTATTTCAGGTTACGGCGATGAGGGAGCAGCAAATCATTTAAGAATAAGTAAATCTCACAATGAGAAAGGCTTTGAAATATTTGTATATGGCGATAGTGGTTTTAAAAATGATAAGACGTCAGTGAAGAGACAAGCACTTGAAGTTTCTAGATCAATTGCCTTTAATCACAAGCTAGATATGGAAAACACTTTTTTTCTTCAGCAGAATCATCAAGCTATTGAGGAAGGAAGCTTTCATAATGATATTGTTAGCCTCTCAAATGAGAATGTCTTAATTGCGCATGAAAAGGCTTTCCAAAATAAAGATGATTTAAATAAAATGCTAAATATACTTGAATCTAAAATTGATAATTTCCAATATATTGAGATTTCTAATTCTGAAATTCCCTTAAAGGATATTATCAGCTCATATCTTCTTAACTCTCAACTCATTACGAACAGCAATAACGAGATGCAATTAATTCTTCCTGAAGAAGTAAAACAATATGAAAATTGTATGTCTTGGCTAGATAAACTAAAACAAATCTCAGATGTAAAGCTTTTTGATTTTGTTGATATTAGGCAAAGTATGATGAATGGAGGAGGGCCTGCATGTCTAAGGTTAAAAGTGATTTTAAATGATGAAGAACTTGAAAGCCTTAATCAAAATTTCCTAATGAATAGTGAGAGACTAGAATCTATTAAATTATTAATTGAAAGAGAGTATAGAGATGTTCTTTATCCTGATGATCTTAAGGATCCAAATCTACTTGATGAGAGCAGAAGAGTCCTAGATGAGCTTACACAAATCTTTAGTACTGGCTCAATATATGAATTTCAGAAACTTTAATTCCTACCTATCAATTAATGGCGCTTTAAAAATAATTGAATGAATTTCCTCAGTTATAAACGGAGCAAAAGGATGAATAAAAATAAGTATTTCCTTGAGAAGGGGATGCAGATTGTCAGTTTTTTCAGTTTTTTTGCATTCTTCAATGTAAACATCACAAAACTTATTCCAGAAAAACTCATATACATGATTAATAGCTAAATCTAACCTGTAATGATTTACATTGTCCTCGACATCAGCTTTTAGCTGTTCAAATTCTTTTAATATCCATTTATCAGATTCAGATTCAGCTTCAAAATTGTTCCCTTTGTTTTCATAACCATTAATAAATCTTGCAGCATTCCACATTTTGGTACAAAAATTTCTAAACCCTTTTAATCTACCAATTTCAAAACTTATATCCTTAGCATTAGTTGCAATGGAATAAAATGTCATCCGCAAAGCATCTGTTCCATAAGACTCAATACCATTTGGAAATTGTTTTTTAGTTTTTCTAGCAATCTTTTCTGCTAAACCTTCTTGCATAAGATTTGACGTTCTTTTTTCAAGAAGGTCTTCTAAAGATATACCATATATTAAATCAATAGGATCAATAATATTGCCTTTGGACTTTGACATTTTTTGTCCATTTTCATCTCTTATGAGGCCAGTAACATAAACATCTTTAAAAGGAATCTTTCCAGTAAATTCGATACTCATCATGAGCATTCTTGCAACCCAGAAGAAAATAATATCAAAACCAGTAACTAATAGATTTGTTGGGAAAAAAGTTTTAAGATTTTTTGATTCATTTGGCCATCCCATTGATGCAAAAGGCCAAAGGCTAGAGGAAAACCACGTATCTAAAACATCATCATCTTGCCTTAGCGATCTATTATCGAGTGAATAATGAGTTCGCACTTCATCTTCAGAATACCCGACATAAACATTTCCATGATCGTCATACCATGCAGGAATTCTATGACCCCACCAGATTTGTCTGCTAATACACCAATCTTCAATATTATTCATCCAGTTAAAATAAGTTTTAATCCAGTTTTCTGGATGAAATTTAATTTCCCCATTTTCTACAGCTTTATTTGCTTTATTAGCCATGTCCTTTGTTTTTACATACCACTGATAACTCAGTTTGGGCTCTATAACTATATTTGAACGCTCTCCTCGGGGAACACTGATTTCATGTGGTTCCTCTTTTACAAATAAATCTAGTTTTTTAATTTCTTGAAGAACAAGCTTCCTTACTTTGAATCTGTCTAAATTTTTGAATGGAGAAGGGACGTTATCATTACTATGTGCCTCATCAGTAAAAATATTAAGTGGTTCAAAATCTTCAATATCATCAGATATATGAACTTCATTATCTACACAATGAAGGCAGTATTTTTTACCAATTTCATAATCATTAAAGTCATGCCCAGGAGTAATCTTAAGGCAACCCGTTCCGAACTCTTTATCCACATAGTCATCACCAATTATCGGGATTTTTCTCTTTACAAATGGGAGCTCAACTTTTTTTCCAATGATATCTTTGTATCTTTCATCTTTAGGATTAACTGCAATTGCCATATCTCCAAACATAGTTTCCGGACGTGTTGTTGCAACTGTTACAAAATCATCTGAACCTATAATTGGATACTTTATATACCAAATAAGACCTTTTTTTTCTTGTCTTACAACCTCCAGATCTGAAACCGCAGTTTTTAAAGATGGATCCCAGTTTACTAACCTATAACCACGATAGATTTTCTCTTTCCTGTAAAGCTCAACAAAAGCTTTTAGAACAGCTTCATTAAAATCTTCATCCAAAGTAAATCTGTAATTACTCCAATCAACTGAGTTACCTAACCTTTTAATTTGTCCAGTAATTTTATTTTCTGAAAATTCTTTCCACTCCCAAACTTTTTTAACAAAATCTTCTCTACCCAAATCATTTTTATCAATATTTTCTCTGGATAGATTGTTTTCAACGACCATTTGCGTTGCAATTCCTGCATGATCGGTACCCATCTGCCAGTGAGTATTTACATCATTTAAGTGATTGTATCTGGCATAGAAATCCATTATCGAATACTGGAAGCTATGCCCCATATGAAGAGTTCCAGTTACATTTGGAGGTGGAATAACCTGCGAAAAAGTTTGTGAGGAGTTATTTTTTCCTAAATTATTTTTTGCCCAAAGCTCTGACCACTTTTCTTCAATAATAAGTGGCTCATATCTTTTATCCATTTAGGTAAAAGTTCTTTAGCTAAGAATCAAATCACAAAGAAGAGGAACTGGCCTTCCTGTTCCACCTTTTTCATTGCCTTTAACCCATGCAGTTCCGGCAATATCTAAATGAGCCCAGCTATAGTCTTCTGTAAACTTTGATAAAAAGCATGCTGCTGTAACAGTGCCAGCACCAGCACCACCTATATTTGCTAAATCAGCAAAATTTGTTTTGGTGCAAGATTTATATTCATCCCAGAGAGGTAATTGCCATGCTCTATCGCCAGAATTTTCTCCAGCTTGCAAGATCTTATCAGCAAGTTTTTGATCATTTGCCATTAAACCAGATGCATAGTTTCCAAGAGCAACTACACATGCTCCAGTTAATGTGGCTATATCGATTACATGAGCAGGCTTATATTTCTTAACATATGTAAGAGCATCGCAAAGTACTAATCTTCCTTCTGCATCAGTATTAAGGATTTCAATAGTTTGTCCTGACATTGATGTTACAACATCTCCAGGTTTAGTTGCATGAGCAGAGGGCATATTCTCAGCACATGCAAGAAGACCCACAACATTAACTTTTGCGTTGAGTCTCGCTAGAGCAATCATTACGCCAAATACCGAGGCTGCTCCGCACATATCCCATTTCATTTCATCCATTGCAGGGGATGGCTTTAACGATATACCACCAGTATCAAAGGTTATTCCTTTTCCTACCAGGACAATTGGTTTTTCACCAGCTTTTCCTCCTTTATGCTCAATTGTCATCATTCTTGAAGGCTCATCACTTCCTCTTCCAACACTTAAGAAAGAACCCATTTTAAGTTTAGCCAAGTCTTTTTCATTAAAAGTTGAAATCTTTAATTTTGGAAAGGGTTTTTTTAAGGCTTTAACTTTTCTTTCAATTATTCTTGGAGTGCATAAATTTGCAGGCATATCGCCTAAATGCTTGGCTGCATTCATAGCTTCGCCAACTGCAAAGCCAACCCTAGCCGAGGTTTTAAGCTTTTTCAAAGCTGAGGCTGTTACAGAACTCGCTATGATGGAAGCCTTTTTTAAACTAGGTTTTACAACTGTTTTATTTTTAGAGCTACCAAAAATATATGCAGATGCTTCTATTTGTCTGCAACAAACTTCAGTTAACCAGCTTTCATCTTTCCCATCGGGACATTTACATGCAAACATAACAGAAATGTCCTGTTTTCCAAGAGAATTAGCTGTTTTTGAGATAGATTTAAATAGATCTAACCAAAGGTAGGTATTAGATTTATCAGGAGTCTTCATAAGCAGAACTTCTTTTGATGAAACACCATCGGGACTCTGAAGATTAAGAGACTTAGCTTTTGACTTCACAAAGGAATTTATAGATTTAAATAAACCACCCTTAGTTACTTTATCCATATGAATTAGCAATTTATTCTTTTTAGCAGACTTATCAACAAGGACTACCAAAAGAGAGGATTTATCTTTCACAAACTCTTTGCCGCTTAGATTTTTAACTGAAATGCTATTTAATACTCTGTAACTCATGAAATTCTCCTATTTCAACATTGTTAATATATTTATTGTAATGCATCATACTTATTAAAGGCATGTTTAAAAAGAATATTCTTTATAAAAGCATTAACCTTGAAGTTTTTAAAAACTTTTTAGGATGCTTAACCATTTTATTTATCCTTGTAGCTAGCTCAAGGTTATTAGGATATTTTGATAAATCAATTGCAGGAAATCTAGAGTCGGATTTAATCTTATCGATTCTAATTTTAAGGTCACCTGAGTTTATCAATCTGCTTATACCGCTTAGTTTCTTTCTGTCAGTATTAATTGCTCTAGGAAGGCTTTATATGGATCATGAAATTTATGCTTACCAGTCTGCAGGATATTCAAAGATAGCTTTTATTAAGTCTTTAATCTTTCAAACATTTTCTTTAACAGTAATTTCAGTCTTTTTAAGTTTTTATGTAACTCCAGATTTTGAAAAAAGAGCAGATGAAATACTTAATTACTCTTCCATTGAAAAAAAGTTAAAATTGCTAAATGAGGATGAGCTAAGCCACATCTCAGATTCTTCATATCTTTACTTTTCTTCACGAAATGGAAATTATTTTAATCAGAGCATTTTCATTGAAGATGATGCAAATGGAATTTCAATAATTTCGGCTGAAAGACTTAAATTAATTGAAAAGAATAGAGCAACAGATTTTGAGTTCTTAAATGGAAAGATTTTCTTTGATGCTGCTTCGCCAAATTCTTTAGTAAGCTCCTTCAAAATGTTGACTACCGATTTTAATGAAAAAGACTCAGAAGAAGAATCTTTTGAAAGAGTATTTAATATTGATGAGCTTTCAGATAAGGCCCAGTTTGAGTGGGCTCTTGCAGTTCCATTAATGATAATAAATTTAATGATTTTAGGAGTTTGTCTTACAAATTCTGCTCCAAGACAAGGCAGAATGATCTCTTTACTACCAGGCCTATTAATTTTCTTTTTATACCTCAGTACATTGATAGTTTTTAGAGATGGCATATCCGAGAATAAGTCTTTTGCATATTTTGGTATGTGGCCAGTTCACTTTTTAGTTTTGTTGACATCAATCTTTCTTTTTGTGCGCGGTGACGTGGTCTCTAAAATTCTTTTCACAAAAACTAATATTGCCAAGGCAGTAATGGCATCAATTTTGCTAATTATTTTATTATGGTTAATTTAGTAGGCATCTTTTCAAGACACATAATAGTAAGGACTTTTGTAATTACTTTACTAGTTTTTTTAGGCATTACTTTTCTTGATTTAATTTTCTCAATCATTGGTGATACTGAGGACTTAAATGAGGAATTCACTTTAAATGATCTTATCTTCACAACCTTATATAGATTGTTTCATGATTCAATGGACTACGTTCAGGGATCTTGTTTATTGGGAGCCTTAATATCACTTGGTCTTTTTAAAAGAGATGGAAATATTACAATAATTCGTTCAAATGGATTATCTCCTATAAAAATCTCACTAATTTTTGCTCTTGGGCCAATTATCTTTTCACTTTTAATGATTTCGCTAGACAATAAGCTTTTCATTCAAGCAGCTAATCATGCTGAAACTTTTAATAGTCAAATCAGTAGGGATAAGCTAGATATTAAGTTTTCATGGATAAAAGATGGAAATAAGATTCTGAGATACTCTCAAAAGAGGGAATCCGAAATATTAAATCCAACATTGATTCTTCTTGATGAAAATGACTCAGTCAAAGAAATAATTTCTTCTGAAAAAGCAGAGGTTTCAGATGGATTGATCAAAATTGATAACTCTGAATTTAGATTCTATCTTTCAAAAGATAAGAATTTGGATAGATCAACTGTAAAAAATATTCCAATCGGGAGCTTGAAGAATTATTTAAGAGGATCTGAAGCAAATAAGCTTGAAGACATAGAAAAGAATTTTATTGTAGTAGAAATCCTTAAAAGGATACTTTTACCAATATCAGCGCTTCTTTTAATATTAGCTGCATCAATGTTATTTTTTAGGGATCAAAGAAATAATTCTTTTGGATCATATGTTGTTGGAGGATTTCTCGGAGCTTTTGTTTTTAATTTAACTCAAGAGTTTTTTTTCAGCATGAGCCTTACGATTCAATCAAATATAGTTGCAATTTCGCTAGTGCCATATCTGTTACTTCTAGTAATTTTTTATTTAACTTATAAAAGGATTTAATCTGAAGTAATTGATGTTTTAGATAATAAGTCACTAAGCGAGCTATTATTTTTATTTATTATTCTTAAGAAAAGCGGAATGCCAGCTAATGAAATGGTAAAGATATTTGATAAAAATCTTATGATAGTCTGGATTATTGTAATCTGATTACCATCTTGTGAAACTATTCTTAATTTCCATGATGACATCCCTAAAGTTTTGCCTCCATATATCCAGAACATAGCAAAATAGAGCCATGTACTTAAAATCACAAGACTCATTCCAACAACAGGGTTAAGCGAGGACACTTCCCCAGTAAAAACAAACTTTAGACCTAGAGCAAGTGAACCAACTAAAAACCAAACACCTAACATAAGAAGTGAGTCATAAACAGTTGCAGCAACTATCCTTAATAGGGAAACTTTTTTATTTGTTGGTTCCATTTTTGGTATAGTACTAAATTATTTTCAAAAATAAATTATTATGCATACTTCATCAGATATATTAGGTCATCCAAAAGGTTTATTTGTTTGCTTTGCAACAGAAATGTGGGAAAGATTTTCTTACTACGGTATGAGAGCTCTTTTAATTTTGTATCTTACAAAGCACTGGGAGTTCTCCGATGCTGCAAGTTATCTTATTTATGGAGCATATACCTCATTAGTTTACATAATGCCGGTTTTTGGGGGGATGCTAGCTGACCAAATCTTGGGATCAAAAAAAGCTGTTACCTATGGTGCAATACTTTTAGTTTTTGGTCATTTAGGAATGACTGTTGAAAGCAATGAACAGATTTTCTATTTATCTCTGGCCTTAATTGTATCTGGTGTAGGGTTTTTAAAACCAAATATTTCAACAATGGTTGGAGCTTTATATGAGGAGGGTGATCCAAGAAGAGATTCTGGTTTTACTATCTTTTATATGGGGATCAATATCGGCGCATTTACTGCGACTCTACTATGTGGATATCTTGGAGAAGAAATAGGTTGGGCATGGGGCTTTGGAGCTGCTGGAATAGGAATGTTGTTGGGATTGATTATATTTCTCTGGGGCCAAAAATATCTTGAAGGATTGGCAGAACCGCCTTCTGAAAAATATACAGAAAAGAAGGCAGGTATTACCTTTGAGAACTGGGCTTATATTTCCGGGATCATAATGGTTTTAACAACATGGTTTCTTGTTCAAAACTCACAACTTGTTGGACAACTGCTTGGAGGATTTGGATTCATATTTATTGGAGCTTGGTTGATATATGCTTTATTCAAATGTGATCCTGAAGAAAGAGACCGTTTAATAGTAGTTGGGATATTAATCTTATTTTCATTAATTTTCTGGGCTCTTTTTGAGCAGGCTGGATCTTCGCTAAATATACTTACTGATAGAGGTGTAGACAGAGTAATTCTTGGTTGGGAAGTTCCTGCTTCAATGTTCCAATCCTTGAATGCAGGGTTTATTTTTACAATAGCACCGCTTTTTGCTCTTCTTTGGATAGCTCTTGCAAAAAGAAATATGGAGCCTTCAACTCCAATTAAGTTTTCAATTGGGATTGTTTTTGTTGGCCTAGGTTTCCTAGCGCTTGTCTATGGAATGAAATCGTCTGAGGGCTTACAGACAGGAGTGGTGTGGATAATAGTGATTTATTTACTCCATACTTTAGGTGAGCTATGTCTTTCCCCGGTAGGCTTATCATCCGTAACTAAATTATCACCTCAGAGAATTGTTGGATTTATGATGGGCATGTGGTTTTTTGCATCTGCAGCTGGAAATTATGTAGCAGGATTGATAGCAAGAGCAACATCTTCAGAAAGTTCTGGTGTTTCCGGAGAAGTTTATAATCTAGCTCAAAAGCAGTCATTTATAGACGTTTATACTGATGTTGGTTTAATGGCGATTGGATGCGGTATTATTTTAGCTCTAATTACTCCATTGCTTAAGAAATTAATGCATGGTTCCAGCTAATAGAAAAAGAGATCCTGTTAAGAAAAATATGGATAAATTCCATAAACCAAAGACTCACAAAGATAAATCAAAATACAGTAGAAAGGAAAAATTTAAGCCGATTGATGAACTTTAATTAGTATCTTTTTATATATTTCTTTTAAAGTACTTAGGTCTTCAATATCGACATGTTCATCAATTTGATGGATGGTTTTATTTAGAGGCCCAAGCTCAACTATCTCTGATCCCATTGGTGCAACCCATCTTCCATCAGATGTGCCACCTCCATTATCAATTTTAGTATCGATATTATTTATTTCCTTAATTGATGACTTCACGATATCTATGAATTCAGTTTTTGAAGTCAAAAATGGAAGAGCGCTAAGTGTCCAACTTACATCGTATTTAAGATCTGATTTTTTTAACAATGCCTCAAACATTTCCTTGAGTCCATCCGGAGATGACTCTGGTGAAAACCTAAAATTGAAAGTCATTTCCAAAACTCCAGGCACTACATTTTCAGCTCCTGTTCCAGATTTAATATTTGAAACCTGAAAACTTGTCGGTTCAAAATTTTCATTGCCGCGATCCCATTCCATATTTTTTAGTTCTTCTAATGTTTTACCCATCCCCAAGATCGGATTTAATGCTTGCTTTGGATATGCAACATGACCCTGAATACCATATACTCTAAGATTACCTGAAAGCGAGCCTCTTCTTCCTATCCTTATAACATCACCAACTTTTTTTGATGAGCTGGGCTCACCAATTAAACAGAAATCTATAAATTTATCTTTATCAATCATCTCATTGATCACTCTATCAACTTTCCCATTTTCTAACTTACCCTCTTCATTACTGTTTAATAAAACCATAATGTTAAAAGAGGGATCTTTGTTCTCAGAAAGAAACTCTTTAAGAGCAGAGATAAAACAAGCTACACCGCCTTTCATATCAGCAGTTCCTCTTCCATAAATCTTATTATCAATAATCTCACCAGAAAAAGGTGGAACACTCCACGCACTTTCAGGACCAGGAGGAACAACATCCGTATGACCTAAAAAACAAAAAGTTTTATTTTTTGAATCTCCATTAGTGATGATTAAGTTACTAATATTTTTATAGTTTATTTCTTCAAAAGAAAAATCTAAACCATCAAATTGTTGCTTAATAACATCAAAGCAACCGTTGTCATTTGGACTAATGGATTCAATTTTTATTAATTTTTTTAGAAGTTCTAAATTACTCACTAAAATCTCTCTTCATCTCTTTTAGTAAGGACATCACATCCATTTGATGTAATGGCAATTGTATGTTCCCACTGTGCTGAATTTCTTCCGTCCTTTGTTTCTACAGTCCAACCATCCGAGAGTATTTTAGTATATTTTGTACCTTGATTAATCATGGGCTCAATAGTAAAGCACATTCCTTCAACAAGCTCGATTCCTGTGCCTGGTTTTCCAAAATGCAACACTTGAGGATCTTCATGATAGACCTTACCAATTCCATGACCACAATAGTCCTCAACAACGCTGTAGTGATTCTTTTCAGCATGAGACTGGATAACATGGCCTATGTCGCCTAAGGTGATACCAGGTTTTGCAATTTCAATTGCTTTGTACAAACATTCTTGAGTGACTGAGACTAATTTCTCATTGTGAGGTTGTGTCTTACCAACTAAAAACATTTTTGAGGTATCTCCATACCAACCATCTTTAAGGACTGTAACATCAATATTTACAATATCGTTATCTTTGAGAATTTTGTTTTGATTAGGTATGCCATGACAAATAACTTGATTAACGCTTATACATGATGTTTTTTCATAGCCGTTGTAACCAATATTAGCAGGAATCGCTTTTTGCTCATTAACAATAAAGTCATGACAAATATCATCTAGTTCCCCTGTAGATATTCCAGGTTTAACATGTTCAGTAATCATATTAAGGACATTTGCAGCAAGTTGACCAGCACTTCTCAGTTTTTCTATATCATTTTTATTTTTTATTGAAATATTCATTATTTTTGATGCATATCTATAGACTAATTTTAATTAACCTTGTAAAGTACAATTTTAATGCCAGCATGTAATTTTAGCTCATTAAAATCCCCAAAAAAAATATTTTTTTATCCTATTTTTTACTGTCAATTCTTCTCAATAAGGAGTAGATCATAGTGTCTTTTCCATGCATTTTAGCACTTGAGGATGGAAGCACATTTGTTGGTCATGGTATTGGAGCTAAAAAAGTAGCAATTGGCGAAATTGTTTTTAATACATCCATGAGTGGCTATCAAGAAATAATAACTGACCCATCTTATTGCAAACAGATTATTACATTTACCCATCCTCATATAGGCAATACAGGTATTAATTCTGAAGATAATGAATCAGATAATATATATGCTGAAGGAATCGTTATAAGAGATTATATCTCTAAGCCAAGTAACTATAGATCTGAAGAAAATCTTGATAATTTCTTAGCAAGAAATAATTCTATTGGCATTTTTGGAATAGATACTAGACAGTTAACAATTATTTTGAGGGAAAAAGGCTCTTTGAAAGCATGCATTAGTCCGATAGATGAAAATAATGAAGAATCAGCAATATCTTTAGCAAAAAGCTTTGATGGTCTTGAGGGAATGGATTTGGCCAAAGAAGTAACTACGAAAAATTTATATTCTTGGAATGAGGGAGTCTGGCCTGATTATAAAGAGTCAAAAAGCAAGCTGCATATCGTTGCATACGACTATGGAATTAAAAAAAATATTTTAAGACTACTTTCTGAGCATGTTGGAAAAGTAACAGTTGTAAATGCAAGATCCTCTTTTGATGAGGTTCTAAACATGAATCCAGATGGCATCTTTTTATCAAATGGACCTGGCGATCCAGAGCCATGCGATTATGCTATTGAAAATATTAAAAGGGCGCTAAATGAAAACATTCCCATATTTGGGATCTGCCTTGGTCACCAACTATTAGCACTTGCAGGTGGAGCAAAGACTGAAAAAATGAAATTTGGTCATCATGGGGCAAATCATCCAGTGCAATCTTTAAAATCTAAGGAAGTATTCATAACAAGTCAAAATCATGGCTTTGCAGTGAATGAAGACTCATTGCCAAACAATATTAATATTTCTCATATATCTCTTTTTGATCAATCGATTCAAGGTATTTCATTTAAAGATAAGCCTGCATTTAGTTTTCAAGGACACCCTGAAGCAAGTCCAGGCCCCCAAGATATAGTTAGTTTATTTAAGCAATTTAAAGAAATGATAGATAAAAATGCCAAAAAGAAATGACATAAAATCCGTAATGATAATTGGTGCAGGGCCTATTATTATTGGTCAAGCATGCGAATTTGATTATTCTGGAGCCCAGGCATGTAAAGCATTAAAAGAAGAGGGTTATAGAGTAATTTTAGTTAATTCAAACCCAGCCACAATCATGACTGATCCATTGCTTGCTGATGCTACTTATATTGAACCAATTCACTGGGAGTCAGTTGCCAAGATAATAGAAAAGGAGAGACCAGACGCACTTCTCCCAACCATGGGAGGACAGACAGGTTTAAATACCGCTCTTTCATTGGCTAGGGAAGGAATCTTAAAAAAATATAATGTTGAATTAATAGGCGCATCAAGAGAGGCAATTGACAAAGCTGAAGATAGACAGCTTTTTGATCAAACTATGAAGAAAATAAATTTAGAAACGCCTCAATCAGGAATTGCGCACTCTATGGAAGATGCATTAGAAGTTCAGAAAGAGATCGGATTTCCATGCATTATAAGACCTTCGTTTACTCTTGGTGGATCTGGAGGTGGAGTTGCATACAACATAGAAGAATTTAAAACAATCTGCGAGAAAGGATTAGATTTATCTCCAACAAATGAACTATTAATTGACGAGTCTCTTCTAGGTTGGAAGGAATACGAAATGGAGGTTGTCAGAGATAAAAATGATAACTGCATTATTATTTGTTCTATTGAGAACTTTGATCCAATGGGTGTTCATACTGGAGACTCAATAACTATTGCACCTGCACAAACTTTAACAGATAAGGAATTTCAAATAATGCGAAACGCCTCTTTTAAAATTTTAAGAGAAATAGGCGTGGAAACTGGTGGTTCAAATGTTCAATTTGCTATAAATCCAGTTGATGGTCGAATGGTTGTCATAGAAATGAACCCCAGAGTAAGTAGATCTTCCGCTTTAGCTTCAAAAGCAACTGGATTCCCTATTGCAAAAGTTGCAGCTCTTTTGTCTATTGGATATACCCTTGATGAGCTTAAAAACGATATAACCTCAGGATTAACTCCCGCATCATTTGAACCTTCAATTGATTATATTGTGACAAAAATACCAAAGTTTGCGTTTGAAAAGTTTCCACAAGCTGAACCAAGACTTTCTACACAGATGAAATCTGTTGGTGAAGTTATGTCAATTGGCTCAAATTTTCAGGAGTCTCTTCAAAAAGCCATTTGTAGCATGGAGGATGACAAATGTGGGTTAGAAAAAATTCTTGATGATAGCGAGTTAATTAATGATAAGCTTGGATTTGAGTTAACTTTTCCAGGACCTGAAAGGCTTTTTTATATAGCAGATGCATTCAGATGTGGATGGTCTCTTGAAAAGATTTTTGATCTAACATCTATTGATCCTTGGTTTTTGAGACAAATTGAAGATTTAGTTTCTGAAGAAAATGCAATTGAAGGCTCTAAGCTTGAAAACTTATCAAAGGAGAATTTTATAAGGCTAAAGACTAAAGGATTTAGTGATCAAAGAATTGCAAACTTGCTTGATGAAAGCTATGAAGAAGTAAGATCAAAGAGGAAGTCACATAATATATTGCCTTCTTATAAGCGGGTTGATACATGTGCTGCAGAGTTTAAAACTTCAACTTGTTATATGTACTCAACTTATGAAGGTATATGTGAGAGTAAACCAACTTCAAAAAAGAAAATATTAGTGCTCGGAAGTGGCCCAAACAGGATAGGTCAAGGCATTGAATTTGACTATTGTTGTGTTCATGCATCCCTAGCGATGCAGGAGGAAGGTTTCGAATCAATTATGGTTAATTGTAATCCTGAAACTGTCTCAACAGATTATGATGTTTCAAATAGACTTTACTTTGAGCCAATAACCTCTGAAAAGATCTTAGATATTATCGACTTAGAAAAACCCGATGGAGTCATAATTCAATTTGGTGGTCAAACTCCTTTAAAACTCTCAAATGATCTTGAGAACTATGGTGTAAATATCCTTGGGACAGAGCCTGATGCAATTGATAGGTCAGAAGATAGAAAAAGGTTCCAAGAAATTATTAATAAGCTTGATTTGCTTCAACCAAAGAATGCAACTGTGTCCAGTTTAAAAGAAGCGCTTAACAAATCAGATGAAATTGGCTTCCCGATTGTTGTAAGACCATCATATGTTTTAGGAGGAAGGGCTATGGAGCTTGTAAATAATAAAGATGAGCTAGGTATATATATTTCCGATGCAGTGCAAGCCTCTAATGAACGACCAATACTTTTAGATCATTATCTTGATAATGCAATTGAGGTTGATGTAGATGTTGTTTCAGATGGTAAGGAGATAGTAATTGGTGGAATACTTCAACACATTGAACAAGCTGGAATTCATTCAGGTGATTCAGCTTGCTCTCTGCCACCTTACTCTCTGAGTGAGGAAATAATTAAAAAGCTAGAACTTCAATCTAAAAAGTTAGCAGAAGAGTTAAATGTTATTGGTTTGATGAATGTTCAATTTGCAATTAAAGATAATGAAGTTTTCATTCTTGAAGTAAATCCCAGAGCATCTAGAACGGTTCCCTTTATTTCAAAATGTATTGGTAATTCTCTAGTGAAAGTTGCTGCAAAAACAATGATTGGAAAAAGCTTAAAAGAACTAGGATTCTCAAATAAGCTACCTAAAAATATGTTTTTTGTTAAAGAAGCTGTTCTGCCTTTTGATAAGTTTCCCAATGTAGATCCAATTCTGGGGCCCGAAATGAAATCTACTGGAGAGGTTATGGGCATTGGAAGAAATTTTGGAGAAGCATATGGAAAGGCACAAAAAGCTGCAAATAAAGTTCTCAGAAGAAAAGGAAAGATTTTTATAAGCGTGAAAGAAGACGATAAGAAATACTTAGATTCAATAGTAGAAAAAATAATTAGTTTTGGTTTTGAAATTATTGCAACAAAAGGAACTGCAAAATATATTAAGAAATTAGGTTTTGATGTTCAGGAGATTAATAAGGTTGCCGAGGGAAGGCCACATATCGTTGATGAGCTTGTTAATGATCAAGTTTGTCTCGTTATAAACACAACTCAAGGAAGACAGTCTATAAAAGATTCTGCATCTATTAGGCAGACGGCTTTGAGAAAAAAGATTCTGTGCACAACAACTATGTTCGGAGCAGATGCTTTGGTTAAGGCATTAGAAAATAAAGAAGAGAACTGGGAGTTCAGCTCTTTACAAGAAATAAACTAATCATCATAAGTTGATATAATTAACTCATGTCTAGGGTGCCAATTACAAAAGAGGGAGAAATAATCCTGAAAGAAAGATTAACAAAGTTAAAATTTGTCGATAGACCTCAGATTTCAGAGGCTATTGCTGAGGCTAGGGCGCATGGAGATTTAAAAGAAAATGCTGAATATCATGCGGCAAAAGAGCAGCAGGGATTAACTGAAGCAAAGATTAATGAGCTTGAACATGCATTGGCAAATGCACAAGTAATTGATGTTAGAGAACTTCCTAAAACTGGGAAAGTAGTTTTCGGAGCAACAGTTAAGCTATATAACTTAGATACTGATGAGTCAATCTCTTATCGAATTGTTGGAAACCTTGAATCTGATCCTGCAAATGGCATGATCTCAATTGATACACCAATTGGAAGGGGCTTAATTGGAAAGTCTATTGGAGATGAAGTAAGTATTGAAACACCATCTGGAAAGCTAAATTTCGAAATAGAGGAAGTAGAGCATATTTAATTCATGCATGCAGATAATTGGGCTCAAAAAGCAAAATCTTTAGGATATAGATCTAGAGCTGTATTCAAGTTAATTCAAATAATTGAAAAAATTAAACAAATTAAAAATCCAAACCTAATTTTAGATATTGGAGCTGCTCCAGGTGGATGGTCTCATTATTTAGCAAATAAATATCCAAATGCTGAAATATTTGCCATAGACATTTTAGAAATGGAAGAAATAAAAGGAGTAAAGTTTATACAGGAGGACTTAAGGAATATTGAACAAATAGATCAGCTCAATGATTTAAAAAATAAATTTAATCTTGTGATTTCTGATTTAGCCCCAAATTTAACTGGTATAAGCAGTATTGATGAAGAAAATGTATTCGAGCTTAATTTGCTAACTTTAGAGGGAGCAATAAGATTTTTAGAAAGTAACGGTATATTTATTGTTAAAACTTTTCAAAACTCTAATTTAAAGAAATTTAGAAAAGAAATGGAAAAAAATTTAAAAATAGTCCAAACTGCTAAACCCGCTGCTTCCAAGAAGCAGTCAAAAGAGATATATTTATACGGTATAAAGTAACTATGAACGATTTTTTAAAAAATATTTTTGTATGGCTTGTGTTAGGGTCTATTATTTTTTTAGTATTCAATAATGTTGAACCAACAGCTCCAAGAGAAACTATATCTTACAGTCAATTTAAACAAGAAGTTTTATCAGACAGAGTATCAGAAGTAACATATAAAGGTGATCAGATGACAATCTTTGGTCAAAGATTGGATGGGTCCAAGTTTAAAACCAATCATCCTATTTACAAGTCTGATCCTGTTTTAGATGCAGCGCTTCAAGAAAACGGAGTAATCACCTCATATGAAGAGGTTGAACAGCCATCAGTTTGGTCACAGTTATTGGTTGGAGCATTTCCGATTTTACTTTTACTTGCGATATTTTTCTTTTTCATGAGGCAAATGCAGGGAAGTATGTCTGGAAGAGGTGGACCAATGTCTTTCGGAAAAAGTAAAGCCAAGTTAATGGAAGGTGGAAAGGTAAAGACTACTTTTAAGGATGTAGCTGGATGCGAGGAAGCAAAACAAGATGTACAAGAACTTGTTGATTACTTAAAAGATCCAACTAGATTTCAAAAAGTTGGTGGGAAAATACCAAGAGGTGTCTTAATGGTGGGTCCTCCTGGAACTGGTAAGACTCTTCTTGCTAGAGCCACAGCTGGTGAGGCTAGAGTGCCTTTCTTTAGCATTTCAGGCTCTGACTTTGTTGAAATGTTTGTTGGTGTTGGCGCATCAAGAGTAAGAGATATGTTTGATCAAGCTAAAAAGAATTCCCCATGTATAGTTTTTATAGATGAAATTGATGCCGTAGGTAGGCACAGAGGAGCAGGTCTTGGTGGAGGACATGATGAGAGAGAGCAGACACTTAACCAGCTTCTTGTCGAAATGGATGGCTTTGAGGCTAATGATGGAATTATCATAGTTGCAGCAACAAATAGACCCGATGTTCTAGATCCAGCTTTATTAAGACCTGGAAGATTTGATAGACAAGTTGTTGTTGATATGCCTGATATTAGAGGAAGAGAACAAATCTTAAAAGTTCATGTTCGAAAAGTTCCACTTGATAAAAATGTTGATCTAAGAGCAATTGCTAGAGGAACTCCAGGATTCTCTGGTGCGGATTTAGCTAACCTTATCAATGAAGCAGCTCTATTTGCGGCTAGATATGGTGATAAAAAAGTTGAGCAGACTCATCTGGATCTTGCTAAAGACAAAATCATGATGGGCCCTGAAAGAAAATCAATGATACTTACTGAAGAGCAAAAACGTCTTACTGCATATCATGAAGCAGGACATGCTATTGTTGGAAGGATAGTTCCAGAACATGATCCAGTTTATAAAGTAACCATAATTCCTCGAGGCAGAGCTTTAGGAGTTACTATGTTCCTTCCTGAAGATGATAAGTATATGCAAAGCAAAGAGTATCTTTTGAGTAGAATATGTACGCTTTATGGTGGCAGAATAGCTGAACAACTTATTAATGGTGAGAGAAACATTACTACTGGCGCTTCAAATGATATTGAAGTTGCTACTGGAATTGCCACTAACATGGTTACTAAATGGGGACTCTCTGACAAGGTCGGGCCTCTAAAGTTTGGAGAAGATGATTCAAGCCCATTTTTAGGGAGATCCGCATCTCAATCATCAAAGACTTATAGTGATGAGACCTCAAAACTTATCGATAGTGAGATAAAAGACATAATTAATTCTTGCTATGAGCGAGCTGAAACTATTTTGAAAGATAATATGGATAAACTCCATACAATGGCTGAGGCACTTTTAAAATATGAGACAATTGATCAGCACCAAATTGATGACATTATGAGCGGTGCAGAACCGAGGGAGCCTAGTGATTGGAATAATGACGATGAACCTCCCAAAAAAAGTACAAAAGAATCTTCAATAAAAGGACCAGCAGAAGAGTTATAATAGACCTATGAATCTTAAATTTGGTACCGATGGGATTAGGGGGCCTGTCGAAACTAAAGTTACTCCTGAAGCTTGTCTTCGCATTGGTCATGCAGCTGGTATTGTTTTTAAAGAGCTCGGCTGGGATACAGTGTTAATTGGAAAAGATACCAGAGTATCAGGTTATATGCTTGAAGCTGCTCTTCAAGCAGGATTCTTGTCTGTCGGGATGAATGTAAGGCTTCTTGGTCCATTACCAACGCCGGGTGTTGCATATTTAACTAAATCTTTCAGAAATCAGTGTGGTGTTGTTATAAGCGCGTCTCACAATGATTATCAAGATAATGGAATCAAAATTTTCGATAATAGTGGCGTAAAAATTGATAGAAAGATTGAGATGATGATTGAAAATATTTTAAGTGACAAAATTACATCATTACCATCAGTAGAAATTGGAAAAGCTAAAAGATTTGATGAATCTGGACCGAGATATGTTGAATTTTGCAAATCAACTGTTCCTGAAGATATTAGCTTTAGTAATTTAAGAATTGTCCTTGACTGCGCAAATGGAGCATCTTATAAGGTTACCCCAGATGTTTTTCATGAGTTGGACGCTGAAATAATAGTTGTTGGAGATCAACCTGATGGATACAACATTAACCAGGAATGTGGATCAACTAACCCTGAGCTTGTTCAAAGACTTGTTAAAGAGCATAGAGCTGACTTTGGAGTATCACTTGATGGTGATGCGGATAGAGTAACTATTGTTGACAGAGAGTCAAATATATTAGATGGAGATGACATTCTTTATATTTTAGGTTTTGCAAATCCAAATAGATTAGGTCCATGGTCAGGCATAGTTGGAACTCAGATGTCGAATGTTGGATTAGAAGATGGCCTTAATAAACTTGGGTATTCCTTTAAAAGGGCAGACGTCGGTGATAAATATGTATCAGATTTGCTATCAAAAGAGGGTTGGCTTCTTGGTGGAGAGCCCTCTGGACATATTATCTGCAGAGACCTTGTCAGCACAGGTGATGGAACTATAGCAGCTCTTAAAACAATTAGTTCACTTGTTATGCTTGAGAAAGATCCTAAAGATGTTCTTTCGAATTACAAAAAAATACCCCAAATAAATGAATCTATCAGTGTTATAAATAAAGATATTATTAGTGATGCTGAAGTAAAAACAGCTATAAATGATATAAAGTCAGACTTAACCATTAACAGGATTCTTGTTAGACCCTCAGGGACTGAAAATAAGATTAGAATAATGATTGAATCTGAAAATAAAAAAACAGCTAAAAAATATACAAATGATCTCATTAAACTGTTCGAGTCTAAAATCGCATAAGATATTTCAAATAAAATGTCACACCCTCTTGTAATTGCAAATTGGAAAATGAATATACCCTCTGGAGGTATTTCAAGCTGGATCCAAAGTGAGATGGTATCTACTAATGATGAAGTAGATTTTAATAAAAAATCTTCATACTTTAAGTTTATGGGAATCGCTCCTCCAATTTCTCATTTATCAGAACTAGAGAATTTATTAAATTTTGGATTTCTTGGCTCACAAGATATCTCTAGATTTAATGATGGCGCAAAAACTGGAGATATAAGTGCTGACATGGTGATTGACAAAGGCTGCACATTTTCAATTTTAGGCCATTCCGAAAGAAGAGAGTTTTATAATGAAACAAATAAGGATGTTTCAGAAAAGCTAAGAATATGTCTCGAGAAGAATATTTTGCCAGTTATCTGTATTGGTGAATCTCTTGAAGACTATAACGCAGGTAAAACTCTTGAAGTGCTGGATATGCAAATCAAAGAAATATTTACATCTTTATCTACTAAAAAGACTGTTGTAATAGCTTATGAGCCAGTTTGGGCTATCGGCTCGGGAAAGACACCAACTCCAGATGATGTGAATAATATTCACCAACACATTAAAGATATAGTACAATCCATCGCTGAAATTGAAGCTATTAGTTTTATCTATGGCGGTAGTGTAAATTGTGAAAATGCTAAAAGTTTTTTTCAACAAACAAATATTGATGGGGCTTTAATAGGTGGAGCTTCATTGAATGGAAAAGAATTTTTAGATATTTATAATGATTTTTTGGAGACCTTTTAAGAAATGATTTTATTTGTACAAATTCTGTGTATTGTCCTTGCAGTTTTGCTTGTAATTCTTGTAATACTTCAACAGGGGAAGGGCTCCGACCTCGGATCAGCATTTGGTGGAGGATCTTCTAACTCAATGTTTGGTGCTCTTGGACCTTCTAACCTTCTTGGAAGGTTAACATGGATTGTTGGATCACTTTTCTTAATTCTTGCAATGACTCAAGCTGTTCTCTTGAAAAACTTAAACACGCAAGATAATTTAAGCTTTCCTGAACAGGAAATCATAATAGAAGAAATAGACGAATTAGATTCACTTCCAACAGAATAAAGTTGGTGCCGAAGGCGGGACTTGAACCCGCACGAGCATTAGCTCACTACCCCCTCAAGATAGCGTGTCTACCAATTCCACCACTTCGGCTTAAAAAAAACATATCATAACTCAAAATATTTAAATAAAAAAAAATTTGATATGCCTTGACCAACTAGCTATCATTTCTATAAACTTCACATTCGCTGCGTTGCGGGGTGGAGCAGTCTGGTAGCTCGTCGGGCTCATAACCCGAAGGTCGTTGGTTCAAATCCAGCCCCCGCTACCAGTCAAAAATTAGAATTTTTGATGGGGCATATGCCCTGTTTTTGTATATGGAATATGGAAAAAGAGAAAATAAAAGAAATTATTGAACCCATTGTAAATGATCATGGTTGTGATTTTTGGGGTTTAGAGATCTCCCAAGGAAAGAATATTCCTACCTTAAGGGTTTTTATAGATGCCATAAATGGTGCCACTATAGACGATTGTGAGAATGTTTCTAGAGATTTAAATCTTGAACTTTCAGTTGATTCAGATTTTATGGATGATTATGTTCTTGAAGTTTCGACTCCAGGTCTTGATAGAAAATTCTTTTATAGCTACCAATTAAATGATTTTGTAGGAAAAACTTTAAAAATAAAGTTGAAAGATAAGATCAATGATAAAAAAACATTTAAAGCAATCTTGAAGTCAGTCAAAAATGATTCTCTTGAACTAAGTATAGGAAAAGAGGAATTAACTATCGGCTTTGGGATAATAGATATGTGCAAATTAATGCCAAATTACAAAGAAATTTTGAGGGAAAAAAATGGAAGGTAAAGAAATTTTAGCTGTTGTAGATTCTGTCTCCTCAGAGAAGGGTCTTGAGAAAGATGTTATTTTTGTTGCTATGGAGTTAGCAATTGCATCTGCTTCACAAAGACACTTTCATGAGGATGCTCAACTTATTGTTGAAGTAGATAGAGGATCTGGAGAATTTATTACAAAAAGACAGTGGGAAGTACTTGATGAAAATGATGAAGAATTTCACAGGGAATCTTACATATCACCCTCTGAATCATCTATGGAGATTGGAGAACTTTATTTTGAGCAAGTTGATAATGTTGAGTTTGGAAGGATTGAAACACAAGCTGCTAGGCAGGTCATGCTTCAAAAAGTTAGAGAGGCTGAAAAAGAGCTTATCGTATCGAAATTCCGTTCAAGTGATAATAATTTAGTATCTGGATTCGTTAAAAGGGTTACAAGAGACAACATCATTGTAGATCTCGGCCAAGATGCAGAAGCCATTCTTCCCAGAGATCAAATTTTACCTGGAGAAATTTTTAAAATTAACGACAGAGTTAGAGCTGTATTACAAATAAAAGAAATTGAAGGCAGAGGACTTCAGTTAATGTTGAGTAGAATCTGTTCTGAAATGGTTACTGAGCTCTTTAGAATAGAAGTGCCTGAAGTAAATGAAGATGTAATAGAAATAAGAGGAGTAGCCAGAGACCCAGGATCTAGATCAAAAATAGCTGTTAAAACTAATGATGGAAGAATTGATCCTGTAGGCGCTTGTGTTGGAATGAGAGGATCAAGAGTTCAAGCAGTTTCTGGAGAGCTTGGTAATGAAAGAATAGATATCGTAATTTACGATGATAATCCTGCCCAATTAGTAATTAATTCTTTAGCGCCGGCTAAAATTGAGTCAATAGTTTTGGATGAAACATCAAAATCTATGGAGATTGCTGTCAATCAAGAAAATCTTGCACTAGCAATTGGAGCAAGAGGTCAAAATATTAGATTAGCTTCAAAACTCTCGGGTTGGGACTTAAATATTATAAGCAGTGAAGAAGCAGAAGCTAAAGAAAAGGTTGATGAGACTGAATTCCTCGGAAAGCTTGTTACTAGTCTTGAAATAAGTGAAGAATCAGCAGAATCAATTATTGAATTAGGATTAAGGAATTTTGATGATATTGCATATGCTTCCAAGAAAAAACTTTCAAATATTTTTGAAGACGAAGAAGAAATACAAAGAGTTAAAAGTACTGCTGAAGATGCAGCTCTTCTAGAAGCAATGAGTGAAGTTGAGCAGGACGAACAAGATCAGGAGTCATTAACTGATCTTGAATTAAGCGAGGAACATGTAAATGCGTTAACTAAATCAGGCATCAAAAATAAAGATGATTTAGCTGAACTTGCTACAGATGAGTTAATGGAAATAATTGATATTTCTGAGGATAAAGCCTCAGAAATGATTATGAAAGCAAGGGAGCATTGGTTTAAATAAAAGATGGCACAAACAACCGTTAAAGATTTTGCAAAGACTCTAAAAATATCTGAAGAAGCGCTACTAAAAAGAATGTCATCTGCTGGATTGTCTCATAGCAGCGTAACTGATGAAGTAACGACAGCCCATAAACAAATTCTTCTAAGGTCACTTAAGCAGAAACAAAAACAAACTTCATCATCAATGTCATCATCATCAGGGGTTGGCATTAAGGTTAAATCTAAAGGTGGGAAAGCTGTTGCTGATTCTGGTGAAACTAAGAGCTACTCGGATAATATTGAGGCCAAAAGACAGGCTGCTTCTGAAGCATTAAAAGCTGAGCAGGTAAAAAGGCAAGAACAGCTAAAAGAAGCCGCCTCTAAAAGAGAAGCAAGATTCAAAGCAGAACAGAAAAATAAAGAAAATATTAAAGCCACTGAAAAACCTAAGAATGTTAAAGAAGAGCTTTCAAAAGCAGCTGAGAAGTATGCAGAAAGCGATGTAATGAATGTTGATGATCCAAAGCATAAGTTTGAAAAACCTCAAGAATTTATTAAAAAAGATATTGAAATACCAGAATCTATTCAAGTTGGAGAATTAGCAAAATCGATGGCAATTAAGGGAGGCGAGCTTGTAAAAACTCTTATGGGTTTAGGAGTTTCTGCAACTATTAATGATATTTTAGATCAAGAAACAGCGATATTGGCTGTAGAAGAAATTGGTCACAACAGCATTGCAAAAGCCTCAGATGATGTTGAGGAAGAATTATTAAGTCAAATTACATATGATGGCAAAGAAAAAACAAGATCTCCTGTTGTAACTGTAATGGGTCATGTGGATCATGGGAAAACAACACTTTTGGATTTTATTAGGAAAGCTAAAGTGGTTGATTCAGAAGCTGGAGGCATAACACAACATATTGGTGCTTATGAGGTAAAGTCAAAGGATAGCAGTATAACTTTTATAGACACACCAGGACATGCAGCTTTTTCTTCTATGAGAGCTAGAGGTGCAAATACAACTGACATTGTTGTGTTAGTAGTTGCCGCAAATGACAGCATTATGCCCCAAACTGAAGAAGCCATAAATCATGCAAAAGCTGCTGAAGTTTCGATAATAGTTGCTATTAATAAGATGGATCTTCAAGGCGCTGATGCTGAAAAGGTAAAAGGGGATTTGGGGGCAAAAGACTTAGTGCCAGAGGATTGGGGCGGTAATGTGCAGATGATTCCTGTTTCAGCCCTCAATGGCGAAGGAGTTGATAAGCTTCTTGAAGCAATTTCTCTTGAGGCAGAAATTCTTGAACTTAAAGCTTTTCATGAAGGAGATGCTCAAGGTGTCGTTATTGAGTCTGAGTTAGATAAATTTAGAGGTGCTGTCTCAACATTCTTAGTTCAGAATGGTTGTTTGAAGGTTGGTGACGTTGTGATCAGTGATATGTCTATGGGGAAAGTAAAGGCAATAACGAACTCTTCTGGAGAGAAGATTAAGAAAGCAGGACCATCATCAGCAGTTGAGGTTCTTGGTCTTGATACTGCTCCAAATGCTGGAAGCTCCTTCCAAGTTGTTAAAAATGAAAAAGCTGCAAGAGAAGTCATAGATTATAGAGACAGTAAGCAAAAAGAAAAGAAACAAATTAAACAAAAAGATGACAGCATGGGAGATATATTTGAATCAATGGGCCAAGCTTCGATGAAGTTTCTAAACTTAATAATTAAAACTGATGTTGCAGGGACTGCTGAGGCTATAAATGCTTCTCTTGCTAAAATAGGGAATGATGAAGTTTCAATTAAGATTATTGCCTCTGGAGTTGGCGGTATTACAGAATCCGATGCAAATTTAGCAATTACCACCAATGCTAGCATTGTTGGTTTCAATGTTCGTGCTGACAATGCATCAAAAAAGATAATTGAAAAAGAAGGAATCGATTTAACTTACTACAGCATTATTTATGAATTAATTGATGATGCGAAAGCAAAATTAAGTGGACTACTTGATCCAATTATCAGAGAAGAGATAGTTGGAACGGCTGATGTTCTCGAAGTATTTAATTCACCAAAATTTGGGCAAGTTGCAGGTTGCGTTGTTGTAGAGGGGACTGTTCTTAGGAATAAACCGGTAAGAGTTCTTAGAGATGATATTGTAATTTTCCAAGGTGAGCTGGACTCTTTAAGAAGATTTAAAGATGATGTTAATGAAGTCAAGAATGGAACCGAATGCGGAATGGGCATCAAAAATTATAAAGATATTCGAGAGGGAGATAAGATTGAGGTATTTGATAGGAAAGAAGAATCTCAATCAATTTAAGATAATATGTCCTTAAGGCCTGAAAGAATAGCAGATTATCTAAAAAAAGAAATTTCAAATATCATTCTACAAAAAGTTAGAGATCCAAGACTTAAATCTATAGTCATAAACCATATTTCTGTAACACAAGATATTTCAGTAGCTAAAGTCTTTTATTCGGTCTATCAAGAAGAAAGTGAATTAAATGAAAAAATTCTTTCAAAATTTTCAGGCATGATTAGAAGCGAGATCTCAAAATCAATGAAAATTAGACGAGTGCCTAAGATTCTATTCATTTTTGATAAAACGCCTGAGGAAGCAGATAACATAGAAAATCTCTTAAATAATATTAAATGAATTCAGGTATTTTTTTAATTAATAAAGACAAAGGTCTTTCATCTAATAAAGCCATACAAAAAATAAAAAGAAGACTGGATATAAAAAAAATTGGTCATTTTGGCACGCTTGATCCTTTAGCAGAAGGCTTGTTAGTTTGTGGAGTTAATAAGGGCACAAAGTTATCAGAAAGATTCCTAAATTTAGATAAGTCATACTTTTCAAAAATTATGTTGGGAATCCAAACCACAACTGATGACTCTGAGGGAAGTATTATAGTGGAGAAAAAGATTCAAGTAAGTGAAGAAGAAATTATTGAAATGATTAAGACCTTTGTAGGGGAGTCAAAGCAAAAAGCACCATTTTTTTCAGCTTTAAAATATAAAGGTAAACCGCTTTATAAGCATGCAAGAGAAGGAAGACTGATAGAAAAAGAGGCCAGAGACATAAAAATTTATAAGATATTAAATATTGTTGTAGAAAATGCTTTTGTCTCCTTTGAAATATCTTGCTCCAAGGGCACCTATATTAGATCTATTGCAAGAGACTTAGGTGACAAGCTTGGATGTGGAGGCCATTTAGTAGAGCTTGTGCGGCTTTCCCAAGGTAAATTTGAACTTAAAGATGCAAAAAAAGTAGATGATGTCCAAATGAGTGATTTGATACATTTAGAGAATTTGTCCTTTTAAATATCAAAGAAATAAGTTGTTAATATCTACAAATACCTTTAAGCTACGCATTCAAACTTTAGACATGCGAGGTTTGACGGGTGTAAATAAATAAAAATGCATGTCCTAGGAGAATAATTATGGCGCTTTTAAAAGACGAAAAAGCTAATTTAGTCAAAAAATTCCAAAAGGGTGAAAACGACACTGGATCTTCAGAGGTTCAGATAGCTTTACTTACAGAAAATATTAATAAACTTCAAAGTCATTTCAAGACACATAAAAAAGATCATCACTCAAGAACTGGTCTAATTAGGATGGTTAATCTCAGAAGAAAACTTTTAGCATATTTAAAAAGAACTAATCCTGAAAGTTATAAAAAAATTATTACAGACCTTAATTTAAGAGGATAAAACGTGGAAAAACATTTAGAACCTAAATCATTATCATTTGAATATGGGGGTAAAGAAATAACCCTCGAAACAGGAAGAATAGCTAGACAAGCAACTGCTGCTGTTCTTGTTACTGTGGACCAAACTCAAGTACTTACAACAGTTGTTGCAAAAAAAGAAGCTGATCCTGGAAAGGATTTCTTCCCACTTGCAGTTTTTTATCAAGAGAAATTTTATGCAGCAGGAAAAATTCCTGGTGGGTATTTTAAGAGAGAAGCTAGACCAACAGAGAAAGAAACATTAACTTCCAGACTTATCGATAGACCAATTAGGCCTTTATTTCCTGATGAGTTTAAAAATGATGTTCAGATTATGTCTACGGTGATATCTTCTGATGAAGAATTTTCTTCTGACATTGCAGCTATGATTGGTGCATCTGCAGCATTATCTTTGTCCGGCGTGCCTTTTCAAGGACCTATTGGTGCTGCAAGAGTTGGTTTTATTGATGGGAGCTATGCTCTTAATCCGTCAAAAAAAATAATGGATCAGTCTTTCTTGGATATGGTAGTTGCTGGTACATCTGAAGCAGTTCTTATGGTTGAATCTGAGGCAAGCGAACTTAACGAAGATCTTATGTTAGGCGCTGTGTTGTTTGGTCATAAATCTATGCAGATAGTTATTGATAAAATAAATGAGTTTAAAGAATTGGTGGGTGTGGAGGACTGGATAGTTGAAAAAGATGAGGAAACACCTAGATATTTTGCTGAACTTGAATCAGATTTTTCATCAAAGATTGAAGAAGCATTCACAATTGCAAAGAAATCAGACAGATCCGAAGCTATTAACGCAGTCCGTCTTGAAATTCTAGAAAAATATGAGGATCTTGATGAACTAGCTACTGGAAAAGTAATGAGCGCTTTCAAAAAACTTGAGAGTCAAATAGTTAGGAAAAATATTCTTTCAGGTAAACCAAGAATCGATGGAAGAGATTTACATACCGTTAGACAGTTAACAGTTGAAACAGATGTACTTAATAGAGCTCATGGCTCAGCTTTATTCACCAGAGGTGAAACTCAGGCATTAGTAGCTGCAACGCTTGCATCTCCGCGAGATGCTCAAAGGCTTGAATCGCTTGATGGCGAAGAACATGATCATTTTATGCTTCATTATAATTTTCCCGCTTATTGCGTAGGTGAGATTGGTATGCCAATGGGCCCAAAAAGAAGAGAGATAGGACATGGTAATTTGGCAAAGAGAGCTATAAAAGGAGTTCTTCCCGACTTTGATGCTTTTGGTTATACAGTGAGAATAGTCTCTGAGATTACAGAGTCCAATGGTTCAAGTTCAATGGCTACTGTGTGTGGAACTTCTCTTTCTTTGATGGATGCTGGAGTACCTTTAACAGCTCCTGTTGCTGGAATAGCGATGGGTTTGATTAAAGATGGCGATGAGTTTGCAGTTCTAACAGATATCCTAGGAGATGAAGATCATTTGGGAGATATGGATTTTAAAGTTGCTGGGTCTGAAAAAGGAATAACGGCATTACAAATGGACATAAAAATTGATGGTATAAATGAAAAAATAATGGATGAAGCACTTACCAGCGCAAAAGTTGCAAGAATGCATATTCTTGAAAAGATGAATGAAGTTCTTTCTAAGCCTAAGGAATTAGCTTCAGATGCTCCATCAATGCAAAAATTCATGGTCAATAAAGATAAGATAAAAGAAATTATTGGAAAGGGTGGAGCAGTCATTAAGTCTATCCAAGAAGAGTCTGGAGCTGTTGTAGATATAAACGATACTGGAGAAATATCAGTCTTTGGTGACAACCAAGCTAAGATGCAGGCAGCACTTGATATTATCGATAAGATTATTGAAGAGCCTGAATTAGACAAAGTTTACGAAGGAACAGTTGTTAAGATTGTGGACTTTGGAGCATTCGTAAATATTTTACCTGGGAAGGATGGATTGCTTCATATTTCAGAGATTTCGGAAGAGAGAACTGAGGATGTTTCAGCCGTTCTAGAAGAGGGACAGAAGGTTACTGTTAAGCTTATTGGCTTTGATAGGGGTAAAATGAAACTATCAATAAAAGCTCTTAGTAAATAAAGTTCTAAAAGTCAAATTACGTTAAATATACTTTTGAGGTAATTTGAAAACCATCATCAATTTTGGTTTCATATGCGTGTTAACCATTACCTTTATAGGGGGGGAATTATGGATAATGCAATGAAAATGATTGGTGATATAGTATCAAGTCTTACAAAGATTCTTGTTGCTGTTATCGGATTAGGTGTTGTAGCTGGTATCGTTTTTGGTGATACATGGTTCTTCGGCGATGTTCTTTCAAATCTTCTAGGTGTTGTTTCTTCACTTGGTGATGCTGGACTCGTTGGATTACTTGTTGCTGCTATCCTAATAGGATTGCTTAAGTAATCATTTATTGTTTCAAAGGGAGATTAATTTCTCCCTTTGACTTAAAATCTCAAGAATGAAGCTAGATTTTTACTACTCATTAAACAAAATCAAAAGTTACCTCAAACAGGTCACAGATGTTCTTCTGGTTGTAGTAGCAGTTGCTCTACTGCTAGGAGTTCTTTTTGGTCCTGATGCACCGTTTGTCGGAGCAGTATATTCAAACCTTGTTACCATATTAGATACGATTGGGGATAGCGGAGTTGTTGCTCTTGTATCCTTGATAATAATCTTTTTAATAAACAAGAAGTAGAAATTGGTGGCTATGGGTGGAATTGAACCACCGACCCCAGCGTTATGAGTGCTGTGCTCTAACCATCTGAGCTACATAGCCATTGACCCGAAATAATAATTTACTCTCAATAAAAGTCAAACATTAAATTTAAAGTGGGCTATGTCTCCATCTTTAAACATATAATCTTTTCCTTCTAATCTTAATTTACCATTTTCTTTTGAGCCCGCCTCACCACCAAAAGATATATAGTCTTCAAAGCTAATAATTTCTGCTTTAATGAAACCTCTCTCAAAGTCCGTATGAATTCTTCCAGCTGCTTGAGGAGCAAGAGAGCCTCTTTTTAATGTCCAGGCTCTCAGTTCGTTTGGACCAGCAGTAAAAAAAGTATCTAAACCAAGAATTTCGTAGCCTTTATTAATAATTTTATTAAGGGCTGGTTCTTTTATACCTTCTAATTCTAGAAAATCTTTTTTATCTTGCTCATCAAGGTTAGCTATTTCTTCCTCTAATTTTATTTGAACTGCAATAACTTCTTGATTCATTTTTTTTGCATATTCTTTGAGATTATCGAGATTATCTGAAGATGATGAATTATCAGAAACATTTGCAATGAAAAACATTGGCTTAGCTGTCAATAATTGAAAAGACTGGATTATTTTTAGATCTTCTTTGTTGGAATAGTCAGATATATTAATAAAATTTCCAGATTCTAGAGTTTTTACACAACTATCGATTAAACTGAATTCATTTGCTGAATCCTTATCGCCTGATCTTAATTTTTTTTCGATTTTCTCTTTTCTTTTATTTAAGGTTTCTAAATCAGCAAAAATAAGCTCAAAATTTATTACCTCCGCATCTCTGGTTGAATTAATTTCACCATCTACATGAGTGATATTGCTATCATCAAAGCATCTTACAACATGAGCTAAAGCATTCATTTCTCTTATATTTGATAAGAAGCTATTTCCAAGACCTTCACCCTTAGATGCACCCTTAACCAATCCAGCAATATCAACTAAGTTTAATGTTGTAGGTATAACTTTTTTAGCTCTCACTATTTCTTGCAATTTATTGAGTCTTGAGTCAGGAACCTCAACAACTCCGATATTTGGTTCAATTGTGCAAAAAGGGAAATTTTCTGCAGGTATAGAGGATTGAGTAATTGCATTAAATAATGTTGATTTACCCACATTAGGTAATCCAATAATCCCACATTTAAAGCCCATATTAATTCACTAAGTTTTGGAGTTTTTCTATTTCGAGGCTAAATATTCTATCTTTGTGAGCTATTATTTTTTTATATAAGTCCTCAAGAAGCTGAGTCTCAGCTGGTTTAAACTTACCTAAAACCCAATTTGTAACTTCATTTTTCCTACCCGGATGGCTAACGCCAATTTTTAATCTTTTAAAGTCTTTCCCAATGACATTTGATAAATCTTTTAATCCATTGTGACCGCCATCTCCGCCTCCAGATTTAAATTTTGCCATACCAATTTGTGTATCAATGTCATCATGCAATACTAAAATCTGCTCTGGTTTAGCATTTAGGTATCTTTTGAGCAATAAAGCAACTCTGCCAGTTTCATTTACATACACATCTGGCACCACCAAGTAGACATAGGGCTCTACCTCACAAATACTACACTTTAATTTTGATTTTTTTACGAAAGTTAGTTCGTGATCTTTAGCAATTTTTTCAACCCAATCTTTGCCAATATTATGTCTGGTATTGTTATATTTTTCTTCTGGATTTCCGATTCCAAGAATAAATACTTTTTGCACAGAGTAATTATTCTGAGGCTTCTTCTTTATCTTCTGATTCTTCAGAGCCTTCGTCAGAAGCTCCATCAGTGACCTCATCACCATCTTCGTCTCCTTCAACAGTATCATCCTCAAGAGGCTCTTCTTCAACTACAGCTTTTGGAGCATTCACAGATACAACCATTTGATCAGTTTCTTCCGTAAGTCCTGGAATTTCTGAACCCTCTGGAAGTGATAAGTTGGTAAGTCTTATTGAGTCGCCCAAAGCAAGTTCGGCAATATCAACTTCAATAATTTCAGGAATATTTTCTGCAGAACACAGAATCTCTATATCTCTCATTGTTTTTGTAACAACTCCACCTTCTGTTTTAACTCCTATGCAGTCTTCTTCATTAAGAAAGTTAAAGGGAATTGTGACTTTAAGCATAGTTTTCCTCGAAACTCTCATAAAATCAGCATGAAGCAACTTACCTTTCATAGGCTCTCTTTGAAGTTCCTTAAGAACAACCTTTTCATCACTGTCACCCACTTTTATGATTAGAACTTGAGTAAAAAAAAGATCATTCTGTGATGCCTTTGTGAGCTCATTTAGAGGGATGTTTACGTTTAAGAGCTCTTTTTCATTTCCATAAATGACAGCTGGAACCATGTTTTCACTTCTGATATTCCTAGCTCTATTAGACCCAAGCTCAGACCTTGAAACTGCATTTATCATTATTTGTTCTGACATAAAAACCTCTTATAAAAAAACCGCACTCAAGGATTCTTCATTAGAAAGCCTCTTAATACACTCTGATATTAATGATGCGATTGATATGACGCGTATTTTACTGCATTTTTGACCATCTTTGGTAAGAGGAATCGAATTAGTTACAACAAGTTCATCAATCTCAGAATTACTTATTCTTTCAATAGCCGGACCTGATAAAACAGGATGAGTTATATATGCACTTACTTTACTTGCCCCAGAATCTTTTAAAGCCTTAGCTGCATTACATAATGTTCCTGCTGTATCGATGATGTCATCAGGAACAATACATTCTTTTCCATCAACATCACCAATGATATTCATCACCTCTGACTCATTGGCCTTATCTCTTCGCTTATCTATAATTGCAAGATCAAGGTCATTTAGATATTTTGCTAATGCTCTCGATCTAACAACACCACCTACATCTGGTGAAACAATAACTAAATTATCTTTAGAATAATTTTTAGATATATCTTCAACCATAAGTTTTGTTGCATAAACATTGTCAGCAGGCATATCGAAAAAACCTTGGATTGTCTCAGAATGAAGGTCTAGAGTTAGAACCCTATTAATGCCCACAGAGCTAAACATATCAGACACAACTTTTGCACTAATTGGGACTCTTGAAGATCTTACTCTTCGGTCTTGTCTAGCATAGCCAAAATAAGGAACAACTGCAGTAATCTTAGAAGCAGAAGATCTCTTTAGGGCATCAGCTAGTAACATTAGTTCCATGAGATGTTTATCAGCTGGAAAGCAGGTGGACTGAATTATAAAGGTATCATGACCTCTAACATTCTCATTAATTTCTACTTGTATTTCACCATCTGAAAAGGTTCCCAATTCAATAGAAGATAGCTCATTATTTAAAAGTTTTGCGACTTCATCTGATAGATCAATACAAGATGACCCTGAAAAGATATCTATTATTCCGTTACTCATATTTATTTGGCTGGGGTGGTAGGATTCGAACCTACGCATGACGGGATCAAAACCCGTTGCCTTACCGCTTGGCCACACCCCATCTCTTTAAACTCCTGTCAATGGTGAGTATTGTAATCCTTCACAGAAAAAGAATCTCCAATTTTTTGGAATTTTTTGTAATATTTTTTCTAAATCATCTTTTTTGTCATACTCTATAAAGAGCGTTGAACCAGTTCCAGATAGCTTCAAATCATAATCATTTATATTACTAGCATAAAATTCTTCAATGCTTTTATTTTCTCTTAGTAGGATATCTAGGAATGAATTTTGATGCTTGGAACTTAATTTATCAATTTTGAGTTTTCTAAACATTTCACCAGTTGAAACCTCAATATTTGGACAAATAAGAAAGAATTTATTTTTTCTAAATCCAACATCTAAAAAAACGTCACCAATTCCTTTTGCAATAGCATTTTTACCATATATAAATATAGGAATATCTGCACCTAAAGGCTTCCCAATCTTAGCTAACTCTTCCCTAGACAAATCAAGATCCCAAATTTTGTTTAATGCAATTAGAGTTGTTGCTGCATTAGAGCTTCCACCTCCAAGCCCAGCCCCAACTGGAATATTCTTTTTTAAATGAATCTGAATACCTTCATCTACTTCGCAATATTCTTTGATTGCGTTGAATGATTTAAAAATTAAATTATTTTCGGGTTCTATCTCTAAGCCATCACAGCTAATATTGAAAGATTCATTACTTTTCTCGAATGAAATCTCATCGAATAGATCTATAAATTGGAAGGTAGTTTCTAAATTATGATAACCATCAATTCTTTTTGAAATAACTCTCAAGTTAAGATTTAACTTTGCAGGAGATAAAAACTTCATTTTGCTTCAATTATTTTTCTTTACTAGATAAGTTGTATAATAACATTCATAGTTTTGATCAAAAATGAAAAAAAATCTTTCAAATCAATCAATTTTTAGCTTCAGCTAAATTCTTAATTTAAATAATGCAAGAAATTCACCTAGTTGGAATAAACCATAAGACCTCAAAGGTTTCAGATAGAGAAAGATTTATCGTCGATGATTCAAATCTCATTTATCTAAATGATTTTCTTATTTCAAAATTAGATAAAAAGATTTCTGGTTTTTTTGGTCTTTCTACATGTAATAGGACTGAAATATATTTCTATGGAGATAAGGGCATAGAAGATGATGTCCTAAAGCTAACTAAAGAGGCTCTTAATATTCCTGATATACCTGATAAAAGCTTTTATATTTATGACGGGTTAAAAGCATTTGAACATATGTGTAGAGTTTGTTGCGGCATAGATTCTCAAGTGGTTGGAGAACAAGAAATATTTGGACAATTTAAAAACGCATATAACTCAGCCAAAGCTTTTAGGATCGTTGGGAAAGAACTTATGATTTATGTTGAAAAAGTTTTTGAAATTACAAAAAAAGTAAGAACTGAAACAAAGATAGGTATAAATCCGTTATCTGTGAGTGGCTTATCATTCAACCTCGTAAAGGAAATATTTGAGAATCCTGAAAATAAGGAAGTCCTTGTAATTGGAGGAGGAGATTTAGCAAAATCTATAATTAAAAACCTCTTTGACAAAGGCTTGAGGTCTATTTCTGCTATAAATAGAACTATAAAAGAAATAAAGATATCTGAAGATTTTTCTATAATTCCGATGCCTCTAAATCTAGTACATAGAGAAATTATTAATGCTGATATTATTATTTGCTCTGCATCAAGTCTTACACCAATTATCGGTAAAGGAGCAGTTGAAAATGCATTTAAAAATAGAGGAAACAAACCAATGATGATAATAGATTTGGCTGTTCCTAGGAATGTCGAGCCAGAAATAGAAGATTTAGAACTAGTTTACTTGTTTTCAATTGATGATATCGAAAAGATTTCTCAAGATAATCTTGAAGAAAGATTAGTTGAAGCTGGAAGAGGAAAAGAGATCATCAAATATCAAGCCTTAAAATCACATAAAACTATTGATTCGAAGATAGAAGATGACAAATTTGCTTTTGAGATATTAAAACTTCTCAAATCTATAGATGATAAAAGAGTATTTGAACTTTCCAATGACAAAGACATAAATTTAGAGTTTTTAACTCTTGTTGAAAATACAAACAATATTCAATTATCAGAAAAGCTTAGAAAAAAAATTGAACTTATCGATGGCCAAAAACTTATTTCAATAATTTCTAATTATAAATAATGCAAGATTCTATTGAGGCAAAGCTAATAAAACTTTCAGAACGCCTTTCAGAAATCGAAAAACAATTAATTGAGGAATCCTCAACTTTAAATCAAGATGATTTAATTTCATTAAATAAAGAGTTTTCGCATATTCAACCTATTGTTGATCTTTATTCCAATTATCTAAAGGTTCTAGATGAAAATACACAAGCAATAAGTCTTTCAAAGTCTGATGAAAATGAAATTAAAGAATTGGCTCAAATAGAGGTTGAAGAAACAGAAAACTCAATGAATGAAATCCTTGGAGAACTAAAGTTAATGCTTTTACCAGTTGATGAGGATGATGAAAGATCAGCTTTTTTAGAAATCAGAGCTGGAGCAGGAGGAGATGAAGCTGGGATTTTTTCAGGTAACTTATTTAGGATGTACTCCAGGTTAGCAGAAAGGGAAAAATGGATTATTGAAATTATTTCCCAGAAAGATGCAGAGCATGGAGGCTTTAAAGAAATAATTGCAAAAATATCAGGAAAGCTAGTCTACAAAACACTTAAATTTGAATCGGGAGTTCATCGGGTTCAAAGAGTTCCCGAAACTGAATCTCAAGGTAGAGTCCATACATCAACATGCACAGTTGCTGTTCTTCCTGAGGCAGAAGAAATAGATGATATAGAGATAGATAAATCAGAAATAAGAGTAGATACTTTCAGAGCGTCTGGAGCAGGGGGTCAGCATGTTAATAAAACTGACTCAGCTGTAAGAATTACTCATCTTCCAAGTGGTTTGGTTGTAGAGTGTCAAGATGATAGGTCGCAGCACAAAAATAAGACAAAAGCATTATCCCTCTTAAGCGCCAAGTTAAAAAAACAGGAGGAAGAAAATCAGCAAGCTGAAATAGCTTCTGAGAGGAAGATCCTTGTAGGCTCAGGCGATAGAAGTGAAAAAATTAGAACTTATAATTTTCCTCAAGGAAGAGTTACTGACCATAGAATTAAACTTACCCAGCATAATCTTGATCAAGTAATGGATGGAGATATAAGATCTATCAGCGATGCCCTAATAGCAGAAAATCAGCTAGAAATGCTTGCTCAGCTTGAATTAGATAATAAATGAAGTCTGAAAAAGGTATTGATCTTTCTGAATTAAGCCATGAGACCAAAAGGGACATAAATTTCTACATAAAAGAAAAATTTAAAGACTCATCTAAATTTACTCAAAGTCAAATTAATAAAATAGAAAATGTTGCTAAATCATTAGAAGAAGGGTACCCGAGGGATTACTTAATTGGAAACTCTGAATTTTATGGAAGAAAATATTTTGTAGATCAAAGAGTTCTCATTCCAAGACCTGAAACAGAAGTTCTTGTGGATACGATAAAAAGTTTAAATTTATCTGATGGCTCAATTCTATGTGATCTTGGAACAGGATCAGGATGCATTGGCATTTCTTTAGCAATGTTAAATGAGAGTTTCATTGTATTTGGTGTAGATATTTCTGAAGAAGCTATTCTAGTTGCAAGAAAGAATGATCTAACTTACATGAAAAAAAATTTCTTTTTAATCCAATCAAACTGGGCTTCATGTTTTCAAGAAAATTCTATCGACTGCATAATTTCTAATCCTCCATATATTGATAAAGATGATTCTCACCTAGCAGATCTAAAGCATGAGCCATTACTAGCCCTTGTTTCTGAATTACATGGGCTAGAAGCTTTCGAAATTATTTCTCAACAAGCTAAACAATTACTTAAGAAAGATGGATTACTGCTACTAGAGCATGGCTTTGATCAAAGCGAGCATGTTGAGAAAATTATTTATAAAAATGATTTAAAATTAATTAGAAAGATAAAAGATCTATCAGGAAATGATAGAGTGATATTGGCACAAAAATGAATTTAGATTTTTTTGAAAAACAGTTACTTATAGATAATTTCTCCGAGAAATTACAAAAAAAGATCTTTGATACAAATTGTCTTGTAATCGGAGGAGGTGGCATTGCTCATCCGCTACTCACCTATTTAGTTTCGACAGGTTTTGGAAATATTTCAATTGCTGATGGTGATAAGGTAGAGCTATCAAATCTTCACAGACAATACCATTTTAATGCAAGCGATCTCAATAAAAGAAAAGCAGAAGTCTTGAAAGAGAAATTTAAGAATGAGTACGAATTTATTGATATTAAATCAATAAATAAATTCCTGGAGGAAAAAGATCTATTCGAATTAATTGAACATCATGATTTGATTTTTGATGCATCTGATAATTTCCAAACAAGATATATCTCTAATGATGTCTGTCATGAGCATAAAAAACCCCTAATATCTGGAGCAGCAGAGGGGATGTTAGGAATTGTTGCTGCTTTTAACTTTAAAGAAGATTCACCTTGTTATGAGTGCCTATTCCCAAGAAACTATGACTTAAATGAAAATACCTGCCAAAATTCTGGTATTACACCTTCAGTGCTGGGCATAATTGGATCTTTTATGGCTTCAATTGCTCTAAAAATAATTGCTGATAATGCATTTAGTAGTTCGGTAATGCGGATAAATTTATCTGATCTTAGTATTTCTCAGCCAAAACTTCAAAAAGATGTATTTTGTAAGATTTGTGGAGAAAACAAAGGATGATAACAGGCTATATTGAGGGCTATTATGGTGTTGAACTATCTTGGAAAGAGAGAGATTCTATAATATCAAAACTTCATCAGGTCGGATGCAACACTTATTTTTATTGCCCGAAAGAGGATCCTTATCATAGAGTTAGATGGAAGGATGATTATCCAATTAATTGGATAGAAGATTTTAAAAAATTCAAGTCTAATGCAGATAGTGCTGGAATTGATATTATCTTTGGCATTTCTCCGGGCGCATCTTTGGAGTTAAAAGATTTTGAACATTTAGAAAGAAAAATAGGCATCTTTAAGGAGCTATCTATTGAAAATTTCTGTATTCTTTTTGATGATATTCCTAAGGAAAAAGAGCAATTCTCTCTTCATAAAGAAGTGCTTGAACTTTGCTTAGAAAAGTTTCCAAATATTAATTTTTCTTGTGTGCCGTCGCAGTATTGTAAATACATGGTTGAAAATTCTAATAATTCTTATTTAGCAGAATTAGATAAAGTTGATACAAGTATTCCTTTCTTTTGGACAGGAAATCAAGTTATAACATCCAATTATTGTGATAATAATATTGATAGTTGGAAAGAGTTGTTCCGTGAGGATAGAGACTTAATAATTTGGGATAATACTTTTGCAAATGACTATTGTGTTCCTAAGATTGTTATGCAAAATTTTGATGGCTTTTTTTCTAAAGATGATAAAAAATTATCTGGGTTTCTCTTAAATGCATCTGGTATAGAGTTAATAGATCTTATTGCTATTGAAATATTAGACAACGCATTAAAGGAAAAACAAATAATGCTAGATGATATTCTAAAAGATAGAGGCTTTCCCAAAGAACTCATTAATTTAAGTAATTTTTTTAAAATAAACATTTCATCGAGCTTTACAGATGATGAAAAAAAAGATCTAGATTTCCTCCTCTGGAACTGGAATGGAAAAATAAAGAAGTTTTTTTATCCATACCTGCATCAACTTAACCAAATTTTTAATGAAACAGATAAGCATGAAATAAATGGTTTAAAAAAGCGCTTTCGTATTAAACAATAAAGATATTTTTATTATAAGAATATTAGGTTAATATTTAATTTAGATTTTAAGAAATATGAGTGAAGTTCCAGTATATGTTGTAGCAAATATCGTAATCCAAGATCCTGATACTTATAAAAAATATGAAAAAGGATTCTTTCCGATATTAAAGAAATATGAAGGCAAGTTCATTACTTTTGACGATAATATTGGTCAACTTGAAGGAAGTTCTGAAGTTTCTGGAAGAGTTATAATCTTTTCTTTTCCAAATGAAAACTTAGCCGATCAATGGTATAGCAGTGTCGAGTACCAAGAATTAAGTGCTTTTAGAAGAGAGGGCACTGATACCATTTCAATTTTTAAAGTTAAAGGACAACCACCAAGAAATTAAGGGAGGAATAATTATGTTATTAGGAGATATGCAAGACTGGAAACCAAATGTTGCAAGCATTATAGAGTATGCTGCAGATATTTATCCTGATTCTGAAGTAGTAAGTAAATTAGTAAGTGGTGAAGTCCATAGGACTAACTATAAAGAGGTATGCGTTAGATCAAGGAAGTTAGCTTCAAAGCTTTCTCAAGATGGTTATAAACAAGGAGATGTCATCGCCACTCTTGCTCTAAATACATTTAGGCATCTTGAAGCATATTATGGTGTTTCAGGAATGGGCGCAGTTGTTCATACTTTAAATTTTAGATTACATCCCGAGCAGGCAGTTTACATAATTAATCATGCTGAAGATAAAGTAATCTTTGTTGAGGCACCTTTTGTTCCTATCCTAGAGGCGCTTCAAGAAAACCTTAGCACTGTTGAGAAATATATTGTCTTTTGCAATAAAGATGAGATGCCTGAGACTTCTCTCAAAAATTGTTTGTCATATGAAGAATACATTGAAGATGGTGATGAAAATTTTGTTTGGCCAGACCTTCCTGATAATGCAGCTTGTGGACTTTGCTATACATCGGGCACAACAGGAAATCCAAAAGGAGTTTTATATTCTCATAAATCGACCATTCTCCATGCAATTTCAGCAGCTGGACCAAAGGCTTTAAAAATTGAAGGAGATGACTCTGTTTTAATGGTTGTTCCTATGTTCCACGTTATGGCATGGGGGGTTCCATACTATGGTGCAATTTATGGACTTAAAATTGTAATGCCTGGAATGGCAATGGATGGTGAATCTCTCTATGAAATGTGCAAGGAGGAGAAGGTAACACTTGCCTTTGGGGTGCCAACTGTTTGGATGCAGCTGTTGGGGTATTGTAGAGAAAATAATGTTGTCCTTGAATCAATGAATAGTACTGTAATAGGAGGTTCAGCAGTAACAGTAGCAATGATAAAAGAGTTTGATCAAGTTCATGGAGTAACCGTTCTTCAAGGATGGGGTATGACTGAGATGAGTCCTCTTGGAACAACAAATTTTCCAACCCCAGAAATGGAGGAAATGTCTGATGATGAAAAGTATGCAATTCAAGTTAAAGCAGGTAAGCCTGTTTTTGGTGTAGAAATGAAGATAGTAGATTCTGATGGTAACACTCTTCCAAATGATGGTAAGGCTTCAGGAAGCTTATTAGTAAGAGGCCCTTGGATTATTAAAAAATATTTTAAAGCTGAGGAGGATGCTGTAGATAAAGATGGCTGGTTTGATACGGGTGATATATCTTCAATAGATCCAGATGGATATATGTCTATTGTTGATAGAGAAAAAGATGTCATTAAATCAGGTGGCGAATGGATTAGTTCAATCGATGTCGAAAATGCTGTAGCTAGTCATCCAGACGTAATGCAAACAGCAGTTGTTGGCATTCCTCATCCAAAATGGGATGAAAGACCACTTTTATTTGTTGTTTCTAATTCTGGTAATGAAATTAATAGAGAAGAATTAGATGAATTAATGCTAAAGAAGTTTGAAAAATGGCAACTTCCTGATCAGGTAGTCTTCTTAAAAGAATTGCCAATAGGTGCTACAGGAAAGGTGAAAAAGATCGATTTAAGGGAAGAATATAAAGAGCACTATATTTAGGAGAACATTATGCCAATGACATTTGTAAAACCTGAAGAATTAGATAGTTATGTTGGTAAGTCGCTTGAACCTAGTGAGTGGCTGACTATTGATCAAGAAAGAATAAATAATTTTGCTGATGCAACTAATGATCATCAATTTATTCATGTTGATCCTGAACAAGCTGCACCAATATTTGGATCAACAATTGCACATGGATTTTTATCATTATCTCTGACTTCGGGAATGGGAGAGGAAAATGCTTTAGTTGTTGAGGGCTCAAAAATGAGTCTAAACTATGGATTAGATAAAATTAGATTTCTTGCACCTGTTCCTGTAAATTCTAGAATAAGAATGCACTCAAAGATTGTAGAAGTTAAGGAAAAGAACCCAGGTCAATTTCTTATTAAAAGCGAAGTTACTATGGAGCTAGAGGGCTCCGAAAAACCAGCCTTTATTGCTGAACAACTTGGTCTTTGGGTCACTTAAGAATTTAGCGCTTTTTTCAATAAATCGTTCACTGCTTTAGGGTTAGCTTTCCCTTGAGTTTCTTTCATTACTTGGCCAACAAAGAAACCAAAAAGCTTATCTTTACCGTTTTTAAAATCTTCAACTTGTTTTGTATTTGATTTGATTACTTTTGTGATTACTTCTTCAAGAAGGTTCTCATCTTGAATCTGAACCAATCCTTGCTCATTAATTATTTCATCTGCATTTCTGCCTGTTTCCCAAATTGCAGCAAGTATAGTTTTTGCTATTTTTTTAGATATTGTTCCATCAGATATTCTTTGAAGCAGAATATTAAAATTATCTGACGAGAGTTTAGATTCATCTATCTTTATATTATCCTTATTAAGCAGGGAGCCAATTTCACCAACTATTAGATTAGCAGCAAGTTTTGGATCATTTTTAGATTCTAATGCAACCTCAAAGAAAATAGATAGCTCTCTTGACGAGGAAATAATTTCAGCTTCACTTTCGTCGATTTGGAATTCCGAAATATATCTTCTTGATTTATCTGCAGGAAGTTCAGGGAAAGTACTTCTTATTTCCTCCATCTCATCATCAGAAATAACTACTGGTAGCAGATCAGGATCAGGAAAGTATCTGTAGTCATTCGCAAACTCTTTTGATCGCATCGGCCTTGTTTCATCCTTTCCACTATCATAAAGCCTTGTTTCTTGGGTAACTTTTTTACCGCTCTCTAGTACTTTAATTTGTCTTTTGATTTCGAAATTAATAGCTTTTTCAATAAACCTAAATGAATTAATATTTTTTATCTCAGTTCTAGTGCCTAACTCAGGATCACCAACCTTTCTGATAGAAACATTCGCATCGCAGCGCAAAGATCCTTGCGACATGTCACCATCACATACATCTAGAAATGTAACAAGTTGATGCAAAGCCTTCATGTAAGAAACAGCTTCTTTGGCACTAGATATTTCTGGCTCAGATACAATCTCAAGCAGAGGGGTTCCTGCTCTGTTTAAATCAATAACAGATTTATCTGGATAGGCATCATGTATTGACTTTCCAGCATCTTCTTCAAGATGCGCTCTTGTAATGTTTATGGTTTTTTTATCTCCATCCACATCAATATCGATAGATCCTCCCTCAACTATAGGCTTTGTCATTTGAGTTATTTGATAGCCTTTTGGCAGATCGGGGTAGAAATAATTTTTTCTATCAAAAGAAGATTCTTGATTGATATCTGCATCAATAGCTAACCCAAATCTGATGGCTTTTTTAAATGCATCTTTATTCACAACAGGTAAAACTCCAGGCAAACCCAAATCAACTAAATCTACCTGAGTATTGGGCTCTGAACCAAATTTTGTTGATGCGCTTGAGAAAAGCTTCGTATTTGTAGACAGTTGCGCATGGACTTCTAGACCGATTACTGTTTCCCAGCTCATGAGCTCTCTCCAAGATTAGGAGTTTTGAGATGCCAATCACTATTTTTTTGATATTGATGTGCAAAATTTAATATATTTGATTCCTGTAAGTAATTTCCTATAAGTTGTAAACCAATAGGAAGGCCTTTTGCAAAACCATGAGGTATAGACATTGCAGGAACGCCAGCTAGATTTGAAGAAATCGTAAATAAGTCTTCTAAATACATTTCAATTGGATCCTCAGTTTTTGAGCCGATTTTAAAAGCAGAGCTTGGTGATGATGGAGACATTATTATGTCAACTTCATTAAAAGCATCTACAAAGTCATTTTTTATCATTCTTCTTGATTGCTGAGCTTTCTTATAATAAGCGTCATAGAAACCCGCTGATAAAACATATGTTCCTATAAGAATTCTTCTTTTAACTTCGTCCCCAAAACCTTCAGATCTTGATTTTATGTATAGCTCCTCTAAATTCTCTGCATTTTTTGCTCTATAACCATATTTAACTCCATCAAATCTAGAAAGGTTTGATGAGCATTCAGCTGGAGCAACTACATAATAAGTTGGAACAGAGAGTTTGATATTTGGCATTGAAACCTCAACAAAATTTGCCCCCAAATCTTCAAATATTTTCTTTGAATGTTCAAAAGAATCCTGAACTTCTTTATTTAGACTAGAAATATCGAACTCTTTAATAATGCCAATTTTCTTACCTTTTAGATCATTATTTATATTATCTAGATAATTTTCCTGTTCATCGCTAATTGAGGTTGAGTCTTTTGAGTCATGGCTACAAATATGATTAAGTAAAAGAGCACAATCCTCTGCATTTCTTGCAAAGGCCCCAGCTTGATCAAGACTGGAAGCAAAAGCTATCATTCCCCACCTTGAAGCTCTTCCATAGGTAGGCTTTATACCAGTAATTCCACATAATGCAGCTGGTTGCCTTATAGATCCACCTGTATCTGTTCCAGTTGCAGCGCAAACAAGACCTTCTGAAACGGCTGCTGCTGAACCACCAGAGCTTCCTCCTGGAACTCTTTCAAGATCCCATGGATTTCTTACTGTCCCGTAATAGCTTGTTTCATTTGAGGACCCCATTGCAAACTCATCCATATTGGTTTTTCCAACACAAATGCTGCCAGCAGCAGAGAGATTATCTACAACAGTAGCATCATAAGGAGGAATAAAGTTCTCTAAAATCTTTGAACCGCAAGTTGTCCTTAGATTTTTTGTACAAAATAGATCTTTTTGAGCGATTGGTATCCCTGCGAGATCGCCATCAACTTTACCCTCATCAAAATCTTTTGCTTTGTTTAGTGCTGATTCTTCATCTAGTGTAATGAATGAATTCGTTTTACTTGACGAAATATTTTTAAAGGTTTCGTTTACCAGCTCGTAGGAAGATATCTCTTTATTCTCTAAAAGTCTTTTTAATTCAGCTAATGTTTTAAATCTAATACTCATTCAACGACTTTTGGGACCATAAAATAATCTTGATCTGACTCAGGAGAGTTCGACAGAAAAGCTTCTTTTCTATTTCTTGAAGTCACTGAGTCCTCTCTTTTAGGAGCTACTTTTTCTAACGGATTGGAAAGTGGTACTATATCTTCAGTATTAAGATCTTGAAGCTCAGCAACGAAATCAATTATATTTTCTAGGTCTTTGGTAATTTTTTCTTTTTTATCCTTATCTAGCTTTAATCTAGCTAAATAAGAGATAGTTTCAACTGTTTTATTGTCCATATATAGGATATTATATTAAAGTTGCGAGATGTTAACCTAACGCAGTGTAATTTTATATATTTTTGAGGAAAATTGTGGAATTTAACTTATTCAAAACAGCTAGAGGGCTTTTTTCAAATGATCTATCAATAGATCTTGGGACTGCTAATACCTTAATTTACACAAAAGATGTAGGAATAGTGCTAAATGAACCTTCGGTTGTAGCGATAAGAGAATCCAGAGGTCAAAAAACTGTTGTTGCCGTTGGCGCTGAAGCAAAGAAGATGCTTGGTAGAACGCCAGGAAATATTACAGCAATAAGACCCTTATCCGATGGAGTTATAGCTGATTTCCAGGTAACAGAGAAAATGCTTCAACATTTTATCGCCACTGTTCACGAGCAAAGATTTATTAAACCAAGTCCAAGGATACTAGTGTGTGTTCCATGTAGATCAACTCAAGTTGAAAGAAGAGCCATAAGGGAATCTGTTCTTGGAGCAGGGGCTAGAGATGTAAAGCTTATTGAAGAGCCAATGGCTGCAGCTATTGGAGCAGGTTTGCCTGTTGAAGAAGCTAGCGGAAGCATGGTGATAGATATTGGTGGTGGTACTTCTGAAATTGCCATACTTGCATTAAACGGTGTTGTCTATGCTGAATCGGTAAAAATCGGAGGAGATAAGATGGATGAATCAATTGTTTCCTACATTCGAAGGAATTATGGGTGCGTTATTGGGGAATCAACTGCTGAGAAAATTAAACAAACAATCGGATGTGCATCTGAGGACTCTGAAAAACAAGAAATGATGGTTACTGGTAGAAACTTAGCAGAGGGTATTCCTGAAACATTTAGTCTTTCAAGCGATCATGTTTATGATGCTATGAAAGATCCGCTTAATGGGATTATCCGTGGAATAAGGGATGCACTTGAGCTTTCTCCACCCGAGCTGTCTGCAGATATAGCAGAAAGAGGTATTGTCTTAACAGGTGGAGGAGCGTTGTTGAGAGATTTAGATCGATTAATTTCATCTCAAACCGGAATACCAGTTATTATTGCTGAAGACCCCCTTACCTGCGTCGCAAGAGGGGGAGGCCAAGCGTTAGAAATAATAGATAAATATAATATAGACCTATTATCAACTGAGTAATATGGCAAGATTGCCTGATAGATCATCAAGGTTTATGTTGATAGCAACTTTTATTATTTGCTCATCAATCTTATTTGCTGATTTTAGATTTGATACTTTTAAGCCTGTTCAGAATTTTTACAACTCTTCTTCGATTTTCATTCGAGTGTTTTCCAGTGAGTACATTGTAAGACCCTTATATAGATCTCTTTCAAGTGTGCGAGATACAAGAAGGGCTAAGGAAGAAAATAAAAACTTAAAAGAAGAACTCAACAAGCAATTAATTGAGAATTATATTATTTCTAATAAGGAAATTTTAAATAGAAATATTTTCTTTGATCTTACAAATTTGGAAAAGTTAGATCTAAAGTTAATTCCTGCAAAGGTTGTGGATTTTGATGTTAATCAATACAGATGCTGCGATAAGCATAGAATGTTTTTATTGCCCGAAGTATCAAGTGATATTGATTCTTTTAAAGTCGTAATAAATCCTGAAGGTATAGTAGGACAAACAATTAAAGTTAACAGGAGCTTATTTGAAGTAATTTTGTTAAGCGATAAAAGCCATAAGATACCGATACAAAATGAAAATAATTTTTACTGTGAAGCAAGTGGATTAGGAATACCTAAAAAAATATTCTGTGACGTTGATTTAACTTTGGGGGATAAAGATTTTGAATTAAAACAAAAGATTTATTCATCTGGACTGGGCGGCATATTTCCAAAGGGAATTGAAATCGGAAGCATTTATGAAATCCAAGATTTAACCCCTAAAGAGGTTAGGATAGTAATTGATTTAAATGCAGACCCCTTAATATCAAATTATTTTGGAGTTCTTCTTTAATGAAACTATCAGAATTAGTATTTTTGACTGTAATTTTTATATTACTTAGTTTTGTTGATTCTCAAGTTAATCTTTTTCTAATAGATTTTTTTATAGTTTCGAACATAACTTACCTATTTCTTTGTTACTTGTGTTTTAGGAATCCGCAAAAGATTAATTCCTTATTTGGTGCATATATAGGTTTTATAATTGATCTCCACCAAAATACTTTTTTTGGTCTTCATGCAACATTATTTACATTATCCATTCTCTTAATCAACTATAACTACTTTAGATTGAGAATGTTTTCGACTTTACAAATAACAGCAGCTTTTAGCTTTTTTACAGTTTTTTTTGTTGGATTTAAGAGTATTTTAGTTTCAACAATGAATTTTCAGTATCTAATAGTCTTTCTTAGTTTTTTTTCTGCATTTCTTACTTATCTCTTTGTTCCAAGTCTCGGTAAATTCTTAATAAAGAAAACTAAACTTTAAAATGAAAAATGCTTTTTTATTAAGGTTTTTTTTGGTGATTTTTTCACCACTTATAGTTATTTCATTATTGTATTTTTTGTTTCTAAGTAAGCCTGAGCTTTTTTCTGGGAGTTTTGAAAAATATAAGTATCAAGATTACTCATTTAGCTTTAAAGAGGTAGTTACAAACAAGAATCCCCTATATCCAGAATTGATATTTGAAGATGTTGTTCTAACAAATAAAAATGAGGATATTAAGATTATTAATCTTAAGATAGGCCTCAACATGCTTGGATATTTTTTTGATGATCTGAAAAGAATAAAATATTTAAAAATATACGCAACACAAATTAAAACAGAGAATTATATTTCGTTACTCCCAGAAAACTCTATCGCACTGAAGAATAATTTATTAAACATAATTGATGATGGCAATATCGAGGAGCTATATTTTGAATTTATAGATGAAGCTGATATCAGCATCAATAATGAATTAATAATTTCAGATGTAATTCTTAATTTAGGATCTGAAAGAAAATTAACAACTAAACGAGCATACATAACTGCAGATCCCCAAGAAGTTAAGATTAAACTAGATAAAGGTTCATTCGAAGACCTTCCATTTGAAGAAATTTCTGGATTCTTAAATGTAGATACAATGCAATTGAATTATATTTCTTATCACAAATCTATTAATGCATATGCTGAAAATATTCTTCCGCTGGGAGTTTTAAACTTTAAAAATGATATTCAGCTGTTTACAACAGGTTTTGCTGACTTCAAAAACAACAAAAATAAGAATTTTGGTTTTATAAGTTTTCAAGACCTTTCAGATATTAAATATCTGCAAGATGGATTTAATATTAAGACTAATATATTTATTGAAGACTTTAATAATGTATTTTCACAAAATTTTATTTCTTTCAATGAACTCAAGATAAATCTATATCTATCTGGTAATGAAATACAAAATTCATCTGCATTCAATTTCTTTTCAGATAAAGATTCCGGTGTTGAGCTATCAGGAAGCTTCAATAAAGGAAATCTCACTTTAGATTTTAATAGTGAAAATCTTAAAGGATCTTTAGTTAGAGATGATTCAAGCTTTTTCAGAATTAATCTTTATGACTCAAATATTAATTTTAATTTTGGGGATTCCGAAGAAGATAATTTTATTCTTCCAAACTTAAAGTTCAGGGTAACAGGAGAAAATGTTAGTTTTAATGATGCAATATTCAACTCAATAGATTTTTATTATCTAAAGAATGGGGATGTTCTCACATTAAATGATATAAATATCGATAGTGACTTTTTGAAAATATCTAATTATGAAAATGAGCCTGCTTATTTTTCTATTAATACAGCCCGAGATTTTTACAAAATTAAAGGTTTATATGAATTCAATAATATTAAAGAAGCTTTAAAGCTTAAAAATTTTCCATCAATAAATTATTTTAGGTCGAATATAAATATTCAGTGGAACAATCTTCTCGAACTTAGAAATATAGAAGGAAGTATGGATTTTTTAACTAAAGATTTCCAAATAAACCAAAGAAATCCGAACTCTGCTTTACTAAATCTAATCGGCTTGTTAAATATTCAATCATTTTTTGATGGTTATGACGGATCGTCAACAGATGAATATATCAAGTTTAAAAGAGGGAGCGGAAGTATAATCTTTTCTCAAAATTATGGGAGGATTGTTGATGACTTTTCTTTTGAGGCTGATTTCGGAAATATGGATTGGAATGGCTTTATTATCAAAGATAATGCTGGTTCTTTTGAAAAGTTGGATCTTGAACTATCTTTAAAATTAAATCTTCAAGAAAATATACCTTGGTATGCAGCTATTTTTGGTGGTCTTAGCGTAGCTGCTGGAACAGCAATTATTGGAAATGTTTTTGAAGATCAGATTGAAGATATTTCAACTATAGAATACTCAGTGAAGGGACCGCTGAATTCTCCTAATCTAGAAAGGTTATAGTAGAAATATTGTTGCTAGGCCCAGAAAAGAAACAAAACCTACAACATCAGTCACTGTTGTCACAATAACACTCCCAGCAATAGCAGGATCCTGATTTAATCTTCTTAAGATAATAGGTACAAAAACTCCTGCAACAACTGAGCTTAGAAGATTGATTATCATTGCTGCAGCAATTAGCGCTGAAAGAATTAACTGGTTAAACCAAACATAAGTAATTAAACTAATTATTAAAGACAAAATGATTCCATTGAGGATTGCAACCGCTAGCTCCCTTTTAAAAAGCCACCCAAGATTCGAATTTGAGATTTGCTCTAACGTTAATCCCCTCAATACAATTGTTAAAGTCTGGGTTGCCGCAACTCCTCCCATGCTTGCAACGATTGGCATCAAAACAGCTAGGTATACTATTTTATCAATTGCATCTTGAAAAATATTTATTGCTAAGGCTGCTACGAATGCTGTGATGAGATTAAGGCCAAGCCAAACAATCCTTCTTCGTGCAGCTCTTGCTGGGGGAGAAAAAGTATCTTCAGCAATTCCAGCCATGCTCAAAAAGTTTTGATCTGCATCCTCAATAATGACATCCACGACGTCATCAATGGTGATTCTTCCAATGAGCTCATTTTTATCATTAACTACTGCAGCAGATATAAGATCATTTTGTTCAAAAAATTTAGAAACTTCTTTATCAGATTCATTGACCATAAAAGAATGCGGTTTGTCATTCATAACGTCTGATACTTTTAGCTCTGGATTTGAGCTGATAATTTTTGAAATCTTTAGCTCGCCGATAAAATTATTGTTCTTAGAGACTACAAACAGTTTATCTGTATTTTCTGGGATATCACCAATTGATCTGAGATATTCAAGAACTAAATTAAGAGTAGAATCTTGTTGGACGCTGATAATATCGTTATTAAGCAAGCCACCTGCAGAATCTTCAGGATACTCTAAGACCATCTCAACCCTTTCTCTATCTATTTTAGTCATCTTAGACAGAAGAAAACTTATTCTTTGTTGAGGAAGATTCTGAAGAATATCAACCATCTCATCTAATTCAAGGTTTTGAACTAAATCTAGCAGTTCTTCATTAGAAATTTCATCAAATAAATCTTGCTGAATTTCTTCGCCCAATTCGCTCAGCACATCGGCTTCATTCGATTTATCTATAATTGACCAAATTACTTTTCGCTGTTCTGAGGGAGTTGATTCAAGACAGTGAGCAATCTCATGCGAATCCATTTTAGAGAGGATTCTTTGAATCTGGATAAATTTATCTTCAGATTTTTTGCTTAATATCTCAAAAATCTTTTCTTGATTGTAGGTTTCCATCAATCAAAAACTGTTCCAAAGTATTCCTCTTTAATAAGCGAGCTGTTTATAAGATAATCTTTTTCACCTTTATCAAGGATACTTCCATCTTTTATGACAATTGAGTAATTGCATATATCTATGGTTTCTCTCAGATTATGGTCAGTTATTAAGATACAAATACCTTTGTCAGAAAGGCTCTTTAAAACATTTTTAATATCTTGAATAGCAAGAGGATCAATGCCAGCAAAGGGCTCATCTAAAAGTATTATTTTTGGTTTTGAAGCTAAACATCGAGCTATTTCAACTTTTCTTCTTTGCCCGCCTGATAACACATAACCCATTGAATCCTCAATAGACTCAAGACCAAACTCTGTAATTGTATTTTGATAAAAATTAATAAGATCTTCTTTTTTAAAAAAATTTCTTTCTGCGACGCCTAAAATATTTGATTTTACTGATAGGTTTCTAAATATTGATGGTTCCTGAGGCAAATAGCTCATTCCAACTTCGGCTCTTTTATGAGGAGGAATCATAGTTATATCCTTGTTATCAAGAAAAACTTCTCCACTATCTATTTTAATTAATCCTAAGATTGAGTAAAAAGTTGTCGTTTTACCAGCACCATTAGGTCCCAACAGTCCAACAATTTGACCCTCTGAAATATCAAATGAGATCTCATTAATAATTTGCTTATTTTTAATAGACTTTGATATATTTTTAACTCTAAGGACTTCCATACTAGTTTATTTGAAGCTCTCCAGAACCCATATTGAATTTTATTATTTTACCTC
>CABYHU010000007.1 GCA_902518715.1 uncultured SAR86 cluster bacterium
GATGATTAAATGATTTTAGTAATAGATAACTATGACAGCTTTACTTATAACTTAGTCCAGTATATTGGAGAGCTTGGATATGAAGTAATAGTTAAAAGGAATGATGAAATAACTTGTGAAGAAGTAAGCGCACTAAATCCAGAGAAAATAGTTATTTCGCCTGGGCCATGTACACCTTTAGAAGCAGGCATATCAGTAGAAATTATTAAAACAATTGAAAAACCTATTTTGGGAGTTTGCTTGGGCCATCAGGCAATTGGAGTAGCTTTTGGTGGAGAAATAATTAAGGCTAATGAACCAATTCATGGCAAGCTCTCATTAATTAATCATAATGAAAAAGGAGTTTTTAAAGATGTTGATAATCCCTACAGTGTTGTTAGATATCATAGCCTAATTGTTAACCCAGAAAATCTTCCTGATGAGCTTGAGATAACAGCGACTTTAGTTGAAGATGAAAATATAATCATGGGACTATCTCATAAAACAAAACCCATAGTTGGAGTGCAATTCCATCCAGAATCTATTGATACAAAGTTTGGTAAAAAACTTATTAATAACTTTCTTAAATCATGATTGATAACGAATTACAAAAACTAAAAGGAAAAATTGATTTAAGCAGGCAAGAAATGCTCGATGTTATGGATTTAATTATGTCTGGTAGCTTACAAGATAATGAAATAGAAGAATTTCTTATAGCGATGAATGAAAAGGGTGCATCCATTAATGAAATATCTTCTGCAGCTTCAGTGATGAGAGATAAGTCTCTTAAATTTAATATTGGAGATGGAACTCATATCGATACATGCGGGACAGGAGGAACCGGACTTCATATTTTCAACTGCTCAACAGCATCGGCTTTTGTTGCTGCTGCATGTGGGGCAAAGGTCACAAAACACGGCAATAAAAGTATTTCAAGTAAAACTGGGAGCGCCGACTTTCTTTTAGAAGCAGGAGCAGATATTTCTCATGACAGAAGTTTATTAGAGAGTATTTTTAGAAAAACTGGCTTTATATTTCTTTTTGCTCCTTTGCATCATTCATCAATGCGATATGTAATGCCAGCGAGACAGAAAATTGGGAAGAAAACTATATTTAATCTTTTAGGGCCACATACCAATCCGTGCTCTGCTAGGAAACAGCTGATTGGAGTTTACAAGAGATCACTGGTTGAAACTTTCTCAAGCGTAGCTAAGGAACTTGAAATGGAGCATGTAATTGTTGTCCATGGGAATGATGGATTAGATGAGATCTCAATTACTGATGATTCTTTTATAAGCGAACTCAAGGATGGAAAAATAAAAAACTATCAGATATCACCTAAAGATTTTGGCCTAAGTTATGGAAATTTTGAATCCATTAAGGCCCTATCTCCTCAAGAAAGCTTTGAAAAAGTATCTCTAGCATTTGCAGGCAGAGAAGGTTCTGTCCAAGATATGATAGCTATCAATTCAGCAGCTGCATTAAAGCTTTCAGGCATTGTAAAGTCTCTTAAAGAAGGCGTTGAGCTTTCTAAATCAGCTATGAATGAAGGCCTAGCTCAATCAAAACTCGAAAGTTATGTAAAAATGTCTAATAACTTATGAATATCCTTGATGAAATAGTTTCAAAAAAAAGAATAAGAGTTAGCAAGGCAAAATCAATTGTATCCATTGAAGATATTCAAAATCAATTAGCAAAATCATCTTCACAAAGTAATTTTAAAAAAAACTTAGAAAATCAAGCACAAGCGATAATTGCTGAGATAAAGAAGGCATCACCAAGTGCTGGAATTATTGCTGAAGATTTTAATCCAATTTTAAAAGCGCAAGAATATGAAAAAATGGGCGCAAGAGCATTATCTATATTAACTGAGGAGGACTTTTTTCAAGGAAGTAATAAGGTTCTTCAAGATGTTAAGAAAGTCACTAATCTCCCCATCCTTAGAAAAGATTTTATTATTGATGATTACCAAATATATGAATCTAAGTTAATAGGTGCCGATTGTATTTTATTGATTACAAGCATACTCTCAGACTCACAAATTGAAGAGTATGTATCCAAAGCAGAAGCAATAAATTTAGATGTGCTTATTGAAGTGCATGATGAGGAAGAGCTCGCAAGGGTTTCAAGATTTCATAACGTGCTGATAGGTGTTAATAATAGGAATCTAAAAACCTTTGAAGTTGATCTTATGAATGCTGTTAGATTAAGAAAAAATTATGATGGGAATCAAATTTTTATTGCGGAATCAGGAATTAAATCTAGTGCTGATATAGAGTATTTAGTATCCAATGATATAAATGTTTTTTTAATTGGTGAGAGCTTGATGAGGGGTAATCTTTTTTGAAGTTAAGATCATGGCAAGCCGAAGCATTTCCTCTTTGGTGGGATAAACAACAAGGCATCATAAAAGTTGTTACCGGGGGAGGAAAAACATTTTTTGCCATTCACTGCATTAAAGAATATCTAAAGGCTTCTCCTAAAAAAGATATATTGATCGTTGTTCCATCAATTGCTCTCCTTGATCAATGGAGCGAGGCTCTTTTAGAAAATAATGTAAATCAAGAAATTGTCCTCAATGGTGGCGGAGAAAAAGTTAATAAGTCAGCAAAAATTATAGTAACCACTATCGACTCCCTTAAAAATATTCTAGGCATAGTGAATGCAGAAAACTCCCTGCTCATTGTTGATGAATGTCATAAGATTGGAACTGAGAAGAGAGGGGATATGCTCAACAATAACTGGTCAGCAACTCTTGGATTGTCTGCAACACCAGAAAGAGATTACGATGATAATTTCTATGTAATTATTAAAAAAATCCTTGGAGACATAATATTTGAATACGACTATATTGATGCAAGAGATGATGAAGTAATTGTAAATTTTAGTCTTCTCTATGCCTATGCACCTTTATTGAAAGAAGAAGAAAAGAAATATGAAAACTTTAGTAAATCCATCAGAAGAAGGGCTGCCACAATTGGCGGCCACAATATGGACGATTATCCACTCAAAATGCATGTATTTAATAGGGCGCGCCTAATTAAAAATTCAAAAAATAGAATTCCATATGGTGTTGATTTAATACAAAAATATAAAAGAGAGAGTTGGATAGTTTTTACCGAAAATAAAAAACAGGCTAAGGAATTTAACAAAATTATAAATACAAAGGGTTTTAAGTCTGCTCTATACAACACTGATTTAGATAGCACAGAAAGATTAGAAAACTTAAATAAGTTTAAAAAAGCTGACCTTAATGTATTGGTTACTTGTACTGCTCTTGATGAAGGTTTTGATATGCCAGAGGCAGATGGAGCACTTATATTAAGTGCCTCATCAAGTAAAAGGCAAAGAGTTCAGAGAATGGGTAGAGTTCTAAGAATCACTGAGAACAAACCAAATGCACTGATAGTGACAGTTTATTCATCAAAAACCGAATTTGATAAACTCATGGAAGAAGCAAAGAGATATCATAAAGAGGGAGTGCCAGTTTCCTGGAAAAGACAAGATAGATAGTTAAATATAATGACTTGTAGAAGTCATTACTTTAGCTGTGAGCTCCATTACTTTCTTAGTAGGACTTTGTAACTCTTCAGCTCCAGATTCATTTGCTTGACCAGCATGCAAATCTTCGTCTTCTTGCATAGTTTTTAATATTTCAATTGTCTCTTTATCATTCTCAGAGATTTTATCTAAATGTCTTTGGAGGTGTTTTACCACCTGCTTCTCAGTCTCTTCAACAAAACCTAAACTAGTTTTTTCTCCTAAAGATCCAAAAATTGCTCCAATTGCAAATGATCCTGCATACCAAATAGGATTTAGAACTGAAGGTTTTCCATCAAGCTCATCCAATCTTTTTTTACACCAAATTAAATGATCAGTCTCTTCATCGCCAGCATGTATCAAGTGCTCTTTTATTTCAGGATCTTTGCAAACCATTGCCTGCCCTCTATAAAGGGCTTGTGCAGCAACTTCACCTGCTAAATTAACTCTCATAAGAGCTTCTGAAAGTTTTCTTTCAGATTCTGATAGATTTACATCATTGGATTCTCTATCTGCAGGATAATCCCTATCAGTTCCACTTTTCTTATAAGAAAGAGTTTTCAAAGCTATGTCTAATTCATTTACAAATTTATTAATCATTCTTTAATCCTTTTTTCCCAATATCACTTCTGAAGAACATGCCCTCAAAGTTAATTTTAGGGATTGCATTATACGCATTATCTATAGCAATTTCTAAGGTCTCACCTAAAGCTGTCATACAAAAAACTCTACCACCCGATGTGAGAATCTTATTATCTACAAACTTTGTACCTGCATGAAACAATTTCTCATTTTTACTGAAATGATTTTTTATATCTATTTCCATATCTGTTTCATAATCTTCTGGATAGCCTGATGATGCTAAAACTACTCCACAAGAGTGCATTGATGACCATTCAATTTGATGGGCATTAAGTTTTTTATTAATCGCATCAAGACATAAATTTGTAAAGCTAGATTCTAATCTGAGCATAATTGGCTGAGTTTCTGGATCGCCAAACCTACAATTAAATTCTAAGACTTTTATCTCATCTCCTTCTATCATTAGGCCAGCATATAAAAAACCAAGATAGGGAAATCCTTCAGCCTTTAATCCATTCATTGTTGGAAGCATAACCTCATCGATAACTCTTTTGTGAATCTCATCTGTGACAATTGGAGCAGGGGAGTAAGCACCCATACCTCCAGTATTTAGTCCAACATCTCCATCTCCAACAGCTTTATGATCTTGGCTTGTTGCAAGAGGAATAATTTGATCATCACTGACAACAGCAATAAAGCTTGCTTCCTCTCCATTCAAAAAGTCTTCGATTACCACTCTATTTCCAGCATCCCCAAAGGCATTTGATTCAAATATATCTTCAAGGGCTTTTTCTGCAGCTTCTCGATCATCACAAATAATAACTCCCTTTCCAGCAGCAAGGCCATCAGCTTTTACAACCGATGGGAAATCAATCTTGTCGAGGTACTCCAGAGCATCATGATGATTATCAAAAGACTTATAATTTGCTGTAGGTATACCATATTTTATAAAAAAGTCCTTCGCGAAGGTTTTTGATCCCTCTAGCTGAGCAGCTCCCTTTCTGGGCCCAAACACTTTTATATTTTTAGACTCAAGAAAGTCAACCAAACCATTAACTAGAGGATCTTCAGGACCGACAATTACAAGTTCAATATTATTTGAAACACAGAAGTTAGAGACATCCTCATTGTTATTTATATCCAAGGAAATATTCTCTATTTTTTCTTCAAGAAATGTTCCTGCATTGCCTGGAGCAACATAAACCTTTTCAACAAATTTATCAGTAGAGCACTTCCATGCCAAAGCATGCTCTCTTCCTCCTGAACCAATTACTAAGATTTTCATTTGTTAATGCCTGAAATGTCTTACGCCAGTAAAAACCATAACCATTTTATGTTCGTTTGCAGCATCTATAACTTCTTGATCTCTGACAGACCCACCGGGTTGTATTATTGATTTGATTCCACTGCTAGCTGCTTTATCAATACCATCCCTGAAAGGAAAGAATGCATCTGATGCCATGCACGATCCTTCAACATTCAAGCCTTCTTCTTTGGCTTTTAAGCTTGCAATTTCAGCACTAATAACTCTGCTCATTTGACCTGCTCCAATACCAATCGTTTGTCCATCTTTCGCGAATACAATAGCGTTTGACTTTACGAATTTAGCTACCTTCCAAGCAAACATAAAATCATTTAATTGCTCCTGAGAAGGTTTAAGATCAGAAACTACTTTTAGATCATCTATAGAAATAATTTTTGTGTCCTCATCTTGCACAAGTACACCACCTGAAACAACCTTAAACTGATTACCAACCACGTCTCCATCAAGATCACATCTTAGAACTCTTATATTTTCTTTTTTCTTTAAGACACTTAGGGCATCTATATCAAACTTAGGAGCAATTATTACTTCAACGAACTGATTTTCCAGTATTTCTTCTGCCAAACTTGATTCAAGCGCCCTATTAATTGCAATTATTCCACCAAAAGCTGAAGTTGGATCAGTTTGAAAAGCTTTTCTATAGGCTGTTTTAATATCTTCAGACTCACTAACTCCACATGGATTAGCATGCTTTACAATCACGCATGCAGGCTTTTGGAACTGCTTTAGACATTCCCAAGCAGCATCTGAATCCGCAATATTATTATATGAAAGTTCTTTTCCCTGAAGTATGTCCGCATTAGCTATATTCTTTTTTTGAGAAGAATCTTTTAAATATAGTTTTGCTTTTTGATGGGGATTTTCCCCATATCTTAAAACTTTTGGATTAGATAAATCCATAATTACATTTTCATCATTTTCTGAATCCATGTATTGATGAATTGCTCTATTGTATTGGCTCATTTTTTTAAAAACTTTTGCAGCTTGTTTTTTTCTGAATTCGTAACTAATACCACTCTTTGAATCCCATTCACTAATCATTTCCTCATAGTCGTTTGGATCAGACAAAACCAATACATCTTTGAAGTTTTTTGCTGCTGCCCTGATCATTGTTGGGCCACCGATATCAATTTGCTCTATTGCTTCTTCAAACGAACATCCAGATTTTATTGTTTCCTCAAAGGGATACAAGTTAACAACAACGATATCAATCTCTTTATAACCCATTGATTTCAATACATCTGTATCTTCTCCACGACGAGCCAAAATGCCAGCATGTATTTTTGGATGAAGTGTTTTTACTCTTCCATCCATCATTTCTTTATGTCCTGTATATTCTGAGACCTCTATTACATTATCAGTAATTTTTTTGATTGCTTTATATGTCCCCCCAGTAGAAATGATTTCTACATTCCTCTCTAAAAGGAATGAAACTAAAAGATCTAAATTAGTTTTATCAGAGAGGCTTACCAAGGCTGACTTAGGCGAAATATTTTTCACTTTATAATCCCATATTTTTTTAGTTTTGTTCTAAAAGTACCTCTATTAATGCCAAGGATCTTTGCTGCTTTGGATTGATTATTATTTGTATGCTGCAGAATAAAATTAAATAATGGAGTTTCAACCTCACGCATAACTAAGTCATAAACATCTCTAGGTTCCTGCGAGTCTAAACTTTTAAAATATAGATTTAGGGCCTTTTTTACATCCTCATTAAGACTTTTGTTTTTGCCTACTAAAACTTTCTTATTTTCTTTCAAATGCAAAAAAATTATTGATTGATCTTGTAGTTTACAATTGATTAAAAAATGATCAATACTACTTCATACATTTATGATAGTTTTTTCAACATCCTTCATCGAGATCACAGAGATTTTTTCATTTTCTACTTCAATTTCGGTTATTGATGCATTGTCTGGATAAAAATGTAACAACCTATCTTTTTTGATTGCATAGCCAACAAGAACATTTATGACCATGAAGTGGCAAAAAATGATGGAATTATTTTTAAGTCCAAAAGTCTCAGTAATAATTCGCTCCCTCCAGTTTTTAATGTCATCAGGAAGCGTTTCTATTTTCCTTGTACTAATATCTTTAAGCCATTCAAATCTTATATCCGAATCAATATCCTCTGCGGGTATCTCAACAAAACTTTCATTTATATCAAAATCAACATCAATACCTTCAGAGGCATAACTAAGAGTTTCTATAGCTCTTTTTTTTGGACTTGAGATGAAATCATATCCTTTGGAAAAAATACTTTTTGTAAAATCATTAATTGATTTAGCTTGATCAACACCTTTTTTGCTTAAACCAGGATCCCTATCATCTCCATCCCAAGTTGAAGCAGCTTCCCCGTGACGGATGAGGATTATTTTTTTCTTATGCATTAATGTTTGAGAACAATTTATAATTATTTAATGAAGCTCCATAGAGTATATTACAAAGAATTTAGTCGAACAGATAAAATTTCAATTGATAACAAATCTAAGATTAATCATTTGAGGAATGTTCTTAGGCTCTCAGAGGGATCTAAGTTAGATGTATTCGATGGAGAGGGTAATTCATCCATTTGTAAGATAGTATCGCTTGAGAAAAAAAAGATAGTATTGGAGCAAATTGGCGACATTGAATACCAGCAACCAGAGAGAATCAACTTAAAAGTCTTAATGCCTTATATAAAAAAAGAAAACCTTTTTTTTGCTATCCAAAAAGTAACAGAAATCGGTGTTAGTAATATCTCATTGTTCAGACCGGACAATGTTGATCAAAGCATTAGCAAGAAAGACCTATCAAAAATTAATGAAAAAGCTTCATCAATTATTACTCAGGCATGTGAACAAAATGGATCGAATATAGTTCCTGATTTCCAAATATATGAAGACCTATCATCAGCAATTGATCATGATAGCTTTAGTATTTTTTTTGATTTGGATGCTACTAATGACTTTCAGTCTATCAAGAACTTTGAAGATAGAATTACCTTAATCACAGGACCTGAATCTGGATTTAGCAAAAAAGAGAGAGAATTTCTCAATGCTACAACTAGTCACAATATTTCTCTTGGTAAAAATATTTTAAGAGCAGAAACTGCTCCTATAACGGCATTATCAGTTATAAAAAGTAATCTTGGTTTATTATAGATTGATGGGAAACTCAATTTTATTTATAACAGACCCCTTTGATTCTCTAAAACAAGAAAAAGATACCTCTATATTTATTATGAAAGAGGCATTAAGAAGAGATTATGAGGTTTTTCAGTGTGAGATGAGTGATCTTACACTTAAGCAAAGACTATCATCACAATGCTCACAAATAATCAATAATAATGACACTCTAGAAACAGCAAAAAAGAATGAAATTGATTTAACAAGTTTTTCATTTTGCTTTATGAGAAAAGATCCACCGGTTGATCAAGACTATATGAATTGTTTACATCTATTAAATGTGGCATCGCAGGATGGAGCCAATATAATCAACAATCCAAATGCCATAAAAATTTTTAATGAAAAGATTTTTGCTATGGAGTTTATCGATCTTATGCCTCCTACAATTATTTCAGCAGATTCAACAAAAATAGAAGAATTCTTAAAAATTCATGAGGAGATTGTCATAAAACCTCTTAATGGGATGGGCGGAGATAATATTCACAAGGTTTCAACTAATGACCCAAAAAGTTTGGCAAAAGTTATAGATCTAACAGAAGACTCTGAAACACAAATTATTGGTCAAAAGTTTCTTCCAAAGATTAATGAAGGAGATTTTAGAGTTCTTGTGATAAATGGAGAACCTTTTGAGTATTGCTTGGCTAGAATACCAAAGGATGGATCATTTCTAGGAAATTTAGCACAAGGAGGTAAGGGAGTAGCTAAGAAAATTACTTCTAATCAGAAAGAAATTGGAGAAAAAGTTGGTGCTAGATTAAAAAGTGAGAATATACTTTTTGCAGGTATCGACATAATTGATGACAAACTAACTGAAATAAATATAACTAGTCCTACCTGCGCAGTTGAAATTTTCGACCAAACTGGTGAAAACCCAATAACAAAGATTTTTGATTCCCTATGAGCCATCCCATTCTTTATAACAAAAACATTAAGAATAGAGTTAACCTTAAAAAATCATTTCTTCTATCGACATTAATCCATGTTTTTTTAATATTCGGTGTTTCTTTTATTTTTATTTATAAGCAACCGCTTTTTGATTCTTCCCCAGTAGTAAACATAAAGTTAGCAAATGCGGATGTAGATCAAGACCCAGATTTTTTACCGGAAGTGAATAACCTAATAAATGGGAAAGGAGCAGAATCATCTAAATTGATTGATGATCAGATCAAACAAAAAACCCTAAAAGTAAAAATGTTAGATGCTAACTCAGATCAAAATACTATTGAGTCAAAGTACTTAAATGCTTGGCAAAGAAAAATTGAGAGAGTGGGACATAATGTTCTTAAGAAAGAGTATTCTCAATTAGACTTAACCCAACTTAGACTGGTTGTTAGCATAGATTCATTAGGTAATTTAATTGACACTAAAATAATCGACTCATCAGGAAACTCAGAAATTGATAAAATAGCTAAAGAAATTGTAAGACTGGCATCACCATTCGAGCCTTTTTCAGATGAGATGTTAAGTGAGTATGAAGTTTTGCAGGTAGATAGAATTTGGAAATTTGGGTCATAAGTAATGGTAGTTATTGCCATTGATTACGGAGAAAAGAAGATAGGTCTTGCTGTGGGTAACACCGAAACAATGACTTCATCACCAATTTCAATTGTTAAAAAAGCAAAGACCGGATTTAATTGGGATGAGTTAAAAGAAAAGATTATGGAGTGGGAGCCTAATAGAATTATCATTGGTAAACCACTTAATATGGATGGTACGAAAAGCGATTTTATGGAAAAAGTAGAAAGGTTTGCTAAAAAGCTCAGATCTATAATAGATGTTGAGATTGAATTCTTCGATGAAAGATTAACGTCTTTTGAAGCACGTCAATTAGATGAAGATTCTGAAATGATAGATGATGTTGCCGCAAAGATAATTTTAGATAGTTGGTTAAATAATGAGCATTCCTAAAAGCTTCATTGATCAAGTCTTAGACCAAACAGATATCGTTGATGTAGTTGGTAGAAGGGTTCAATTGAACAAAAAAGGCTCAAACTACTGGGGTGTTTGTCCATTTCATGATGATCATAAACCATCAATGGCTGTCAATCAGGATAAACAGTTTTACTATTGTTTCGTTTGTCAGGCATCGGGAAACTCTATTAACTTTCTAAGAGATTATGAGAATCTTGATTTCACAGATGCTGTAGAAACATTAGCATCTTCCTTGGGTTTAGAGATTCCATATGAAAAAACCGAGATTCAGGATGAAAACGACTACTCAATATTAGACGAGGCAGTAAAGGTATTTGAAGCGAAGTTAAAAGAAAGCAAAAAGGCAATTAGTTATTTAAAGTCTCGAAATATATCTGGGATAACAGCTAAGAAGTTCCAACTTGGTTTTTCGGATGATTCATGGGATAGCCTCTATTCCTCATTTGAAAAGAGATTTGAACAAAAGGTTATGACCTCATCAGGACTTTTCCTTGAGAAAAATCAAAAGAATTATGACAGATTTAGAAATAGAGTTATCTTTCCTATTAGAAATATAAAAGGTCAGAATATTGCATTTGGTGGAAGAGTTATAGATCCCGATGACGAACCAAAATACTTAAACTCTCCAGAAACAAAACTCTTCAATAAATCAAATGAACTTTATGGGCTTTATGAAGCTCGCAGAGAAACAAAAAAAATGGATTCAATAATAGTCGTCGAGGGCTATATGGATGTAATTGCACTTCATGAAAAAGGAATTAAGAATGCAGTTGCAACTTTAGGGACTGCAGTTACATCTAATCATCTTTCGAAATTAATGCGTTATTCAAATAATATTTTCTTTGCTTTTGATGGAGATCTAGCTGGAGAAAAGGCTGCTTGGAAAGCGCTTCAGAATGTACTTCCAATTATCCGTGAAGATACAAGAATAAAATTTGTTTTTTTTGAGGCAGGTGATGACCCGGATAGTTATGTTAATAAGCATGGAGATAAAGGTTTTATTGATCTCATAAATAATGGCCAAACACTCTCAGAATTTTTCTTTTCAAAGGTTAAAAAAGTAGATGACATAAACTCTCTTGAGGGAAGATCAAAAATAGCTAGCTATGCATCTGAATTAATAAGAACTATTAATAATATCCCCCTAAGGGAGGCATTTATTTCTGAAACAAGCAAAATATGTGAAATACCAGTTGAAAAACTTATATCAAAACCCAATCAGCCAAAACCAAAATTATCGTCAGCAGAAGTAAAAGTGGAGCAAAGCAGCAATACAAAACAGATTGCTTCAATTTATTTAATAATTCATTCTGTTCTTACTGATAGATCGCTCACACAAGATCCAATTTTTGATGAGATTAAAGATGATTCATCAATAAGCTTTTTGAAAGAGTTAAGAGAAGTGATAGAAGTTGAATCTGATACTCTTGTTTCAAAGCTTATTGAACGCATCAAATCAAAAACACTTAAAGAACTTTTTAGTCAGGCAATGGTTTCCGAAATTAAGATTGAACAAGAAGATGCAAGAAAAATGTTTTTCGATTGTATGAACTCATTACTAAAAGACGAGGAAGATAGAGAGGAATCTTTAAAAACCAAGTATAATACCGGGTCAATTTCTGAAACCGAAAGAAGAGAGCTTCAACAACTTATTCTTAAGAAACCAGAAATTGATAATGAAGACAAAATACTATTAAAAAATCTGTCTTTAAAAAAGGATTGAAAATAAGTAATTAGTCACTAGATATAGAGAAGTTTTTCAGAATTAAAAAGAGGATAAGTGGATAAATTTTCAAAACAAGAAGGCTCAAAAATAGCCGAGCTTATAGAGAAGGGAAGAGAACAAGGTTTCCTTACTTATGATGATGTCAATGATCATCTTCCTGATGATATTTCGGATCCAGATCAAGTAGAAGAAATTATTGGAATGATTAATGATCTTGGTCTACAAGTTCATGAAAAAGCCCCTGATTTAGATACTCTCATGCTTCGAGAGTCAGAAAATACAGATGATATAGCTCTTGAGCAAGCTGCAGAAGCTCTAGCAGCTGTTGAAAACGAAACAGGAAGAACAACTGATCCAGTAAGAATGTACATGAGAGAAATGGGTACTGTAGATTTACTTACTCGAGAAGGTGAGATAGAGATCGCTAAAAGAATTGAAGAGGGTATGAGAGATCTCCTTCTTGCAAGTGCACAATATCCAAGAACTGTTGAATATGTTTTGTCCTACTTTCAGCTTGTCAAAGATGAAGAAAAGAAACTTAATGATCTTTTGACTGGATTCTTAGAAGAAATGGAAGAAGTACCCTCAGCTGGACCTGGAAGTGAAAAAGCAAAACAGCTTGCAGATAAAAAAGATGATGATGAAAATGATGGCGAGTTAGATTTTAAAGAAGTCCAAAGAAGAATGACTTCTCTTAAAAGACAGTACAACAAAACAATGAAAGTGCTGGATAAAAATGGTCGAAGTCATAAGAAAACGCAAGAAGAGTTCGAAAAACTTGGAAACATTTTTAAGTTCTTAAAATTCAGTCCAAGAATGTTTGAAGAAATTTGCATTATTGCAAGACATGATCTTGAAACAATAAGAAGTCATGAAAGAATCATTCAGACTTTATGTGTGAAGAGTGCAAGGATTCCTAGAAAAGACTTTTTAGAAGCTTTTAAAGATAACTTTACAAAAATGACAATTATGCCGTCATTTGTTAAAAACAAGAAATATAAAAAAGACTTGCTAGAAAAAGTTAAACAAGATGTGATGATTTCTCAGAAGGAGATCAAAGCTCTTGAAGATAAGGTTGGACTAAGCTCAAAAGAGGTCAAAGAGATCAATAGAAGCATGTCTATGGGTGAAACCAAGATGAGACGTGCCAAAAAAGATATGGTTGAGGCTAACCTAAGACTTGTAATATCTATTGCAAAAAAATACACCAATAGAGGGTTACAGTTCTTAGATCTAATCCAAGAAGGAAATATTGGTCTTATGAAAGCCGTTGATAAATTTGAATACCGAAGAGGTTATAAGTTTAGTACTTATGCAACTTGGTGGATTAGACAGGCTATAACAAGATCTATTGCTGACCAAGCAAGAACTATAAGAATACCTGTTCACATGATAGAAACTATTAATAAATTGAATAGAGTTTCAAGACAGATGATGCAAGATATGGGAAGAGAACCAACACCTGAAGAATTAAGTAAAGAGCTTGATATGCCTGAGGATAAAGTAAGAAAAGTACTAAAGATTGCTAAAGAACCTATTTCAATGGAAACACCAATTGGTGATGATGAGGACTCAAACCTTGGAGACTTTATTGAAGATACTGTTATCGAGTCTCCTCTTGAAAATGCAACGGATGAAAGTCTACATTTTGCCACTGATGATGTTCTATCATCTTTAACCGCAAGGGAGGCAAAAGTTCTCAGAATGAGATTTGGTATTGGGATGAATACTGATCATACTCTTGAGGAAGTCGGTAAACAATTTGATGTTACTAGGGAAAGGATACGACAGATTGAAGCAAAAGCATTGAGAAAGTTGAGGCATCCAGCAAGATCTAGTCATTTAAGAAGCTTTTTAGATGATTAAAAAAAGTTTTTGAACTACCTTTATTATTTTTAGTCTAAACTATATCTAGTATTTTTACGGAGAGATGTATGTTTAAGAAGATATCACTATTAGTTTTTTTATCAATTCCACTAATGATTCTTGCAGATGATCATGGCAAGAAAGAAGGCAAGTCTCCTAAAGAGATGAAAAAAATGGAAATGATGAAGAAAAAAGAAGCACAAATGAAGAAAGAGATGGAAAGATGGGGAAGGTGGAAACCTGAAAACTGTAAAAAAGTCAGTGAGGCCTCAGGATTTTTTCTTTATGCAGCTGGTGAAGCTATGAAAGAAGGTGAAGGTCATGAAAGTATGGGTCATCAAGAAATGGCTGATAAATTGTATTTAGATGCCCTCGCTTTAGCTGAGTTAGCAGCTAACTATGCTGTTAACTATGATGCATATTGCAAAAGATAATTAATTAAGGAATTTAACTTATTTTACCTTTATAATTACCAGCCTAATTCTATAGGGCCTGTAGCTCAGTTGGTTAGAGCAGTGGACTCATAATCCATTGGTCGGAGGTTCGAGTCCTCCCGGGCCCACCATTTACCCTTCAATAATCCTGAAATCTCTAATTGCCATTTCTTCAACAGGCTTTCCTGCTGCACCAAGAACATCTTTGTTATATTCATCACTGTTCCTCGCATTTATAGCATCTTGTAAAGATGGAAATTCACACAAAGCAAAAGGTAGCATTCTTCCATCCTCTACAGCCATATGGGGTGGCTTAAGATGATGAACTTTACAAGCACCTGAAGCAACATATTCCTGCCAGGCCGGCATTACTTTTTCTAACCAGCTCTCTTTATCTTTAAACTCTCTTACCCAAACAAGCCAATATCCATGACCCGGCTTCATCCAGCCATCCTCTACTTCAATAATTCTGAAGTCCCTGATTACTTTATTCTCAACAGGCGTTCCGTCAGCTTCAATTACTCCTTGATAATAGTCTGGATCTTCAGTTCTTGCATAAACTGCCTGATCAAGTGATGGGAACTCAATTACAGCAGTTGTTTTTTCAATCCCTGATTCATAAACTGCCTTAGGCGGACCAAACGAAATAGGATTTACAACACCATTAGATTTTTCTACATAATTTCCCCATGACGATAATACTTGTTCCCATGTATCTGGTTTAATTACATCCTGAACAGCAACGACCCAATAACCTTTCATAGCTCCTCCAATAAATATTTTTTAGCTTTAATCGACATCATTCTTATATTTTTCAAACCAAGCAAGTATATGATCAACCTTAGTTATTAGATTTGACGGTCTGCTTGCAATACCATGCGATGTATTTGGAATTCGGATCATTGCGCTATCAATGCCTCTCAATCTCAATGCTTGATAGAACTGTTCTGTTTCTGAAATCGGAGTTCTTCTATCGTCTTCTCCAGTGATTAACATTGTTGGAGTAGTGACATTTCCGACAAGAGAAAGAGGAGAGCGTTCCCAATAATGTTCAAGGTGTTCCCACGGAGGTCCAGGAAATTGATGATATATCTGCCCAACCATAGAATCCGCAGTTAGAGGCTTGCTCAGCCAATTAATTACAGGTTTTGCTGATACGGCCGCATTAAATCTGTCAGTTAGACCTATTGCATAAGCAGTAGCTATACCTCCAGCACTACCACCTGTAATGAAAAGATTATTTTCATCAACAATACCTTTAGCAATTAGGGCATCTATACCTGACATATGGTCTGCAAAATCTTCTGGACTTGAATATTTGTATTGAAGCAATAATGCAAAATCCTCACCATAAGATGAACTACCTCTGTAGTTATCATAAAAAACAATATATCCAGAGGCTGCCATCATTTGAAGTTCTGCTGAGAAGTGAGGCCCATAAGCTAGATGTGGACCACCATGGATTTCAAGTATTAAAGGATACTTTTTAGATGGATCAAAGTTTGGAGGTGTAATATACCAACCATGTATCTCTTCATTATCAAATGAAGAGTTATATATTATTTCATTAACCTTTCCTAGCTTCCTATAGCCAAGAATATCTTCATTTAATTGGGTTAATGCTTTTGTTTTACCTTTTATCGCAATACCAACATCAGCAGGCCTATCAGGTTTACCATAGGTATAAGCAGCAGTCCCATTTGCTATATGAAAACCTCCAGAAATATATGGTCTTCCGATTGTCGTGCCACCAACATTTGATGCAATTTCATTTAAATCCCCATTTAAGGAGATCTGTTTAATAGTTCTTTCTCCTCTATTATCAAAGGCAAAATAGATAGATTTACTATCTTCTGACCAGAATAAATTATCTGCATCATCATCTAGATCTTTTGAAATTATTTTTATCTCCCTGCTTTGGAGATCCATTACAGCTATTCTGCTTGGGGTATATGCCAAGGGACGCCTTTCCTTTACGTAAAAGGCAATCATCTCTCCATTGGGTGATATAGCTGGAGATCTTTCCTCACCTGATTGTTTTGTAATTTGTTTCAATTCATTGTTAGAAACAGAAACAGAGTAAATATCAGCCTCATTACTAACAAGCTCCCAATCATCTGATCTGTATGCAGAGAAGAAAATATCCTTACTATCCTTTGACCATGAGACCGAACCATAATGATTAAAATCTCCAGTTGTTAGTTGGCGAGCTGAACCTCCTTCAGCAGGAACAACAAATATATGACGATATGAAGGCTCAACAATTCCTCTGCCATCATATTGATATCTTGTAGTAGTAACTGTAATTGGTTTTTTTGCCCAAGATGCTCCATCAGGCTTATCTCTTTCTTCAATGAGTGATTTGCTTTCAGCTTTTACTCTCATCGTAAATGCTAACCATTTACCATCTGGTGACCATGACAAGCTTGATGGTGATTCTTGCAGTTGAGAGATTGCCGCAGTTTCACCAGTATCTACCCAATGCATGTGAATCTGAGTTGATCCAGAGTTGTTTGAAACAAATGCAATTCTTCTATTATCCGGTGACCAGCGTGGAGAGTATGAGTTCTTGATCCCTGAGTACAAAGGTCTATGATCTCCTCCATCTTTTGCTATTCTCCAAAGATTAGATCGCACCCTATCTTTCATAATGTCATTGGATTTTCTTACATAAACTATTGCTTCTCCATCAGATGAAACTTGAGGATCAGAAGCCCATTCAAGCTCGAATACATCCATCGCATCAAAATAATTAAGATTTTCTTTTGTTTCTGCCCATGGAGAGGCGAGGAAGACTAGCGCTATTAATATAAAACTATTTTTCATGAACATTAAAATTTTAGCATGGTGAAAATATGATACTAATATTCTAATCTTTTAAAAATAATTAATTTACCTATTTCCATGGCGGGAAAGGATCATCTAGTGTTTCCCAATAGGATTCTCCCTTTAAAAGCTCTTCCTCAGATAAAAGGCAATTATCTAGAGCTTTCAACATTGCATCCTCATCTAGACTTTGACCTATAAAAACTAGTTCTTGTCGTTTATCGCCAAATGGATCTTCCCATTGTTCTCTAATGGTATTAATTGACTCTTCATCGGTTGGCCAACTATCAGAAGGAACTGAGCTCCAAAACATTCCGGCATAACCATATCTTGCAATACCTCCAGCTTGGCTCCATTGACCAGCATACTCATGTCTTGACGCAAGCCAGAAGATTCCTTTAGACCGAATTAATTTCCCATACTGTTTTGTGCCATGAAGGAATTTATAAAATCTTTCTGGGTGAAAGGGCAGTCTCGCAATAAAGCTAAAACTTCCAATTCCATACTCTTCTGTCTCAGGAACATGTTCTCCTCTCATTTCTTTTAACCACCCCGGAGCTTGCTGTGCTCGCTCAAAATCAAAAAGCCCGGTATCCAAAACTTCTTCAACATCAACCTGTCCTTGTGAAATTGGAAGGATCTGGGCATGAGTATTAAGGCTTTTAAGTATCGCTTTAAGTTTTTCTATATCCTCTGATTCAACAAGGTCAGTCTTACTAATAAGAAGAATATCTGCAAACTCAATTTGATCCACTAACAGATCGGCAACACTTCTGTCATCATCTTCCCCAAGAGATTCTCCTGAATCTTTTAGATATTTAGCTTCTTCATAATCTTTAAGAAAATTCACAGCATCCACAACAGTTACCATAGTATCTAACCTAGCAACATCAGATAAAGATACTCCTGTTTCATCAGCAAATGTAAAAGTTTCAGCAACAGGTAAAGGCTCAGATATTCCCGTTGATTCAATTACGAGATAATCAAACTTTTTTTCTTTTGCTAACTTATTAACTTCCAAAAGCAAATCTTCTCTTAGAGTGCAGCAAATACATCCATTGCTCATTTCCACTAGTTTTTCTTCACTATGATTTAGTGAGACTTCATTTTTTACGATGCCAGCATCAATATTAATTTCACTCATATCATTAACAATGACAGCAACTTTTTTACCTTGACGATTGTTAAGAATATGACTTAAAACTGTAGTTTTACCTGCACCAAGAAAGCCTGATAGAACTGTTACAGGCAATCTATTTTCAATAGATATATCCATATTTACTTCCTTTAATTACTCCTTTAAATTTAACATATGTGTCAAGTACTTATGTTGATAGAATGAAGATATGAACAAAGATATTGAGATTGTGATCTATGGTGCGACCGGTTTTACTGGTCAGCTATGCGTTAAATACTTTCAATCATTAGATCTTGAAATTAAGTGGGCAATAGCAGGAAGAAATCTAGAGAAATTACAGGATGTAGCTAATAAACTTTCTGCAAATGTTGAAATTTTTATTGCTGATTCTAATGATGAAGAAGGGTTAAGAAATATTTGCTCAAGATCAAAAGTTGTTTTATCAACCGCTGGTCCATTTCATAGATATGGATCAAAACTTGTTGCAGCATGTGTTGAAAATGGAACGCATTATGTTGATATCACAGGCGAGAACTTTTGGGTTAAAGGGTTGATTGAGAAATATCATGAGGAAGCATCAAGAAAAGGGATAAGAATAATTCCATCTTGTGGGTTTGATTCAATACCTTCAGATATTGGAACTTTCTTTGCTGTTAGATCTTCAAACAAGCCAGTAAAAAGAGTTGACTCGTTTCACTCTTGGAAAGGAGAAGCCTCTGGTGGAACTATAGAGACAATGTTTGCCATGGGAGATTTAGATCTTGGAAAAGAAATCCGTGACCCTTTTCTTCTTAATCCGGAAGGATCATATACAAATGAGCAAAAGAAATTAAGCTCCGATGTGTTCAAGATTTCTAAACAGAAAGATTTAAATGCATGGTCAGGCCCATTCGTGATGGCAGGCGCTAATACTAGAGTAGTAAGGAGAAGTGAGGCTCTATTGACCGAACGTCAGAAGTCTTACGGAAATAATTTCACATATCAGGAGCATGCTTTTCATACAAGTTGGGGTAAAGCCTTCTTTTCAACTCTTGGACTAGGGTTGCTAGGTTTAACTCTTGTATCACCTTTAAGAAAAATTGTTAGATCATTCTTAAGAAAACCAGGAGAGGGGCCTTCTTTAGAGGTTCAAGAAAATGGCTGGTTTGATTGTAAATACTTAGTTGAAAATGAGGATGGCCAGAAGTCTCTTTATAGAATGTCTGGCAAAGGTGATCCTGGCTATAAAGTTACATCTAAGTTTGCAGCTGAATGTGCATTATCATTACTTGAAGATCCAGAATCTCTCCCAGGAGGTAGAGAGTATGGAGGAGTCCTTACAAGCGCATCAGGACTTGGAAATGTATTAGTTGAAAGACTTAAAAATGCGGATATACATTTCGAAGCGCTCTGATATTTCCAAATAGATAACAATTTAGGTATTATTTTGCTATGAAAGTAGCAATCTACCCTGGTTCATTCGACCCAATTACGGTTGGACACATGGATATTGTTGAAAGAGCAACTGTGCTCTTTGACAAGGTTATTATTAGCGTTGCCGAGACAGATATGAAAAATCCACTTTTTTCTTCTGAAGAAAGATTAGACTTAGTGAGCTCAATCTATGCTGATAATGAAAAGATTGAGGTTGTTGCATTTAAAAAGAAACTTACAGTTGATCTTGCAAGGGAAAATAATGCATGTGCCATCATTAGAGGTTTGAGAGCAGTATCTGATTTTGAGCATGAGTTTCAACTAGCTACAATGAATAGGGCACTTGCTCCAGACATAGAAAGCATTTTTTTGACTCCTAAGGACACACTCATTTATGTATCATCAAGTCTAGTTAAGGAAATTGCTAGTTTAGGAGGAGATATTTCAAATTTTGTTCATGAAAATGTAGAAATGGCTCTTAAAGCGAAACTAAATCATTAGTTCTGGCAGCTCTTACAATAAAAAGTTGATCTCTGATTCTGGACAAACCTAAGAATCTTCTCATTACAAACTCTACATTCTTCATTCTCTCGATCATAAACGTTTAACTCAATCTTAAAATAACCTTTATTACCATCTGCAGAGTAAAAGTCTTTTAGAGTAGTTCCACCTTTAGTTATTGCTTCTTTGATAATCCTTTTTGTATTTTTCACTATTTCTTCGCATTGACTTTTATTTAAATACTTAATTTTTCTCCTAGGAGAAATACCTGAGCTGAATAATATCTCGCAAGCATAAATATTTCCTATACCTACTACATTCTTTTGATTCATTAAAAAGCTCTTTGTGGATACTCCTGCTTTCTTTATTTTTTTATAGAGATATTCAGAATTGAAGTCATCTTCAAGTGGTTCTGGGCCGAGATGCTTTATCAAGAAATGATATTGGGGATCTGTTGATAAGTGGAGAGACCCAAATCTTCTTGGATCATTAAAAATCAGGATTTCTTTATCAAACTCAAAGACAACATGATCATGCTTTCTTGTCTCATTGCTTCCAAGCTTTTGTATTCTAAAAGTTCCCGTCATACCTAGATGAATTATTATTGTCATTTCATCCAGATTTAAAAATATATATTTTGCTCTTCTGGAGATAGATAATATTTTTACATCTTTTATTTTGTTAATTAATTTTTCATCTATTGGCCAACGCAAAGATGGATTATTAACAATTATCCGTTTAAGAGTCTTGCCCTTGAAAGGGAGGATGGCATTCTTAGTGGTTTCTACTTCAGGGAGTTCTGGCATTAATTGAGATAGCCGTTGATCTCATTAATACTTTGAGGGCTTAAAGTCCCTGCCGCTAATTCAAGATTTAATTGAGAGAGCAAATAGTCATATTTTGCGTTTGCTAGATTCTTTTCAGCGGTATAAAGATTCTTTTCAGCTTGGAGAAGATCCACAATATTTCTTGTTCCAACCTCATATCCAACTCTTGTTGCCTCAAGTGCGCTGTTAGCTGAAACAACAGCTTGTTTTTGAGCCTTTAAATTAGCGCCAAGAGTTATGACATTTGAGAACCCAGATCTAACTTCTTGAATCACTGTTCTTTGCGCAAAAAGTGTTTCTTCAACAGCTCTATTGTATTCGGCATAGGCCTGCCTTCTTCTTGAACTGACAGCACCACCCTGAGAGATCGGTATTGAAAGGCTGAGGCTATAGTTCTTTCTTTGTGTCTCACTGGGAGCTTGAAAACCTAAATCTTCAAAACCTTCATATGTATATTGATTGGTATTTGATTCCGACTCAGTTCCGACAATATTAATTTTTGGTAAGTGCTCAGAGGCTGAGCTTCTCGCTGAATCCTGTGATGCATCTCTTCGAAGAACTGATGCTTGAAGTCTGTAGTTATTTTTAAGCGCAATATCAACCCATTCTTGTTTAGTTGTAGGGTTAGGATTTTCTGGAACAATATCTGCCTTGAGAGAATCTATCGAGAATATTTCTCTTCCTATTAAAGAATTAAGCTCTTCTCTTGCGTTAAAAAGCGCACCTTCAGAACGAATCTTTGCTGCCACGCTTAAATCATATGCTAATTGCGCCTCTTGAACTTCCGTAATAGCAGAAAGCCCAACTTCAAACCTCTGTTGGATTTGGTCAAGCTGCTTTTTAATTGCTTTTTCTTCTGAAACAGCAGCATTAAGATTATCAATGGCTCTCAAAACACCAAAATATTTTTCTACTGTTCTAATAATCAAATTTTGTTGCGCATAAGCGAAGTCAGCTTCAGAAGCATCCGTAAGTTTTTTTGATCTTTTAAAGTTAAACCAAGAATCAAGTCTAAAAAGAGGTTGTGTTAATCTAGCGGTAACTGAGTTGTTATTATAAGCGCTTTGCAACTCATCAAATTGATAATATTCGTTCCAGTTGGTTGATCCGCTCAAAGTAACATTTGGCAGAAGTCCTGCTCTTCCTTGCACAACAAATTCTTTACCAGCTAAAAGCGAATATTCTGAGGATTTATATTGAGGATCATTATCAAGAGCTTCATTATAAATATCTAAAAGGTTTTCAGATGCTAAAGGCAAAGAAATGAATGATATTAAAACCAGATTTTTAAACATAACAATAATAATTGGGTTGCATTAAACAACCTTTATGCTATCTGTGTCAATATAAAGTGTCAAGTAAACTTTACATTAAGGAATTATTTTCTTTATATTACTTAAGCTTAGAGTAAAATAGTTCCAACGCTTATAAAGGTATCTAACATTGTCAAAAAAGGCTTACGATTCAAAAGCAATTGAGGTTTTGTCGGGTCTCGATCCCGTCAAAAAAAGACCAGGTATGTATACCGATACTTCCTGCCCAAATCATCTTATTCAAGAAGTTCTGGATAACTCTGTAGATGAAGCTTTATCAGGTTATTGTAAGCGCATTAAAGTAAATCTTTATAAAGATAATAGCGTTGAAGTCTCAGATAATGGACGAGGCATGCCTGTTGATGTCCATCCTGAGCATAAGCTAACAGGCGTTGAATTAATTATGTGTAAGCTTCACGCTGGAGCAAAGTTCTCTGGAGAAGATTATGGTTTTTCAGGAGGGCTTCATGGAGTTGGAGTTTCTGTAGTCAATGCTTTATCCACCAAACTTAATGTAAAAATTAAACGTGATTCAAAAGAGTATGAAATAAATTTCTCTGCCGGAGATAAAGACAATGATTTGAAATCAATAGGTGATGTTGGAGCTACGAATTCAGGAACCACAATTAGATTTTATCCAGACAAACAATACTTCGAAACATTAGAGATAAACAAAAAGAGCTTAAAACATCTTCTAAAGGCTAAGGCAGTTCTTTGCCCAGGTCTTCAAATAGATTACTTTGATGAAAAAAAGAATGAGAGAATTAAATGGATTTTTGATGAGGGGTTGAGTGACTACCTCGATGAGTTCTCAGGTTGTAATGAGAAACTTCTTGATGAAACTATTATTCTTTCTAAGACTTCCGATGATCAAGCATTAGATGTAGCAGTGAATTGGACTGAAGAGGCTTCAAATAATTTACTCAAAGAAACTTATGTGAACTTAATTCCTACTGCATTAGGTGGCTCTCATTTAAATGGGTTTAAATCTGGTCTTCTTGAGGCAATAAAAGAATTCTGTGACTACAGGAATTTGATTCCAAAAGGTATAAAAATTAACTCGGATGACATTCTTGCTAACTGCATTTTTGTAATTTCCTCAAAATTAAAGAATCCTCAGTTTGCTGGTCAAACTAAAGAGAGGCTTGATTCTAAAGATCATATGAGCTTTGTTTCATCTTCAACAAAAGATTCTCTAAGTATTTGGCTTAACCAACATACCGAAGAGGGTGAAAAGATTGCGGATCTTGCAATTGCCGCTGCTCAAAAGAGGATTAAAAGCTCAACTAAAGTTGATAGAAAGAAAACATTTAAAGGCCCGGCTCTTCCTGGAAAGCTTTCAGACTGTAACTGCGATAATATCGAAGAAAGCGAGCTATTTTTAGTTGAGGGAGACTCAGCAGGAGGATCTGCAAAACAAGCTCGAGATAGAAGGTTTCAAGCAATAATGCCTTTAAGAGGAAAAATTCTTAATACCTGGGATTTAGAAAGTGCAGACATAATAAAATCTCAAGAAATTAAAGATCTTGCGACTGCTATTGGATCATTGCCAGGAGATACAGATATTTCCAACCTAAGATATGGAAAGATTTGTATTCTTGCTGATGCCGACTCAGATGGACTGCACATAGCAACTTTATTATGTGCATTATTCCTCAGACACTATAAGAATTTAGTAACTTCAGGAAAAATCTTTGTCTCCATGCCTCCGTTATATAGGATTGATGCTGCAAAAGAAGTTTTTTATGCCCTAGATGAGAATGAAAAAGAATCTATTGTTAAGAAGATTAAAAAACAGAACTCGAAAATTAAGATAGATATTCAAAGATTTAAAGGGCTTGGAGAAATGAATCCGTCTCAATTAAGAGAGACGGTTATGAAGCCTGAATCAAGAAGATTAGTTCAACTAACTTTAAGTAGTTCTGATAATGCAAACTCAGTATTTGATCTACTGCTTTCTAAAAAGAGAGCCCCAGATAGAAAAGAATGGCTTGAAAAGAAAGGTAACTTAGCGGAGATTTAATGACTAAAGAAAATTTAGATAAACAAAGCATTAAAAAATATGCAGAAAATGCATATCTCAATTATTCGATGTATGTCATTTTGGATCGAGCTTTGCCCAATATTGGAGATGGGCTGAAGCCAGTACAAAGAAGGATTTTATATGCAATGTCAGAACTTGGACTAAATGCATCATCAAAGTATAAGAAATCTGCTAGAACTGTTGGAGATGTAATAGGTAAATTCCATCCGCATGGTGATAGTGCTGCTTATGAAGCGATGGTTTTAATGGCACAAGATTTTTCATTTAGGTACCCATTTGTAGATGGTCAAGGAAATTGGGGATCGCAAGATGATCCTAAATCTTTTGCGGCAATGAGATATACAGAATCTAAACTAACAAAATTTTCAGACCTTCTAATAGATGAGTTAAAGCAAGGGACAGTGGATTGGCAGCCAAATTTTGATGGATCACTTCTTGAGCCAGTAATCTTTCCAGCAAAAGTTCCATCGATTTTACTTAATGGAACTACAGGCATAGCAGTTGGTATGGCTACAGATATCCCATCACACAATATGACAGAGGTAATTGACGCAACTATCCATGTTTTAGAAAACCCTAAGACTTCTGTTGACCAAATTCTCAAATATATAAAGGGACCAGATTTTTCTAACGAGGCTCCAATTGTTGCATCTCCAGAAGAGTTAAATGAAATGTATAGCATTGGAAGAGGTGCTTTTAAAATGAAGTGTGCTTGGAAAAAAGAAGGTAATGACATCATTGTAACTGACCTCCCTCACCAAACGTCTGGCTCAAAAGTTTTAGAGCAAATTTCAAATCAAATGATAAATAAAAAACTTCCAATGATTGTTGACCTAAGAGATGAGGGCGATCATGAGGAGCCAACAAGATTAGTAATAAGCTTAAAATCGAATCGAGTTAATGCAGAGGATCTCATGAATCATTTATATGCATCAACAGACTTACAGAAAAACTACAGGGGTAACTTTAATTTAATTTCTCTAAAAGGGTCACCTAAGGTTTACTCAATAAAAGATCTTCTAAGCGACTGGATAGCATTCAGGAAAACAACAGTAACTAGAAAGCTCGAACACAGGCTTGATCAAGTAGATGATAGATTACATATATTAGAAGGCTTATTAATTGTCTATCTCGATCTAGATAAAGTAATTAAGATCATCAGAAAATCAGATGATCCCAAAAAAGAACTTACTAAGAAATTCAAAATATCTGATATTCAGGCTAATGCAATATTAGAGATAAAACTTAGACAGCTTGCAAAACTTGAACAAATTAAATTAGAAGAAGAAAGTGATGCACTTAAAAAAGAGAAAAAAGAACTTGAGAAGATTCTTAATTCAAAGGCAAGATTGAAAACCTTTATTAAAAATGAATTAAAAGAAATAAAAGAAAACTTTGGAGATGACAGAAACTCTCCAATTATTGAATCTTCAAGCGCAAAGATGTTCTCTGAGGAAGATACCATTACATCCGATCCTGTAACAATTGTCCTTTCAAATGCGGGTTGGATTAGAAGTGCCAAAGGTCACGAAATAGATCCTTCAACTCTTTCCTATAGGGGAGAGGATAAATTAAAAGACTTTAGTCGAGGAAGAAATAATCAACCCTGTGTATTTATTGATGCTCTTGGCAAAGCTTATACATTGCCTGCGCATACACTCCCTTCTGCAAGAGGTCTGGGCGAGCCACTAACAGGAAGAGTTACTTCTAGCTCAGGAGTTGAGTTTATGAGTGTTGCAATTGGAAAAGGTGAGGATAAGTTTCTTATTGCCAATACATCTGGATATGGATTTCTCGCAAACTTTGAAGATATGATCTCCAATAAGAAAACAGGTAAAGCGTTTATGAGGGTTCCTGACGGCGCTGAGATTCTTCCTTGTGAGAAAATTATGCAAGATGATAAATATATAGCTGCTGTAACCAACTTTGGGAAGTTATTAATTTTTAATTTGGATGAGCTCACGGTCCTAGCAAAAGGCAAAGGCACTAAAATAATAAATATTCCTAAAAAACAGTTTGTTGAAAAGAAGGAAAGATTAATTATTGTAAAACCGTTTAGCGAAGGATCTAAATTAAATATTCAAAGAGACAATGGAAATATTAGGACGTTTTCTCCAAAAGAACTAGAAGGATTTAAACATGAGCGAGCAAAAAGAGGACGATCTTTACCTCAAGGTTATAAAAGGGTTTTATCGATAACGGTTGAAAGACCTGAATCTACTTCCAATTAGGTAGCTTTTTCTTAGCAAGAATTAATTTTGGTTCTTCTAGCTTTGGAAGACCATTCTTATAATTTACCGGTCCTTCACCTTGAATCAAAGGACTAAAATAATCTATACCTTTCTTAGTTATTCCAAAGCCATCTTTTGTAATAAAGCTTTTTGGTAGTTTTTTTTCTACATTTGCTATTTTAGAGAGTTTCGCAGGAACTATTTCCCAAGAATATTTAGAAGTCTTTTTTCTTTTTATTACTGGCATGACACCATTCATACCTTTAACTGCATATTTAACGGCATATCTTCCAACCGCTTCAGCATGATCTAAATCAACTTTTGAAGAAATATGCCTCGCACTTCTTTGAAGATAATCAGCCACTGCCCAATGATTTTTAAGTTTTAGTCTTCGAGAGATAAGATTTGCTAAAAAAGGAGCAACTCCACCAAGTTGCGCATGGCCAAAAGCATCTTTTATATCAGCTTCAGCAAGAAACTTATTTTTATTATTCTTTATTCCCTCTGAAGCTACAACAACACAGTAACCTAATTTGTTTACAGTCTCTTTTACTTTTTTTAAAAAAGCAGTTTGATTAAAAGTAATCTCCGGAAGAAGAATTATGTGAGGAGCATCAGAGTTATCTTGTTTTGCAAGAGCTGAAGATCCAGCAATCCATCCAGCATGTCTTCCCATTACCTCTAGGATGAAGACTTTTGTAGAACTCTCCATCATTGATTGAACATCAAGACTTGCTTCTTGAGTCGATATCGCAACATATTTTGCAACTGACCCAAACCCTGGACATGTATCCGTAACAGCCAAATCATTATCAACTGTTTTAGGTATTGCGATACAGGTTAAATCATAGCCAAGACTTTTACTTATTTGAGATACTTTATATGCAGTATCTGCAGAATCATTCCCACCATTATAAAAAAAATAACCAATATCATGAGCTTTAAAAACCTCTATAAGCCTTTTATATTCTTTTGCATTTTCATCTAAGCTTTTAAGTTTGTATCTGCATGATCCAAATACACCACCTGGCCTGCAATATAATGATTCAATAAGTTTTTTTGATTCTTTAGAGGTATCAATCAGGTTCTCGCGAAGTGCTCCAAGTATTCCATTTTGCCCTGCATAAACTTTATTTATTTGATTTGGGAATTTCTTTGCTTCCTGAATAACTGCAGCAGCAGTTGCATTAATGACAGAAGTTACACCACCGGATTGAGCATAAAAAGCATTTTTTTTCATAGCTTAAGTAAAGATTTAACTATGCTAGCAAAAATGTTCTAATTATTAAAAGTATTTATGAAAATTCATATCCTAGGAATCTGCGGAACATTTATGGGAGGATTGGCTCGAATTTTAATTGAGTCTGGTCATAAGGTTACTGGATCAGATAACAATTTTTATCCTCCAATGTCAGATCAACTAAGAGAATTAGATGTTGAATTAACAAAAGGATTTGAGCCGTCCTCAATGCCTGAAGCTGATCTATACGTAATTGGGAATGCACTTTCTAGGGGAAATAAGTGCGTGGAAGAAATTTTAAACAAAAACCTCCCTTATAAATCTGGACCCGAAATGCTTGGCGACATTATCAAAGATAGATTTGTGATAGCTGTCTCTGGGACTCACGGAAAAACGACAACATCCTTCATGATTGCAAAGATATTTCAGTCTTTGGGTAAAGATATAGGTTATCTCATAGGAGGTATATCACCTGATTTCTCATTCTCTGCAAAAATAGGTAGTGATGAAATCTTCATAATTGAGGCAGATGAATATGATTCTGCATTTTTTGACAAGAGATCAAAATTTATACATTACTCTCCAAATATTCTTTTGATAAATAATATTGAGTTTGATCACGCAGATATATTTAACAATTTAGATGAGATAAAAAAACAATTCCATCACTTATTAAAAATTATACCGAGCAGCGGAAAAATAATTCTATTTAACCATGATAAAAATGCATTAGACGTTATAAATGAGGGATGCTGGGCAGATATTATTGAAATTAATGGAAATGCCAGCAGGGCAAGCTTTGCTTCATCTTCTTCAATGATTAAATTTGATGGAAAGTCAGTCTGTATAAACGATTTACCTTTTTATGGTTCTCATAACAATCTGAATGCAGCTGCAGCAATAATTTCTTCTGCATCTTATGGAATAGATCTTAATGATGCTTATGACGGGCTAAAAGATTTTAGTGGCGTACTTCGCAGACTCGAAGAGAAGGGGACTTTTAATGGAATAACAATACTAGACGACTTTGCGCATCATCCAACAGCAATAAAATCTACTATTCAAGCAGTTCAAGAAAAATATAACGGAAAAAATATACTAAATATTATAGAGCTTGGGTCTAACACAATGTCGGGAGGTTTTCATGGAGAAGAACTGTTTTCTATTGATAGTTTAGATAGTGATATCCTATGGCTGGATCATAAATCAATTCTTAAAAATAATAAGGGGAATATTTATAACTCCCATGATGATTTGATTGAATCGGTCTCAAAAAATTGTTCACATTTTGATATCATTTTAATAATGACCAATAAAAATAGTAGAAATATCTATGAACCTTTAAGAGACATCATTGAAGCCAATTAACTTACCAATCTTTCCTTTAAAATTAGTTGTTCTCCCAGGAACAATCCAGGGTTTGCAAATCTTTGAACCTCGCTATCTAAATATGGTCAAGCAGTGCATGTCTAGTGCTTCAAATTTTGTTATTTCCTACAAATCAGACAGATTTGATGATTTTGATTTTGGTATTGAGAAAGTCGGAACATCGGTACAGATCGTAGACTTTAATAATTTACCAAATGGATTATTAGGAATAACAGTTAAGGCTGAATCAAAAGTTTCTTTAAATAATATAATACAGCTCGAAGATAAGTCCTATTTAGGTGAGGTTCTTCCATTGACTGAGCCTGAAGTTGACGACCAATCTCTCTTAGCAAAGTATCCAGATCTTATTGAAGTTTTAGTTAAGCTTAAAGAGCATCCAGAAATTAAAACACTGCAACTTGACATTGATTTAGACTCTGCCGACTCTGTCTCATATCACCTAGGGAATTTAATTCCGTTAACAGCGGATGAAAAGCAAACGCTTCTAACAGCATTTGATGCTGATCAAAGATTTAAAATATTATCAAAGATTCTTGAATCAATAAGAAAGACCTAATTAGATCTTTAGCATTTGTTTTCCTTGATTTTGTCCTGTAAATAATCTATTCAATGTTTCTGGACAGTTCTCAATTCCTTCCTGGATATCCTCTCGATGTTTGATTTTTCCTTCCATTGCCCATTTAGAAATATCATCAATTGCTTCACCAGCTCGGCCATAGTAATCCAGAACCAAAAATCCCTGCATTTTAGCTCTTCTTACAATAAGCATAGTAAGATTTCTTGGCCCTACAGGCATTTGCTCTCCTGTGTAATTTGAGATACTTCCACAACAAATAATTCTTGCATTTATATTAATTAAAAAAAGCACTGTCTCCAAAATAGGTCCGCCTACATTATCAAAATAAATATCTATTCCATCTTTAGCTAGCTTAGTTAACTCTTCTGCAACATTGGAATTCTTATAATCAATTACATCATCTACTCCGCACTCTTTTAACCATGAACATTTTTCATCTCCACCAGCTATTCCAATTACATGACACCCTTTAATTTTTGCAATCTGACAAACCATTGCTCCTGTGGCTCCAGCTGCTCCAGAGACAACAACAGTCTCACCGGGTTGAGGATTGCCAACATCCAGCAGGCCAAAGTAGGCAGTAATTCCTGTTGATCCAAAGATATTTAACATAGTAGGTATGGGCAGAACGTCGGGCACTTTGCGCATTGTCTTTAAGTCATTTTCTGAGGGAATATGATGAGTCTGCCATCCAATCATGCCACTTACTAAGTCGCCTTCAGAAAAATTCCCATTTTTTGATTCAATAATTTTTCCTATCCCACCTGATCTAACAACTTCATCAATTTGAACCGGAGGCAGATATCCAGGCAAATCCGTTAACCACATTCTCTGAGTTGGATCAAAAGATAAGTATTGATTTTCTATAAGAACTTCTCCATCTTGAATATCCCTTACTTCTTCTTTTATAAGCTCAAAATTTTCATTTTTAACAAGACCTTCAGGTCTCTCTTTTAAAACCCATTTTGTATTTGTCACTGACATCTTTGCTCCTCCACAAATAAAGCTTTATAAATTAATAAATCGAATAATACACCTTGAGGTAGCTCTAACAAAAGAATTATTTAAAGATTATTGGCGGTATATTTGATTTGTTTCTATACCAATTTATAGTTTTCAGGATTAGGTTTGTTTTAATAATTCTTTTTTCTAGCTTAAATTTTCCTGGATAGTCACTTAACATAAGTCCAACCAAAATCGTCAGTAACCCCTGACCAGGAAGAACAAGCATCAAAATCCCACCCATAATCAAGCAATAACCAATGATATTCTTTAATGCTAAGGTAATTATCCAAAAAATAGGATTCTTATCCTTGTACTCAGATATTCCTCTTTTATCATTTAAAAAATAGTCATATGGTATTTTTTTTATAAAGTAGCCGATTGAAAGAGCGCTTATTACTAAAATAGCAATTGAGCTGATTCCAAGAATGAAGAATATATCAACAATATTTTCTGACAAATATTTTTGCATAATTAATTAATAATAATATCTTTTTTTATCATATACTTAATGAATTAAAACAAAAACAACTTGGCAAAGACTTCATTAAAAAAACTCTGCATAAACTCCCTTGAGGAATTAAAAGCTAAAGACATTGTATGCATCGATTTAAAGAAGATTTCTTCCTTTGCAGATGAAATGATTATTGCATCAGCCACTTCATCAAGGCATGCAAAAGCACTATCAGATAGAGTTGTTGAAGACCTTAAAAGTAATAATATTTTAGTTTTAGGAGTTGAGGGACAGGATACCTCAGATTGGATTTTAATTGATTGTGAAGACCTAGTAATAAATATAATGAATAATGAAACACGCGTTTACTATGATTTAGAAACACTATGGGGGTATGAGGACGCCACTTCAAATTCTAATTTATGAGATTAGAAGTTATATCAATATCTAATAAGCTAACCAAATGGGAGGACGAGACTTTAAGATTTTATTTAAAACAGATTTCGTCATTTGCCAACATATCTATACAAAATATCAAGCCTGCTCAAGGAAGAAACTTAAGCATAAGAGAAGTTCAAACTAATGAAGAGAAAAATATCTCAAAAAGAATTAAGACCGATTCATTAATAATTTCCTTTGATAGAAAAGGTAAACAGCTTGATAGCTTGCAATTCGCAGATCTTACTCAAAAATTCTTAAGTTCAGGAAGGAGCTGCAGTCTTATCATTGGAGGATCTTATGGGTTGAGTGAGTCATTTCTTGCAAAATCAGATCATGTAATTTCATTTTCTGCATTAACTTTTCCCCATAAATTATTTAAGATTTTACTTATTGAGCAGCTTTATAGGTCTATAACAATTATACAAAATAAGTCTTACCACAAATGACAGAAATAAATGAAACATACAAGGAAAAAATAAGCTTTAATAAAAGACTTATTTTTCTCTATGTTACTTTTGGCATTCTTGGAGTAGTTTTTTACTACCAAATATTTAATTTACAAATCTCAAATTATTCGGAATACGAAATTGCAGCTATAAACAATAAAAATGAGGAAATATCAGTTCAGCCCTTAAGAGGAATTATTTTTGATAGAAATGGGGAAATATTAGTAAATAACGTACCAACTTTTGATTTGATTACTAAACCTTTTTTTATTGATGATCCAGATGATTTTCTCTTGAAACTCTCTTCTTTTTTAGAAATTAATGAAGAGGATAAGAAAGCATTTTTATTACAATTTGAAAAAGCAAAGACATTAAATAAAGAATTAACCTTGAAGCAATCCATTTCAGATGAAGACAAGGCAAAATTTTTAGTCAGGAGTCATATGTTTGAAAATGCCTATGTTGGAAAAAGGTATTTACGTAATTATTTATATCCTGAGATCTTCTCGCACTCAATTGGTTATGTTGGTAAACCTAATGAAGATGAGCTAGATGAAATTTATGAGTTAAAAAGTCTAAATACGAAGATTAACTTTACTTATACAAATCAATTAATTGTTGGTAAAACAGGCTTGGAATTTGTTTATGAGGATATTTTAAGCGGAGAATTTGGTAATAACCTCAGAGAGGTCGATGCCAGAGGAAAAACATTGGATGAGAAGATTTCTTCTGAGTCAAAAGTAGGCAATAATTTATATACTAGCCTTGATTTAAAGTCTCACCAGGCAGCTCATAAATCTTTAAATAACAGAAAAGGAGCAGTTGTAGCAATAGATATAAATGATGGTTCGATAGTTACACTCTTTAGTTCACCAACCTTTTCAACAAATCAATTAGCAAATGGCATCTTACAAAAAGATTTTGATGAGCTCTTGTTAAGTGAGGAAAAACCATTTTTTAACAGAGCATTAAGAGGTAGATATCCACCTGCCTCATCAATAAAACCGGCTATTGCAATGTATGGAATCGAAGAGGGATTGATTGATTGGAATTTCTCAATTTTTGATGAGGGATTTTTTACATTACCAGAGGATGGAAGGATTTATAGAGATTGGAAAGAAGGAGGGCATGGCGACACAAATTTATTCAAAGCCATAACCCAAAGCTCAAATACCTATTTTTTTGATTTGGCATATAGATCTGATATCAATCAACTCAATAAACATCTATCGTCTTTGGGTTTTGGTAACAAAGCATGCATTGATTGTTTTGAAGAAGATCAAGTTTTTGTTCCAGAACCGTCATGGAAATTAAATAAACACAACTTTGGTTGGTTTAAAGGTGACACTGTAAATATGGGAGTTGGGCAAGGTTATTTAGTTTCAACCCCAATTCAATTAGCCAAATATGCATACATAATGGCTAACAAAGGAAAATTTTCTGATTTGTCTCTTAAAAAAGACTTAGTTAAAAGTGAAAAAAGCATTGAATTCAATAAATTCTCAAATGATGACTGGTTTAAACTTCATGAGTCTATGGTTAATGTAATAGAGGGAAACACTGGAACAGCACGAAGATTGAGAGAAAAAAAGAACTATATTGTCGCAGCCAAAACAGGGACTGCTGAATTAGTATCTGGAGATAACAGAGAACAATACTCTGAAACAAGACTTGATGATAGTCTAAGAGATCATGCACTTATTATTGCTTTTGGACCAATGCCAAATCCCAGATATGCTGTTAGTGTCGTCGTTGAAAATGGAGAAAGTGGTGGATCTGTTGCTGGACCAGTTGCAATTTCAGTATTAAATTCTTTGATTCAAGAATGAGATATTTAGACTTTAAAAAATTTTCTATTTACTATGATCCTTACCTAATAATATCTATTACTCTGCTATCTATACTAGGACTTTTCTTTCTATATAGCGCATCAGATGGGAATACCTCTGTTTTAATTAAACAATTAATCTTTGTTTTTTTTGGTTTAATCTTAATGATCATACTTAGCCAACCTGATCCCCAAATTTATTATTCATATTCCGGATTTTTTCTGCTTTTCAGCATTATCCTAGTATTTGTTGCAATCTTTTTTGGACCGGAGATTAATGGCGCAAATAGATGGATAAGCTTTGGTTTTATAACACTTCAACCTTCAGAATTATGTAAGATTTTTCTACCAATATTTATTGCATCCTATCTTTATGGAGTTAAGTTACCCATTAACTTGAGCAATACATTTTTAACAATCTTTTTAATTTTAATAGTTTTTCTTATTGTCTCATCCCAGCCCGACTTGGGTACTGCAATCGTAATACTTCTTTCTGGATTATATGTATTATTTTTAGCAGGCCTAAGCTGGACATTCATTGGTTCTGCATTTGCTATTTTTGTAATTTCACTTCCGTTTTTATGGAATAATTTTTTAGAACCTTTCCAAAGACAAAGAATTGCGACATTGTTTAATCCAGATCTTGACCCTTTTGGATCTGCATGGAATATCACACAATCAAAAATTGCTATTGGATCAGGAGGTATTTTTGGGAAAGGCTTTGGAGAAGGCACTCAATCTCACCTGAATTTTCTTCCTGAAACAGAAACAGATTTTATATTTGCAGTTATTGCTGAAGAATTTGGCTTGGTTGGATTAACAATCTTAATAGGTTTATATTTTTTTATTTTTATTAGGTGCTTCTATTTATCAATAAATGCAAGAGATAGATTCTGCAGACTTGTTATTGGAGGGCTATCTCTAGTTTTTATATCAACACTATTCATTAATATTGGAATGGTTATTGGGCTTTTACCAGTTGTTGGGATGCCATTGCCACTAATTAGCCAAGGAGGCTCATCTTTAATTTCTTTTTATATAGCATTTGGCATAATAATATCTATGGCATCTCATAAAAAATTGGTACCAAGGTGAAAAAACTTTTTTTTGTTACATTATTAATTCAATTTAATTTTATTCAATCTGATTACTCAGTTCATCCAAGAGCAGATTTTGTTGTTAATGAACTGGTCAACTCTTATGGTTTCGATGAGAAGGAAGTCTTGGAAGTTTTAAAAAATGCTAAAAAGCAGCAAACGATTATTGATAGGATTTCAACTCCAGCTGAATTTACCATTACATGGGATGCATATAGAAACATATTTATTGAAGAGAAAAGAATAAAAAATGGTAAAAAATTTATTGAGGACAACCTGCCAGCTCTTAAAAAGGCTGAGAAAGAGTTTGGAGTTCCAAAAGAAATCATCACAGCAATCTTGGGTGTGGAAACAAGATATGGCAATATTCAAGGCAAGGATAGAGTACTAGACTCTCTCACAACACTAGGTTTTGACTACCCTAGAAGAGCAGAATTCTTTAGGAATGAGCTAATTAAATTTTTCATACTTACTAGAGAAAATAATCTTGATATTTACAGTGTGAAAGGATCTTATGCTGGAGCTATGGGGTATGGGCAATTTATTTCATCCTCATACTTGGCATATGCTATTGATTATGACGGAGATAGTTATGCAGACCTTTTTGGTTCAAAAGAAGATGCTATTGGAAGTATTGCAAATTATTTGAGTATTCATGGATGGAATGCAGAGGCTGACATAGTTCTAAAAATAGATCATAACAATGTCAGAAAGCCCTATAATCTTGATGGTAAGTTTATTCCAGTAAAACTAGAGCAAGGAGAGGATATTTTCTATGAGATTCAAAATGGAGATACCTTATCTCAAATAGCTTTAGATAACGATATGAGACTTTCAGAGTTGATGAAATTGAATGACATAAAAGATAAAGATGAACTAATGGCAGGAAAAAAGATCAAAATTAATAAAAAAAGTAATACATATTTTATCGGTACAGAAAATTTTGTTGCAATTACAAAATATAATTACAGTCACTTTTATGCAATGGTGGTTTACAATCTAGCAAGGGAGTTAGGATTATGAAAAAATTATTGTTCTTATTATTTGGTTTGATTTCTATTGAGTCTTTCGCCCAGTCTTTCATTCCAAATACTCCAACTCTTGATCTAAAAAGCTATATTTTAATAGAGCCTAATACGAATACAGTTATCGCGAGCTTTAACGAAGATGCTCCAATCGAGCCAGCAAGCATGACTAAAGTGATGTCCAGCTATGTCGTAGCTGACCAAATTGCAAATGACTTTTTAAGCTTGGATGATAGTGTGCTCATTAGTGAAAAAGCATGGAGAATGGAAGGTTCAAAAATGTTTATTGAGCAGGGTAAAAGAGTAAGTGTTCTTGACCTGCTCAAAGGAATTATAATTCAGTCAGGTAATGATGCCACAGTGGCATTAGCTGAATATGTTGGAGGCACTGAGGATGGATTTGTAGATTTGATGAATTCATATGCTGCATCAATGGGTTTATCAAATACTTTATTTCAAAACTCTACTGGGCTACCGGATGGAAATCATTTTTCTAGTGCTAAGGATTTGGCAATAATGACAAGTTTGTTAATTGATAATTTTCCAGAAACATATAGTTTATATAAAGAAAAATATTTCACCTTCAACAACATAAGGCAGCCAAATAGAAACCGTCTTCTATGGAAAGACAATTCTTCTGACGGGGTAAAGACAGGGCATACAGAATCTGCTGGATATTGCCTAATAAGCTCTGCAAAGAGAAATGACATGAGGCTAATAGCTGTTGTGGCAGGTGCTAAATCTGATAAAGAGCGCTTTAATGATACTCAAAGATTGCTTGAATATGGGTTTAGATTTTATTCAACCCAAGAAGTAATTAAAAAAGATAATGCTCTCAAAGATGTTGATGTATGGGGTGGTAAAAAGAATCTGGTTTCGCTGGGTTCTGAAAATAATATTAAGTTAACTCTTCCTAGAACTACTTTTAAAAACATCACAATTAGCTATGACTTTCAGAACAATTTAAGAGCTCCAATCAAAGAAGGACAAACTCTTGGGACATTGGTAATTAAAGACGGAGAAAAAACTTTACATACCGAAAATTTGGTTGCTTTAAATGACGTTGAAGCAAAAGGATTCTTTGGCAGATTGTGGGCAAGCTTAGTATTGTGGTTTAGAGGTTTATTTGGCCTAGGTGATGCCTAAATTAGCATCTTACAACGGCAAAGTTGATTCAATAGAAAATATTAAAGTCTCTCCGATGTCGAGGGCGTTCCTTTTTTCAGATAGCGTTTATGAAGTTATTTCTTTTTATAAGAAAAAGTTTATTGATTTTGAAACTCATCTTGATCGTCTCAAACACAGCCTCAATGAAACTAAAATATCTTGTTCTATTGAGGACTGTAAAACTGAAATAGTAAAACTTTTAAATGAATCCAAATGTGAAGATGGATATATTTATTACCAAGTCTCAAGAGGAGTTGATTCTATAAGATCTCACTTCTTCAAGGAGAGTGATTGTGAAAGATTTGGGTTTATTGAAGAATTTTCTTTTTTTAATCAATCACCCTTAAAGGTCATGTTGGTTGATGATATTCGTTGGCAGAGATGCGATATTAAATCAACCTCATTGCTTGGTAATGTGCTTCAAATGAATGATGCCAAAAGTGCTGGTTGTAATGAAATATTAATGCATAAAAATGGTGAGCTTACTGAGGGCGGCGCAAGCAACATTTTTTTTGTTAAAAATAAGACTATTTTTACACCGGAACTATCTTCCAACATTTTGCCAGGTATAACGCGACATCAGGTTATTAAAATAATTAATGACAAGAAGCTAAATTTTGAAGAAGGATCTTATGGCATAGATGATTTAAAGGAGGCTTCATCAATTTGGTTTACCAGCACCACAAAGGGAATTGTAGGCGTTGAGGAAATAGTTAATCTTGAAACTAAAATTAATCCCGAATGTGAATTACTTGAGATTTGTAAAAATGCATTTGTAAAAAGGTATTTTAGCTAGCACAAATTCTAATTATAAGTCTCTCAACTTCCTTCCATGTATCAAGTCTTTTAATGCCCTTAAAAGTTTTCTCAATCTCAAAAATATCTTTACTAAGATTTAATAGATTAGACTCCATTTTTTTTATAAAAGATAAGTAGGAACCAATCTTTGAGTTCCACATTTTTGTATTTTCAAGATATCCTTTAGGCGAAGCGCTTTTCTTTGCCATAAGTGACGTACTTATTAACTTATCTAAAACCCATATCACTAGTGCAAGAGAGTTTGGATCATTGTGTTTAATTTGCCTAAGGATTTTAATTGATTTCTTTTCATCTAAATTCAATAAACAATCTTCTAGCTCATAAGCATTATGGATTGAACTACTTATGGAGTTTTCAAGTGAAACCGAATCTTTTTTAGCTGTATGTAATATCTTTAGGGTTTCAATATCATTTCTATGCGCAACTAAGTTACTAGAGTTCAATTCAAATAAATGCCTTGCAACCCTGTCTGCATCTTTTTTATCAAGAAAGTTGAGCTTATCTCTTAACCATTTTTTTTCATCGAGTGGTTTTAATTTTGTGCATTCAACGATTTGTATAAATTCTTTATTATCTTTGATCCATTTTGTGTTCGGGCTTATAGATTCAGAAATACTATCAATAATGATCTTAATATTGTTCATGTTATCTAAATCAATCTTTTCTAATGTTTCAGAAAGAGCCTTTGGAAACCTTCCTTCACTATGAACTATCTTAATTATTATCTGTGACCCAAATAAACCACCTCCAATATTGTTTTGAATTGCTGACAAAAGACCATCTGATTCATTAGCCTCAAAGATTATTGTTTCACCATAGCCTTGGTTAGCAAAATCTTTTGTTAAAAAGTCTTTTACCTCATTCTTTAGTATCATCTCTTTTCCATAAATGAGACTAAGCACAGCGCTTCCTCTAAGATTATTTTTGAAGTTGAGACTACTTATCTTCATGGGTCTTTAAATAAAGAACTATTTTTTTATTTAAATCTTCAATAATTTCAACACGCATTAATTTTTCTAATTCTTTTTGTGCCAGAGGATTAAGGCTTTGAGAATTAAATCTTCTTGAAGAACTAATCTTTTTAGTATGCTCTTCGTCATTAAGGATATTTACCTGAATAATCCCAACAACTTCACTTTCAAGGGAGCCTAGATTTTCACCACCATAAAAATTATTTTCTTTGAACTCAAACTTCATAATATTTACTTCTGTTAACGATGCCTCATTTTCTTTAACAAAAATACTTAGATTATTTTTTATCTTTACAGGTACAGATAGATCAAACTTAATTTTACTTACAATAATTTCAGAGTCTGAATTAACTGGACTAAATGAACAGCTAAGAATTGCTATATTAAGGAAAATTAGGGTTGCTAGATTACGAAATTTATTAGTTTTTCTTTTACATAGATACATTTCTTGATTTCCTTATCGCCAAGTAAATCATCCACATTTTTAATAGACTTAGCAACACTTTCGATTTCATCTTGTTCTAAGTTTGATGATATTTCTATTTTTCCTCTAACTTTTCCATTAATCTGGACAACTAACTCAAATGTATCAGTGACCATTAAATCTTCATCAAAAGTCGGCCAGCTGTCTTCAATTTCTGAGCCATTCTCAAAAAAGTTATTCCATAGAGTTTCACATATATGCGGCGCTATCGGATAAAGCATTTGCAGGATTGATGCGATGAATTCATTGAGGCAGAATTGATCATTTTCAGATGATATTTCACCTTTAATCTGATCTGGCGTTGAATTTAAAAGTTCCATACATGCCGCAATTACTGTGTTAAAAGCATATCTATTTTCATAGTCATCAGTAACTTTTTTGATAGTTAAATGGATTTTTCTTCTAAAGTCTTTCTGACTGTTATCTAACTCACCTTGTATCTTTACTTTTTTAAACTTTTTATCATGAGTAAAGCTCCAAAGTTTTTTTAAGAATCTAAAAGCTCCTTCTACAGCAGTTTCAGACCACTCTAAACTTTGCTCCGGAGGAGCGGTAAACATCATGTAAAGACGTATCGTGTCTGCACCATAATTATCAATATATTGTTGTGGGTCAACTGTGTTGCCTTTTGACTTTGACATTTTAGACCCATCTTTAAGAACCATTCCTTGAGTAAGTAATTTTTTAAAAGGCTCATCACCCTCTACTAAGCCAATATCTCTCATAGCCTTATGGAAAAACCTTGAATAAAGAAGATGTAAGATAGCATGTTCAATACCGCCAATATATAGATCAACTGGAAGCCAATATGCTGAATTTTCATCTAAAGCTTTGTTGTTGTTATCTGCTGCTGTAAATCTTGCATAATACCAGGACGAATCTACAAAAGTATCAAATGTATCAACTTCTCTTGTTTCGTTGGAGCTAATTTCAAAGAAATCATTATTTTGACTGAGTGGTTTTGGAGACTCTCCATCTTTTACTTTTGGTAACTCAACAGGCAGATCTGTTTTCTCTAAAAAAATAGGCTCATCATTTTTATAGACTACTGGTATTGGACATCCCCAAAATCTTTGTCTGCTGACGCCCCAGTCACGTAATCGAAAATTCTCAATGCCCTTACCTATTTTTTCTTTTTCAAGGAAGCTATTAATATCTTGGATTGCATTTTCTGAAGTCAAACCATTAAATTTCTCAGAGTTAATGAGCTCACCTTTTTCAGAGGAGGGCAGTTCATCAGCTTTTATGACTTGCTTAATATCTATACTATATTTGAGAGCAAACTCATGATCTCTTTCGTCATGAGCTGGAACTCCCATCACTACTCCTGTTCCATAATCCATTAGGACATAATTGGCAATCCAGACATCAAGATCAATTCCTGTAAAAGGATGTTTAACTTTTAAATTTGTTTTTAATCCCAACTTATCAGCCTTAGCCATATCTGCTTCAGCCATCTTTGTTTCATTGCATTTTTTAATAAAGTCGTCTATCTCAGAATCTTGATTGGCTAAATTCTGAGAAATTGGGTGATTTGGTGATATCGCAAGGTATGTAACCCCATATATAGTATCAATTCTTGTTGTAAAAGCAGTTAGCTTCTCTCCACTAGAGAGAGAAAAACTTATTTCTGATCCAAAAGATTTTCCAATCCAATTTTTTTGCATTGACTTTACATTTTCAGGCCAATCAAGGTTTTCTATAGAAGTAAGAAGTTCATCAGCATAATCTGTAATTTTTAAAAACCATTGGTCAATTTCTCTTAACTCTACAGTTGCTCCCGATCTCCATCCTTTTCCATCTATAACTTGCTCATTTGCAAGCACTGTCTCATCAACTGGATCCCAATTAACTAGAGATTTCTTTCTATAAACTAGACCTTGCTTGTGGAGAAGACTAAAAATTTCCTGCTCCCACTTATAATAGTTTGGATCACAGGTTTTAAGCTCTTTTGACCAGTCATAGCTAAATCCAAGTCTTTTGAGTTGTGATTTCATATTCTCAATGTTTTGTTCTGTCCAACTTTGTGGATCAACTTTATTTTGAATAGCTGCGTTCTCAGCAGGCAGTCCAAAGGCATCCCAGCCCATGGGCTGAAAGACATTGAATCCTCTCATCCTTTTATATCTAGAAATAACGTCCCCAATTGTATAATTCCTCACATGTCCCATATGAAGTTTTCCAGAGGGATATGGGAACATAGACAAGCAATAATATTTCTCTCTATCATCTGGAGCAGTCTTATATTTATTTGTATTTTCCCATTCAGATTGAATGCTAGATTCGATTTGTTCTGGATTATATTGTTCTTCAAGCATTTTTTAGAAACTCATTTTCAAGATAGTTGATTGTGTGTTTATTTTCTATGAATTTCTCATCTTTAAGCATTTTTTGATGGAATTGATGTGTTGTATTTATCCCCTCAATAAAAAACTCATCAAGAGCACTTAACATCCTTTTAATAGCTGATTTTCTGGAACCAGCAAGTGAAATTATTTTTGCTAACATTGAGTCATAAAATGGCGGTACCTCATAACCGTTATAAATGTGCGAGTCATATCGTATACCAAACCCTCCTGGAATGTGCATCCTAGTAATCTTTCCAGGATTTGGAATAAAATTCACAGAGTCTTCAGCATTAATTCTGCATTCAATCGCATGTCCTCTGAAATTTATATCACTTTGATTTAAAGTCATTGGCATGCCCAATGCAATTCTTAGCTGAGCTTTTACTAAATCAAATCCAGTAATCATTTCGGTTACAGGATGCTCTACTTGAATACGAGTATTCATTTCAAGGAAGTAAAAGCATTCATTTTCATAGAGAAATTCTAGGGTACCAACACCTTCATAATTTAGGTCTTTACAAAGATTTACACAGTTTTCTAAAACTTCATCGAGCTTTTCTTTATTTACATCTCTCGCAGGAGCTTCCTCAATTAATTTCTGATGTCTTCTTTGAATTGAACAATCTCTGGTACCTAAATGAATAGCATTTCCTTTTCCATCTCCTACGACTTGCACCTCAATATGTCTTGGATTTTCAATAAATTTCTCAAAATAAACGACATCACTGCCAAATCCATTAAGTGCTTCTTGCTTTGCAATTTGTACTGAATTAATTAGCTCCTTTGAGCTCCTTACGATTTTCATTCCTCTTCCACCACCACCAGCTGTCGCTTTCACAATAAGTGGATATCCTATTTCCTCTGCTATTTTTAGAATTTCTTCCTCATTATTAGGCAGACCTTTGTCATAACCAGGTACTCCATCAATACCATATTTGGTAACGATAGATTTTGCAGTTATTTTGTCTCCCATTTGTCTTATAGTTTGTGAGCTTGGGCCAATGAATTTAAATCCACTAAGATTGCATTGCTCAGCAAAAGAGTGATCCTCAGCTAGAAATCCATACCCAGGATAAATTGCATCTGATCCAGTAACATCTGCTGCAGATAAAATAGTAGGCGCATCTAGATAGCTTTTAGTAGGATCAGCAGGGCCAACACAAACTGACTCATCTGAAAATCTCAAACTTTTAAGTTCTTTGTCACCTTCAGAATAAATACATACGGTTTTTAAACCAAGTTCTTTGCATGCCCTTATGGCACGTAAAGAGATTTCTCCTCTATTGGCAATTAGAACTTTTTTTGACATTTATTCTAGGGTGATTAAATCTTGAGAAAATTGAACTGGTTCACCATCTTCAACCTCAATTGCAACTATTTTCCCGCTAAATTCAGATTTAATTTCATTCATCATTTTCATTGCTTCAACAATACAAACAATTTGTCCAGCATCAATCACATCTCCTACCTTTACATACGGATCCTTATCTGGTGCTGGCCTTCTGTAGAAAGTCCCAACAATTGGTGATGTAATAGTTTTTGACCCAGATATTGAGGTTTCTTTGGTTTCAGTATTAATAATAGTCTCGACTTTTCTGTCTGAAGTTGGCTTCTCGACCACAATATCATTTGAAGATTTTCTTGAAATCCTGACGGCTTCCTCGCCCTCAGTAACTTCAATTTCTGTAAGGTCTGATTCTTGAAGCATCTCGATTAATTTTTTAATTTTTCTTATATCCATACTCATAAAATTTAATTAGAATTAATTGCTTTTTCTAGGGCAAATTCATAGCCCTTAGTACCCATCCCACATACAACACCCTCTGCAATATCAGAAAAATATGATTTATGTCTAAATTCTTCTCTAGCAAATATATTTGAAATATGGATTTCATAAAACGGAATGCCAACACCGATAAGAGCATCTCGTATTGAAATGCTTGTATGTGTAAATGCGCCTGGGTTCATCAGAATCTTTGAAACGTTATCTTCCTTAGCCGCATGAATTTTTTCAACAATTTCATGTTCTGCATTACTTTGAAAGGATGTAAAAGAAACATCGTTCTCTTTGCAAATTACTGAAAGATTTTTCTCAATATCTTCTAAAGTATCGCTCCCATAAATAGAGTTTTCTCTACTACCTAGAAGATTTAAGTTAGGCCCATTTATTAAAAGGATTTCCATCAGTCGATTTTATATGCTTTTTCGTGGAAATTAAAAGATTATTGCAGGACTTATAAAGCTGATAACTTGACTTTTATTGGTGTATAACAGAACCTTTTTTCAGCACATCCTTGAAAGATTACCTCATAGTTCTTCAGATTTCGTTCTGTTTGGTCTGATATCTTTAAAGCAAGGTTATTCCTAAATATTACAGTTTCTCCTAGGAATTCATCTTTATGGACAATTGGATCACCAATTAGATCAAATGCAATCGATTGGTCTTTATTAATAACTTTTATTGAGTTTTGATATAAATAATACGTTTTTTCTATCTTCCAATTTAGAAAAAGAGAATCTTCAATTTTAGTGACTGTCATTTTAAAAGCATCTTTGGGATCCAGGATCTCATTACCTAGGACTATTTGGTTTGAAGCTAAAACATTATTTGAAAACATACATATAAAGATTGCGTATAATGAGAGCAGTGATTTTTTAGTACGCAACAGAACAAAATGAAACATTTTTTAATTAACTTTTTCTTAAATATTTTCTTTATTTTACCTAATTGGGCTTTAAAAGTACTAACACTTAGAAAGGAGATTACTTATAAAAATGAGGTTTTTGATTATCAATCCATGATTTATATTTCTTTAATATCTTGGTTCATTACAAAATTTGGATTTGCCTTAGACATGTCTGAGTTTTCCGATGAAATGCGTAAAAAAATGGCGAACTTAAGAATAAAAATAAATAATAACATTGCTCCTAAAAAAATAATTCATAAAGAAGATCTTATTATTGAGCAAAAGAATAACTTAGTTCTAAGACAGTATTCGCTTGACTCACAAATTTCTGATAAATGTGTTTTGTTCTTTCATGGAGGAGGTTATGCAATATCCGATATAGATGTATATGACCCAGTTGTATCTTTTATGTGTGAAGAACTAAATACTAAAATTTTTTCATTGGAGTATAGCCTTTCTCCGGAGAATAAATTTCCTCAAGCTCTTAAGGAAGCCAACATTGCCTTTGAGTGGTTGAGAAGCCATGGATACAACAAAGAACAAATAATTATCTGTGGTGATAGTGCTGGAGGTCACTTAGCTGCATCATTATTACATGACCGAAGTTCAAAAGGTAAAGAACTTCCCTATTTGCAGGTCTTAATTTATCCAATGGTATCTCCATCATTAGACTTTCCATCTCTAGAGAGACTTGGAGAGAATTTCTTACTGACAAGGGAGCAGATGAAGTGGTTCTGGCATTATTTTAGGGCAGAAGAAGCAAATAATTTAGATTCAAGATTTGATCTGCTAAAAATTGATAATAATAATAAATTTAATACCAAAACAGTTATAATTACCGCCGGTTTTGATCCGCTATGTGATGAAGCAGAAGCATATGCAGCAAAATTGAATGACATGGGAAAAAATGTGAAGCAAATTCATTATCCTAGTTTATTCCATAGCTTCATCAATATAACTAGATTAAAGACTGCTAAATTAGCAACAATTGATATTTTTAGGGAAATAAAAAGAAACTTATGAGCAATTTATTAGAAGTAAAAAATCTTACCGTTGGTTTTAAGGTAAGAGATTCTATTTTCACAGCTGTAGAGGATGCTTCTTTTGAAATAAATAAAAATGAGACTATGGCACTGGTTGGGGAATCAGGATCTGGAAAATCAGTCTCAGCGATGTCAATATTGCAACTTTTACCTGAGGGTAAAACAATCTTTAGAAAGGGTTCATCAATTAAATTTCATCATTCCGAAATATTGGAAATGTCTAATAAACAACTTCAGTCAATACGCGGAAAGAAAATATCTATGATTTTCCAAGAGCCAATGACATCCCTTAACCCTTATCACAGAGTTGGAAATCAAATTACCGAATCTATTTTAAGTCATGAAGATATTTCAAAAAAAGATGCAGAGAAGAAAGCAAAAGAGTTAATGGAGCTTGTTGAGATTCCTGATTTAGAAAGGAGATATAAATCCTATCCTCATGAATTATCTGGAGGACAGCGCCAAAGAATAATGATCGCAATGTCATTAATAAATGAGCCTGAGCTTTTAATTGCTGATGAACCAACAACAGCCTTAGATGTAACTATTCAAGCCCAAATTCTTGATTTAATGAATAGGCTTAAAGAGAAGCTAGGAATGTCAATTCTATTCATAACACATGATTTAGGACTGGTTGAGAAGTTTAGTGACAGAGTTTGTGTTATGAAAGAGGGTAAAATTGTTGAACAAGGTGTTACAACGGAAATTTTCTCTAATCCAAAACATGAATACACGATCAAGCTTTTAAAATCAGAGCCTAAAGAAAAGGATAATTTGCATGTTTCAGAGGATAATATTTTAGATATTTCAAACCTCAGTGTTTTTTACAAAATACCATCAAAACAGCTATTTAAAACTGATAGATTCTGTGCGGTTTCTGACATTTCTTTAAAAATTCCAAGAAATTCAACAGTTGGCGTGGTAGGAGAGTCAGGATCTGGTAAATCTACACTAGGAAAAGCGATTATAAATCTTCTTGATTTTGAAGGATCAATTAAATTTAATGATAAATCAATTAAAGATCTCAGTTCAGCTGAAAAGAAATTATTAAAAAAAGATATTCAAATAGTTTTTCAAGATCCTTATGGGTCTCTTTCGCCGAGAATGACAGTTGGTGAAATCATTGGAGAGGGCTTAGATATACATTTTGATTTTTCCAATGAAGAAAAGATAGAAAAAATATCAAATGTAATGAAAGATGTTGGATTAGACGATAGCCTCATTTTTAAATATCCACATGAATTTTCTGGTGGCCAAAGACAAAGAATCGCAATTGCTAGATCAATAATTCTAAACCCAAAATTCATGATCCTTGATGAGCCAACTTCAGCGCTTGATAGATCTATTCAGATTCAAGTGATAGACGTTTTAAAAAGATTGCAAGACAAATATAAATTAACATATTTATTTATTAGCCATGATCTGAAAGTAATAAGGTCTATGTGTGATCAGATTTTTGTTATGAGTGAGGGAAAGTTAGTAGAGCATGGTAAAGCTGATGAGGTTTTTGAAAATCCCAAAAAGGAATATACTCAAAAACTTTTAAGAGCAGCACTTAAATATTCATCAAATTAAGATGCCAAATAGGAAGTATTCAAAAATATTGCATGATGGTCCACAGCAGGCAGCATCAAGATCAATGTTGCGTGGAGCAGGATTCAAGGACGAAGATTTTGAAAAATCTATAGTTGGGATTGCTTCGCTTGGCGCAAGTGTAACTCCATGTAATATGCACCTAAACTCCCTTGCAGAAATTGTTGAAGAGTCAGTCAATAATTCAGGATGTAAGGCTGTAACATTTAATACAATTACTGTCTCTGATGGAATTTCTATGGGTACGGAGGGCATGAAATATTCCCTCGTTTCAAGAGAAGTCATAGCTGACTCTATAGAAACGGTAGTGGGATGTTTGGGATATGATGGAGTAGTAGGTATTGGCGGCTGTGACAAAAATATGCCAGGTGTAATTATTGGTTTGGCCAGACTTAATAGACCATCTTTATTCATTTATGGCGGCTCTATAAGACCAAGTGAGCAGAACACTGATTATGTGACAGTTTGTGAAAAAACTGGAGAGTTCTCAAAAGGCTCAATCTCTGAAAATGAATTAATCTCTGTTGAAAAGATTTCAGTTGTGGGACCTGGATCATGCGGAGGAATGTATACGGCCAATACTATGGCATCTGCAATTGAAGCTTTAGGAATGTCTCTTCCCGGAAGCAGCAGTCAAGATGCAGTTTCTGATGATAAAAAGAACGATTGTATTAATACAGGAAGAGCAATTGAGAATCTCCTTGAAAAAGATATTAAACCCTCTGACATTATGTCCAAGGAGGCATTCGAAAACGCAATCACGGTAGTTATTGCGCTTGGAGGATCAACCAATGCAGTACTTCATCTTATTGCGATGGCGCATGCTATTAATGTTGATTTAGATTTAGATGACTTTACAAGAATAGGTAAAAGAGTTCCTGTTTTAGCTAACATAAAACCATTCGGTGAAAATTACATGTCCTCACTAAATGAAGTTGGTGGCATTCAGCCACTAATGAAAATGTTACTAGATGCAGACTTACTTCATGGCGACTGTTTAACTGTTTCAGGAAAAACTATTTCAGAAAATCTTTCAGAAGTTGATCCATATCTGGATAATCAGACAATTATTAGAGATATATCTAACCCTATTAAAAGTAGTAGTCATTTGCGTATTCTTTACGGCAATTTAGCTCCTGAAGGAGCAGTAGCTAAGATTACAGGAAACGAAGGGCTAAAATTCACTGGCACGGCTAAAGTATTTGACTCTGAAGAAGACGGAAATGAAGCAATTCAAAATAACCTCATCAGTGAGGGAGATGTGGTTGTTATTAGATATGAGGGACCAAAAGGAGGTCCCGGCATGAGAGAAATGTTAAAACCTACCTCAGCAATAATGGGACAGGGCTTAGGTGACAAGGTCGCATTTATTACTGATGGACGATTTTCTGGCGGAACTCATGGTTTTGTTGTTGGACATATTTCTCCAGAAGCATACGTGGGCGGACCCATAGGAGTAATTAAAAATGGAGATAAAATAACAATTGATGCTGAGACAAACTCAATTTCCATCGATATATCTGATGAGGAGCTACAAAAAAGATTAGATAACTTTAAACCAAATAAAGAGCTTCCTAAAAAAGGTGTCTTATCAAAATACTCAAAAAGTGTACAATCTGCATCCCTAGGAGCTATTACTGATTAATTTATGATTTCAAGGAAATATCCATCAACTAGATTACGAAGATTAAGGCAGTCAGAATCCATAATTGATTTGATCAGCGAATGTGCGGTGACTAAAAATGATCTAATCCAGCCTGTATTTGTAAAAGAAGGCTTAAGTGATAAAGAGCCTATAGAATCAATGCCTGGTATCTTTAGATTTGGCGAAGACTCTGTTTTAAAAGAGATTGAAGAAATCAGCCGACTGGGAATAAGAGCAATAGCTATATTTCCTGTTATAGATCCCTCAAAAAAAGACTCTAAAGGCACCGAAGCCATAAAAAGAGATAATTTTATTTCAAGAGTATTAGGTTCTATAAAATCTAAATTTCCTGAGATGTTAGTCATTGCTGATGTTGCCTTAGATCCTTATACAGATCATGGTCATGATGGAATCTTGGAGAATGATGAGATCTTAAATGATCAAACACTAGACGTTCTCGCAGAGCAATCTCTTGTTCTAGCAGAAGCCGGTGCAGATATTATTGCTCCTTCAGACATGATGGATGGTCGCATCGGAGTTATTAGAAAAAAATTAGATGAAAATAACTTTGAAGACAAAATAATTTTGTCATATGCGGCAAAATATAATTCAAAATTCTACGGACCCTTCAGAGATGCCGTTAATTCTAAAAATAATCTAGGTACTTCTGATAAATCTTCTTATCAGATGAATCCTGCAAATTCACTTGAAGCCCTTAACGAGGTTGCTATGGATATCGAAGAGGGTGCTGATATCGTAATGGTAAAACCAGGTATGCCTTATTTAGATATTATTTCTAAAATTAAAGAAGAATTTAAGGTTCCAACTTTTGCATATCAAGTAAGCGGAGAGTATGCAATGATAATGGAATCAGTTAATAAAGGATGGCTTGATAAAGGTGTTATAATAGAATCTTTAACAAGCTTCAAAAGAGCTGGTGCAGATGCAGTTCTTACATATTTCGCTAAAGATTTAATAAAGGAATTTAATTTATGAGTAATGTAAAAGAAGTAACAACAGAAACATTTGAAAAAGAAGTTTTAAGTTCAGATGTTCCAGTATTAGTAGATTTTTGGGCTGAATGGTGTGGTCCATGCAAGCAACTGGCTCCTAGAGTAGAAGAGGCAGCGCAACAATACGGCGAGCAAATAAAGGTTTGCAAAGTTGATATTGAAGAGCATAGAGATCTTGCTGTTCAATATGGCATAAGATCTATTCCTTCCTTAATAATTTTTAAATCAGGTGAAGTTTCTGGAGTTCAAGTAGGAGCTCTAACTCAAGAACAATTAGGAGAATTTATAGATACAGAAATATAGGTTTTTTTTGCAAAATACTAAAAAAACTTATATTATCAACCCTTCTTAGATATCTTTTTGATATCAATTCAAATTTTCAGAGGAATTTTCAATACAACTAATGAATTTAAGTGAAGTAAAAACTAAAACGATTACCGAGCTTGTTGAGATAGCTGAAAAGCTAGGCTTAGAAGATGTAGGCAGACTCAAAAAGCAAGATATCATTTTTCAAATTTTAAAAAAGCAAGCAGATGATGGCATTGATATATTCGGCGGTGGAGTCCTAGAAATCTTAAACGATGGTTTTGGCTTTTTAAGGTCAGCAGAAGGCTCATATTGTGCTGGACCGGATGATATTTACATCTCACCAAGTCAAATAAGAAAGTTCAGTCTTCGAAAGGGAGATGAAATTCAGGGGAAAATAAGGCCTCCAAAGGATAAAGAAAAATACACTGCTCTCGTTCAGGTCGAAACAATTAATGGCGAGTCTCCTGAAAACGCCAAAAAGAAAATACTATTTGAAAACTTAACTCCATTATTTCCTAATGAAAGATTAGTTCTTGAGCAAGGTAGTGGTTCTAATGAAGATTTATCTGCAAGAATAATAGATTTAATAGCTCCTGTTGGTAAAGGACAGAGAGGTTTAATAGTTTCACCTCCAAAAGCTGGTAAGACACTGATGCTACAAAGCATTGCGCATTCAATTACTAGCAACAATCCTGAAACCAAGCTGATAGTACTTTTAATAGATGAAAGACCTGAAGAAGTTACTGAGATGACAAGAACTGTAAGGGGTCAAGTAATTGCAAGTACTTTTGATGAGCCGCCTTCAAGACATGTTCAAGTGGCTGATATGGTTATTGAAAAAGCAAAAAGATTAGTTGAGCATAAGCAGGATGTTGTAATTCTTCTTGATTCCATTACTCGACTTGGAAGAGCTTATAATTCAGTTCAGCCTGCCTCAGGAAAAATCTTGAGTGGTGGTGTCGATTCAAATGCTCTTGAAAGACCAAAAAGATTCTTTGGTGCTGCAAGAAATTTAGAAGAAGGCGGAAGTTTAACAATTTTAGCTACAGCCTTGGTAGATACAGGTTCTAAAATGGATGAAGTTATCTATGAGGAATTTAAAGGCACGGGAAATATGGAAATCCATCTTGAAAGAAAGATTGCTGAAAAGAGAATTTATCCTGCTATCAATGTAAGAAGATCTGGAACAAGAAGAGAAGATCTACTAACTTCTGAAGAAGAGTTAAGACTCATGTGGGCTGTTAGAAAAGTAACAGATCCTATGGAAGACTCTCAGGGAATAGAATTTCTAATTGATAGATTAAAATCATTTAAAACCAACTCCGAGTTCTTTGATTCTATGAAAAATGGAAATGGAAAAAAGAAATCTAAGTAAGATTTAATATTTCAGACTCAAAGTTATCAGCAAAATAATCCAGCTGAGAGTTCTCAAAGCCTAGAGAGTCTACATAATCCTTAATCCTTGATGAGATAGTTACAAATTTACTATTTATATCTGGATTGTATATTTCTTGGAAATATATCTCAGCGGCCAGTCTGCTTGGAAAGATTACAAAATCTGCATTATCAAAGTCTTTACTTAGATCGAAATAAGACGAAAATCTCACTCGTTGATAATTTTGAACAGTGTCAACTTCAGCTCCCTCAGCTTCAAGATAATCAGAAATAATATTTAAGCCGCCTTGACCTTTAACAATTAAGAACTTCCCGGAACCAATACTACTCTTAATTAGTTTTTTTAGACCCTCAGATCCAGGATCTTCAGGTATTTTTGAGGAAATCCCTTTTGTACCCAAAGAGGATTGTGTTCCTGGCCCCATTGCAAAGACATTTTTATCTATTAAATCCTTGTGATGATTAAAAAACTCAACAGAAGGCGTGCTTTGGAATATAACATCGGTATAGCCAGAAATATCTATAGAGTGATCTAAAAAAGAAAGCTCAAAAAGAGGAATATTTTTTATATTCTTTCTTTTAACGAAATTAAAAGTATTCCTTGCTCTTGTATCAACTATGTTCATTTAGCAACCTTAAACCATCTAATTCCTTAAAGCGTATAAAGGCCTCCTCTGCATTAAGTGCAGAGAACTTAATATATTCATTCTTACCATACACCTCTGCTTGCAAAACTTCATCCTTATAATCTAACGCAACTGCTGAATTACAGTCTGCATTAATAAGATTAAGAAAATTATTACACTCATCAATCTTTCTTTTCATTTCATCATCATTGAAGGGCTCTAATAGGTTAAGTATTTCTTCTCTTTTGTTATTAAAGCGTAAACAGATTGATCCTTGAGAAATATTTGTAAGGTGATCAAGCTCTGAATAATTTAGATCAAGCTCAAGCCTCTCACATCCAGCTTTTGCAAGAATAATGCAATCATATTCACCATCATTTAATTTCTTTACTCGAGTATCAACATTCCCATTAAGATTAACTATTTCTGTAGCTTCTAAGAAGAATTTAGATTGCAACTTACGTCTTAAGCTTGAAGTGCCTATTTTCATATTTTTTTCAAATACTGGATCTTCATTCTTTCTGAATATGAGGATGTCATTTCGGGAGTTATATTTTTCATCTTTTTGGGCTAAGTCATTAGATATATATATTTCATCAAGATCAAAAAGATTTGAGACAGCTGGCATATCTTTTGCAGAATGAATAGCGATATCTATTTTTTTGTCCACAAGCAGATCATCTATATCCTCAACAAAGTTTTTTTTATCAAACTGAACTTTATTTTCTCTACTTCTCTTATCGCCAGCAGTGTCTACACCTACAATTTCAAAACTAGGTACTCCGATTCTATTCATGGCAATTTCTACCTGTTTTAAAGCAAGCTTTGAAGTTCTTGATCCAATTTTGATTGTCATTTTTCTAATAAAAGCCCCACAGCATCTCCAACGCTTTTCGATTTAAGTAACTTCAATGAATCGGGAATATCTATTTTATCAAAAGTACTTTTTTCAAAATATATTAATGTACCTTTTTTTATTTTTAGAGATTCTAGAGAAGCAAGAAGACCTTGAATTCTCTCATCAAAAAATGGCGGATCAAAGAATATTAAATCTAATTCCTCCAGACTTGCACTCTTTAACCACTCAAAAGCATTTTTGATTTCTATTTTGCAACTTTCAGAAATATTCAGCCTTCCAAGATTGGCCTCAATACTTGCAGCAAACTTTGGCGTTTTTTCGATGAATGTAACTGATTTAGCTCCTCTTGAGATTGCCTCTATGCCAAGCGCTCCAGATCCAGAAAAACAGTCTGCACATTTAAGACCCTCTATCTCAAAATTCAACCAATTAAAAAGAATTTCTCTTAACTTATTTGATGTAGGCCTGAGTTTGGAGGAGGAGGGGAAAGAAATATGATTTCCTTTCAAAACACCTCCAATTATTCTTATTTTAGAAGTTTTCAAAATAAATCTTCTATAAATTGTCTAAGGTTATCTCTTGCTCTTTTAATAGATCTTACTGGAATTGGCATTTCGCTATCGGGCAGGGTCAGGGCAATATCCATTTTTTTTGAAATACTTGTTATTCCATGTAAAAAAGACCATATATGAACCGCTTTGTTAGACGCACTAAGATCATTGAGATTTTTATCATGATCTTTTACTGACTCTAAAAGGGTCTGAAAAGCATTATCAGCAACCTCCAATATATTTGGGAACTTTAGAAATTCAACTACTGATTGGCTAAAAAGAAGGTCATAAATATTCTTATTATCAAAGGCAAACTCTAGATAATTATCGCACTTTTCAAAAATATCAGCGTCTTCACTTCCTTCTACGAATGTATTAAATTCAATAAAACCTTTTACAACTACGTCAGCTAATAGATGCTCCTTTGTTTTATAGTGTCTATAGATTGCTGTAGCAGAGACATTGCATTCATCAGCAATTCCTCTAAGACTCATTGCTGCATATCCGTTCACTAAAACAAAATTATAAGCAGCCCTGAGGATTTCATCCCTCAAATTACCATGATGATACTTATGATTTACGGAATTCATAATGTTGACAGTGTTAACTTATAATATATAATCCATGTTTACAACGTTAACATTATGACAACTTATAAGCATTTTTGCAAAGCTCTTTTTTTCATAGGGATTTCTCTACCTTTTTCACTATATTCTGATCAGCGGCTTGAAGTACTTGAAGTAAAAACTAGTCAGTCATATGAAATTTCAAAAAACCTTCCAGGCGAGCTTCTTCCATTTCAGCAATCAAAGATCGCTTTTGAGATTACTGGAAGAATATCGTCAATCTATGTAGATATAGGAGACAGAGTAAAAAAAGATGATGTACTAGCAAAGCTAGATGACAGCGAAGTAAATGCAAATCTTGAGCAGGCAGTTGCCAGATTAGATCTAGCCAATCAAGTTTTAAATAGATTTGAGGATTTAAGAAAAAAAGGTTTCATTTCAATTCAAGACTTTGATAAAGCTAAATCCGAATATTTAGTGGCAAAATCTCAAGTAAAGTTTTTTGAAGTGAAAAAATCTCAAACTATTTTGAGAGCTCCTTATGATGGCTTTATTCAAAATAGATTTGTTGATGAAGGAACAGTAATAAATGGCAGTAATCCAATACTGGAAATACTTGATGCGAATAAGGTCGAGGCTCATGTTTCCATTCCTGAAAATCTCGTTAATAATCTTGAAGTATCGAATGATTACACTTTTGAGATAGGCCAAGAAAAGGCTAATGGAAAATTTAAAAGATTAGCACCAATGTCAGCTAGCGGATCGAATAGCAGATTGGCAATCTTTGAGTTTAGTGATTTTTTCATTCCCGGATCAGTAATTGACTTGATTATAAAAATTGAAAAGAGTGAACAGGGGATATGGCTTCCTATAAATTCATTATCACAATCTGAGCAAGGTCTTTGGTCGGTCTATACGGTATCAGATGATGGATCAAATAGGGTTGAAAAAGACCTTGTTCGCATTCTTCATTTTGAAAATAACTATGCTTATGTATCAGGTACCCTAAAGGATGGTGATTTAGTAATTCTTGGGGGTTTATCTAAGATCATAGAAGGTCAAACTCTCTAGAAATATGGGCCTCATTAAAGTTTTCCTCGAAAGACCAAGAATACTTATTCTGACATTAATATTTTTCCTTTTAGTAGGTTATTCTGGTTTCAATAATATTCCAAGACAGGAAATGCCTGAGCTGGCCGAAAGGTGGGGAGTGGTAATTCAAGTCTATCCAGGAGCATCACCAGATCGAATAGAAACTCAAGTAACAGAAATCCTCGAAATTAAGTTAAGAGAAATTCCAGAAATAAGAAATCTTAACTCAAATTTAAGACAAGGATCTGCTACTACTCTTGTTGAACTTAAAGATGAAGTCTCATTTGATTTAGTCGAAAAGGTTTGGAGTGAAGTTCAAGATAAGATTGATCTTACCGAACAAGAAATACCCAGTAATGCAAGATTAGAGCTTAGTCGTAATTCTGGTCCTCCGATATCTGCTCTTTATTCTATTCAGTGGAAGGGCGATGATGAGCCGCCCTTAATCTTAATGTCTAGATTAGCTGAACAGCTCAAAAGAAAACTTGCATACTTGGGATCTACAGAAGATGTTGAAATTCATGGAGAAGCTAATGAGGAGATTGTTGTTGAGGTAGACTCAAGAAAGTTATCAAATCTTGGCATTTCATTTCAAAATTTATCAAATCTGATCGCGTCATTTGATAATAAAAGGTCTGCAGGTTTAATTTCTAATGCAGATGAAGAAATTTTAATAAAACCTAAGGATAACCTTAAAACTATCTCTCAACTTGAGGATATACCAATTGCAAAATATGACTCTCAATTGGTGAAGGTGTCTGATATAGCAAGTGTTTCTCAGCAAGCTGTGACCCCAATAGAAAGCTACTCAATCGTAGATGGCAATCCTGCAGTTATTGTTCAAGTAACTGGTTCATTTGATCAAAGAATAGATCAGTATGTTTCAAGAGCTAATGCGGTTGTGGAAGATTTTAAAAAAGGACTTCCTGAAGAAATATTTGTTTCATCTATATATGAAGAATCTTTATATGTTGAAAAAAGGTTTGATGAGTTGACCTCAAGTATAGGATTTGCACTATTTTTAGTATTGGCATTAAGTGCATTTTTGTTAGGGTTAAGATCTGCAATATTGGTGGCATTAATTCTTCCCCTTACACTTTGTTCAGTTTTGTTCATTTGCCAAATGACAGGCTTACCTCTTCATCAAACCTCTACAACTGGAATGATTATTGCCTTAGGTCTTTTAATAGATAATGCAATTATTGTTGTAGAAGATTACAGATATCGAAGACTTGATGGCTTAGCTTCTAAAGAAGCTATTTACAAGTCTGTAAAACATTTATTTATGCCTTTACTCGCTGCGACTGCAACAACCGCGTTAGCATTCATGCCTATAGCAGCCGGAGAGGGACCAAGTAATGAATATGTTGGAGGTATGGCAAAGACACTTATAATGGCCGTCACTTCATCACTTTTTCTCTCTTTAACTGTTGTTCTTCCTACACTTCACTATTTAGAGAAGATGCCATTTCTTTCTTCAGATATTTTTAGCCAAGGTTATAGTTATACTAAACTTTACACTTACTACAGATCCTCATTATTTTGGGCTTTATCAAAGCCTAGAAGAGCAATCTTAGTTTCATTTTCAATGCCTCTTCTTGGCTTATTATTGTTTAGTACCTTAGATAGAGATTTTTTTCCAGCAAATGATAGAAATATGTTTCAAGTTAGAGTTGAG
>CABYHU010000008.1 GCA_902518715.1 uncultured SAR86 cluster bacterium
AGAGGCTGTCGAGGGTATTGTTCACTCAAACCCTTTTACTTCGGATTTCATTGGGAAGCCAGTGGTTGATTTGCCCATACCTGAAGAAGCAAGCATTGGTGCAATTGTAAGAGATGAGAAAATCTTAATGCCCTCAAATGATCTTATGTTGAGTATTGATGATCACTTAATTGTATTCTTTACAGATAAGCAAGCTATACCTGAAATAGAAAACTATTTTAGAGAGGTTTAATTGAATCAAGCTAAAGTTTTAAACTTCTTTGGTCTTTTGTTAATTATGTTTGGCATATCTTTTGCCATTCCTTTATTTGTTGCTATTTTTTATGGTGAGAGTCTTATAAGGGTTTTTGGGCTGGGCATGTCTGTTCTTGTTCTAGTGGGTTTTCTAAGTTGGTTTTTTACAAAAGACAATAAACAAGAACTTTCTCTAAGTGATGGTTTTGTTATAACTGTTCTTTTTTGGATTGTTTTATCTGTTTCTGGATCAATTCCTTTTATCTTATTTGGCTTCGGTGTTGTTGATTCGTTTTTTGAGTCGATGTCAGGGATAACTACAACAGGTGCAACTGTTATCGCTGGTCTAGATGATCTCCCAAAATCGTTATTAATTTATAGGCAGCTTTTGCAGTGGCTTGGCGGGATGGGTTTAATTGTATTGGCAATTGCTGTTATGCCGCTATTAGGCATAGGTGGTGGTCAGTTATTTAAAACACAAACACCTGGTCCTATGAGTGAACAAAGGTTAACACCACGGATTACCTCTACAGCAAGAGCTCTTTGGTCTATTTATTTTGTTCTTACGGTTTTGTGTATCTTTGCCTACCGTTTGGCTGGAATGAGTTATTTTGATGCTGTTAGTCATGCTTTTAGTACAGTTTCTATTGGGGGGTTCTCAACACATGATTTGAGTATAGGATTCTTCAACAGCCTTTATATTGAAATTGTTTGTATAACTTTTATGTTGCTCTCTGCTATGAGTTTTGCAGTTCATTACAGTGCAATATATAGAAAACAAGTTCTTAAATACTTTTATGATCCTGAATTAAGATTTTTTGTCTCGCTATTAATAGTTGTCCTCGGTCTGGTATGTCTATCATTATTTGCCAATGATATTGATGACCCAATTAGAAGCGGTCTTTTCCAAACGGTATCAATCCTAACGACAACTGGCTTTTTAACTGACGAATATTCTAGTTGGCCAGCTTATATTAGTTTCATGTTGTTAGTTGGTGCGTTTATTGGTGCCTGCTCTGGTTCTGTTGGAGGTGGTATTAAATCTTGGCGAATTTTGATTATGTTGAAGCATGCTTACAAGCAAATCTTTAAGATAATACATCCTGATTCCATTAATACTATTAAGTTAGGTAAGAAAGTTGTGGACAGCAATGTATCTGAGGCTGTATGGGGATTCTTTTCTATATACATTATATCTTTTATGGTTTTACTTTTACTTGTTCTTGCAACTGGCCTAGATTTTATAAGTGCTTTTTCTGCCGTGGGTGCATGCCTGAATAACCTTGGTCCGGGACTGGGTGAAATCTCATCTAATTATGCAAATATTCCTTCAACCACAAAACTGCTGCTTTCTTTTGCGATGATATTGGGCAGACTTGAGATTTTTACATTTCTTGTTGTGTTGATGCCAGCTTTTTGGAGAAGATAACTATTTATAAATAGTCTTATCTTCAACTTCCTGTTTTTTGAATCTTTTGTACTCCCAATTGTAATCTTCGGGATTAATGTTGATAATATTTTCAATCTCTCTATTCATTGTTTTTGCACTATATTGTGATTTTTCTTTGTAGGTGCTCTTAGATCCATATCTTATATAAAGTTGGCTAGTAAGACTGTCAGAATGAATAGCCACAGAAACAATTGGTGCTTTTGTTTTAGAATGCAGAGATGGAATTAGATTTGTTGTATAAACTTTTCTTCCAAAAAAGTTTTCATAAACACCCATATTTTTAGCTGGAACCTGATCTGCAGCCATCGCTACAGCTTCACCCCTTTTTAGTGCCGAAAATAGCTCTTTAACGCCGGTGAAATTTGTTTCAAATACGTTTGAGCCACTTTTTTGTCTATTTTTTCTGACAAATTCGTTCAGTGCTTTTATTTTTATCGGTTTGAAAATGGCTGTAACATCTTCCTGGTTTGTTAATTGGTTTAACAACAAATCAACGCTTCTGTTGTGGGCAGAAAGAAGAATTAGTCCAAAGTCTCTGTTGGTTTGTGAATAAAGAAAACGGTTTTCGACTTTGAAAATACTTTTATTCAATATCTTTTGGCTTCTTGACAAGCAAAATACTGTCTCATAATAGGATCTTATGCTTTGCTTAACCGATCTTTTAAGTAAAAACTCTCTGTATTCTTTATTTTTTGAAGAATAGGCAATATTTATATTAATTTTTGAAATTTTTACAATTTCCGTATTTAAAGCTAAAGCTACTAAAGTGATGAAGTCACAAAAAACATATCCGAGCCTTAGACTAAATGGAGAAAGTAAATAAAAAAATAATCTCATTATCAGATATTGCTTACGATATTGTTAATAATATATTAATATCTTCATGAGAGGATATACGTCTAGAAAAAAATGCCAGCTCAATCAATGGAACAATTAGTATCTTTATGTAAAAGGAGAGGGTTTATTTTTCAAACAAATGAAATTTATGGCGGTCTTCAGGGTGTCTACGATTATGGGCCTTTAGGTGTTGAGTTAAAGGAAAACTTAAAGAAGTCCTGGTGGGCGGCAATGGTCTACTCGAGAGATGATGTTGAAGGTCTTGATGCCTCTATACTTACTAATAGAAAAGTTCTTAAATATTCGGGTCACGAGGATACCTTTACAGATCCACTGGTTGATTGTAGGGACTGTAATAATCGCATGAGAGCAGATCATTTAAAAGATAGTAAGTGCTTACATTGTGGGTCAACAAACCTTACTGAACCTAGACCGTTTAATCTAATGTTTAAAACAAACATTGGCCCTGTTGCTGACGATGAATCTTATGCATATTTAAGACCTGAAACAGCCCAACAAATATTTACTAACTTCAAGAATGTAGTTGACTCAACATCAAAATCTATACCTTTTGGCATTGCCCAAATTGGTAAGGCCTTTAGAAATGAAATTACTCCGAGAAACTTTATATTTAGAGTTAGAGAGTTTGAACAGATGGAATTAGAGTTCTTTGTTAAGAAAGGTGAAGATGAAGATTGGCACAAATATTGGATTGAAGAAAGAATAAATTGGTGGGTCCAGCAGGGAGTTAATAAAGAGAAAATTGAAATTTTGGATGTTCCACAAGAAGAACTATCACACTACTCTAAAGCAACTATAGATCTAATGTATGAATTCCCTCATGGTGTGGAGGAGTTAGAAGGAATTGCAAATAGAACTGATTTTGACCTTGGTTCACATTCAAAAAATCAAAAAGATCTTGATATAGAAGCTGATGTCCTAAAAAATAAGGATTCAAACGCAAGGCTAGCTATTCAAAATATTGATTCAAAGGAATGGGAAGTACCATATGTAATTGAACCATCAGCAGGGGTAGATAGGGGTGTGCTGGCCATATTGAATGAGTCGTATAAGGAGGAAACCCTTGAAAATGGGAAAAATAGAGTTGTATTAGCTTTAAAACCTCACCTCTCACCAATCAAAGCTGCTGTTATACCAATAAAAAAGAACGATTCGACAATTGTCGATTTTTCACAACAAATTAAGAATAACTTGCAAAAACTGGGCCTAGGTAGGGTTGTTTTGGAAAATACAGGAAATATTGGTAAAAGTTATCGTAAACACGACGAAATTGGCACTCCAATCTGCATAACGATTGATTTTGACACCCTTGATGATAGAACAGTTACTGTCAGAGATAGAGATTCAATGGAGCAAAAGAGGGTAAAAGTTGAAAATTTAGATGATCTTTTAAAAAATCTGTTAGTAAAGTAGTTTTGGTTTTAATATTATTTCTTAGAAGCTTATTATTTAGTCTTTACTTCTACATCTCGGTAATTGTGTTTACAGCGTTTTTTGTTGTTATCTCCCCATTTATTGGACTAAAAAAAAGATATGGTTTAACGAGTCGGTATATATCGTTGCTATTGATAGTTTTAAAATTTCTCTGTCGAATAGATTGGGAAGTTAGAGGTGATATTTTAGGTAAAAAACCTGTTGTTATAGCCTCGAACCACCAAGGTCTTTGGGAATCATTTTATTTACAAACCCTTGCGAACCCTTTAACCACAATTATAAAGAAAGAACTACTTTATGTACCTTTTTTTGGTTGGTCGCTTTATCTTCTTAATCCAATTAAGATTAATAGATCAAAGAAGATTCAATCAGCAAAGAGGGTAATAGTAAGTGGGTCCCAAAAGCTATGTAATGGGTTTTCTATTCTTTTATTTCCTGAGGGAACTAGAAAGATTCCGGGAAAGCAGGTTGGTAAATTTGCAAGGAGCGCTGCTGATTTAGCAATAAAGAATAATGTTGATTTAATTCCAATTTATCACGATTCAGGTCTTTATTGGAAAAATAAAAAGTTCATAAAATTTCCTGGGACTGTTAAGGTGATTATTGGAACTCCTATTCAAGGAAAAGATTCATCTGAAATGACAAAAAACTTGGTAGATTGGATGAATAAAAAAGCTTCTATGAGTACAGAATAGTTTTATGGGTACAAAAAACTAAATATCTAAATTAGCAACAGAAAGGGCGTTTTCATCAATAAACTCTCTTCTGGGCTCAACTTGGTCACCCATTAGAACCTCGAAAGAGTTATTAGCCTCATTGGCGTCGTCAATTCGAACCCTCATCATTCTTCTATTTTGAGGATCCATTGTTGTAGTCCAGAGTTGGTCCGGATTCATTTCACCCAAACCTTTATATCTTTGTATTTCAATTCCCCTATTACCTGTTTTAGATAATTCTTTTAAAGCAACGTCCTTTTCCTTTTCTGAAGCTGCATATTTAATATTTTTTCCTTTTGAAACTTTGTATAAGGGCGGTAATGCAATATAAACATGTCCTCTATTTAGTATTTCAAACATTTGCCTGAAGAAGAATGTTAAAAGCAAGGTTCTTATGTGGGAGCCGTCAACATCAGCATCAGTCATTATAATTATTCTGTGGTATCTTAATTTATCAGCGTCGAACTCATCTGTTCCAATTCCACAACCTAAAGCTGTTACAAGCGTTCCTATTTCTTGGGAAGATAAAACTTTATCTAATCTAGCTTTTTCAACATTCAAAATTTTTCCTTTTAGAGGAAGTATTGCTTGATTTTGTCTATTTCTTCCTTGTTTGGCTGATCCGCCTGCAGAATCACCCTCAACGATATATATCTCTGACAGCGCAGGGTCTTTTTCTTGGCAATCTGCTAATTTTCCTGGTAAACCTGCAACCTCTAAAACCCCTTTCCTTCTAGTCATTTCTCTAGCTTTTCTTGCTGCCTCCCTAGCTAAAGCTGCTTCAGATATTTTTGTTAAAATTGACATTGCTTCCTTAGGATTTTCTAAAAGGTATTCATTAAAATTCTTATTAAAAACATTGCTAACAACACTCTCAACCTCTGAGGAAACGAGTTTTTCTTTTGTTTGTGATGAGAATTTAGGATCAGGTATTTTCACTGAAACTATTGCTGTTAAACCCTCTCTAACATCTTCACCGAGTAACTCAACAGGCGATTTCTTGTTTAATTCTTCCTTTCTGATAAATGTTTTCATCACTCTTGTTAAGCTTGATCGAAACCCTGAAAGATGTGTTCCGCCGTCTTTTTGAGGTATGTTGTTTGTGTAACAAAGAACGTTTTCTGAGTATGCATCATTCCACTGAAGCGCTATTTCAACACTAAGCCCATCTTGCTCTCCTTCACAGTGAAATATTTCGGATATGTTTTGTTTTCTTCCTTTTAAAAACTTAACATAGCTTGATAGGCCCCCACTGTTTGAGAACTTTTTAGATTTACCTGTTTTCTTATCTTCAACAAGAATATTCACACCTGCATTAAGAAAAGATAACTCCTGAACTCTTTTATTTATTTTATCTATATCAAAGTTAACGAACGAAAATATTTCCTTAGATGGCTTAAATGTGATCTCTGTCCCTGTTTCTTTTGAGGTTTTAACTTTTTTGAGTTTGGTTTGAGCTTTACCGTTTGCATATTTTTGTTCATATTGCCCACCATCTCTGCAAATTTTAAGTGTTAATTCCTCAGAAAGAGCATTTACAACAGACACACCCACACCATGTAAGCCACCCGAAACTTTATAGCTGTTATCATCAAACTTTCCACCAGAGTGAAGGGTTGTCATAATAAGTTCTGCTGCAGGTACTTTTTCTTTTTTGTGTGTATCTACAGGAATTCCTCTACCATTATCTTTAACAGTTATTGACCCATTTTTATTAATTGAAACAACTATTTCTGAACAATGTCCTGCCATTGCTTCATCAATACAATTATCAACAACCTCAAAAACCATATGATGAAGCCCTGAGCCGTCATCTGTGTCACCTATGTACATTCCTGGTCTTTTTTTAACAGCTTCAAGACCTTTAAGAACTTGTATGTTTGATGAGTCGTAAGATCCTTTTTTATTTTGTTTTTTTGGCATTAGTAAATTGTTCCACGTGGAACTTTTTAAGCTCCTTTAATTGATCCTTTATTTTACTATTAAATGGGTTGTTAATGTCTGAAAAAAACAATTGATTTCCTGTTTTTGGAAGAAAATTTATTAATTCATTGTAAAAATCTTCATCTAGTTCGGAATGTATGTCATCAATGATTAAAAAAGGTTTAACCCCGTAAACATCTGACAGGGTTTTGTGCATAGAAAGGCACCACAAAATTGACATAAATTTCTGTTCTCCTCTAGATAATATATATTTAATATCGGAGTCTTTTATTAAAAATTTAATGTCTGCTCTGTGGGGGCCTGATGTTGTAGATGTTTTTCTTTGATCAGAATCTCTATTAAGCTCTAACACCTCTTTTAATGAATGCTCGCTAGCCCACCCTTTGTGGAAAAGAATTTCTAAGGAGTTTATTATTTCAAGGACCCTCTTGTCTTTTAGGTTTTTGGCAAACCTAAAAAATGTTTGTTTAGTTTCTTCAAAAAAGTTATTTCTTTTTTCTGATATCAAGGTCCCTGAATTTATAAATATCTCGGACCACATATCAATGTTCGTCAGCCTTTTAAATTTTAATGCTGCATTCCTTTGCTTTAAAGATCTGTGGAAAGAGAAAAAGTCTTTGCTATAGTTTTTATCGGATGCCATTAAGCATCTATCGAGTATTTTTCTTCTGTATTTTGGTGTATCTGCAAACATGGAGAATGTTTTATTATCAAGAAGCGTAGAAGGAATTGCTCTAAAAAGCTCAATTGAGGTTGCTTTACTTTCATTAATCTCAAGTGATATAGATTTTTTTGCTTCCTTTAAAATACAGATCTTATTGTTGTCAAATGTGTCTATTTGTATTTTGAAAGCTTCTTTATCGTTTTGTATGCAGAGGTTTTTGTTTGAGCTTTTAAACGATCTCCCGGTTGAGCAAAAATATAAAGCCTCCAACACAGATGTTTTTCCAGAGCCATTCGCTCCATGTATAAAGTTATTTAATTCTGAAAATTCGAGATCAACACTATCAAAACAACGAAAATTTGAAATTGATATTTTTTTTATTGACACTTTTTAGATTAAAAGCGGCATCACTACATATTTTAAGTCTGGGTCGTCAGATGGGCTTATAAGACAGCTTTTGTCAGAGCCGTATAGATTTATATTGCAATCATTTGAATCAATATTAGATAAAACCTCTTGGATATAGTTCACATTGAAAGCGATCTCCATATCTTCTCCATCATAATTCGATTTAAAACTTTCTTCGCCCTCTTCCTGTTCTGGATTATTTGCTGAAACTAAAACTTCATTTGATTTAATGTTTAATTTAATGCCTTTAAATTTATCACTTGAAAGGACGCTTACTCTACTTAATATTTCAGAAAGTTGTTTGGTGTTTGCTGATAAAACTGAGCTCTCGCCAGATGGAAGGACTTGTTCATAGTTTGGAAATTTGCCTTCAATTAACTTACTTACAAAAGATGTTGAATCTGTTTTCAGCATAATGGTGTTTGATCCAAGAGAAAGGGTTACTTCTTCAGATGAGTCAGATAACAACTTCCCTATTTCGTTAATTGATTTTCTTGGTATTATTCCTGATATCTCGCCTGAGACACTTTTCGTTGTTGAGTTTGTTGATATAGCAAGCCTGTGAGCATCGGTTGTAACCGCTGTAATGTTTTTGTCTTCAATATTTAAATACATTCCATTAAGATAATGTCTCCAATCTTGATTACCCATTGCAAAAGACGTTTTGGTTATAAGATTTCTTAGCACAGATCCCAAAATAGTAAATTCTGTATTTTCACTTACCACATCAAAGACAGGAAAATCCTCACTAGGAAGAGTTGAAATGGAGTACTTTCCTGAGCCAGATTCTACAGACAGCTTGTCGCCGTTCAAGAAAATAGAAATCTCTGATCCGTCAGGTAGAAGCCTGCAGAGTTCATTAAGTTTTTTCGCAGGTGCTGTTGTTGAGCCGGTGCTTTCAACACTAGTTGGAGTACATGTTGTTTGTACTTCTGACTCAAGATCGGTGGCAGTAATAGAAATATTGTTATCTTCAACTTTTAAAAGGACATTAGAGAGAATTGGAAGTGCCTGCCTTTTTTCAACAACTCCAAGAGTTGAAGACAAAGCTTTAACAATCTCTGTTTTGCTAACTGTAAATTTCATCAGTTTGTAAGGGACCTTATTAAGTTTTTGTAATCCTCTTCTAGGGAGCTGTTTTCCACCCTAAGTTCCTTAATTTTATTGCATGCATGTATTACGGTTGTGTGGTCTCTTCCGTTAAAGGCTTCGCCAATTTCTGGTAGACTGTGATTTGTTAGCCTTTTTGTCAGCGACATTGCTAGTTGTCTTGGTCTGGTAATAGAGCGACTTCTTCTTTTTGAAAGTAGATCTGAAAGCTTGATGTTGTAATATTCTGCAACAGTTTTTTGAATATTATCAATGCTAACCATCTTTGCAGATATAACGAATAAGTCTTTAAGAGCATCCTTAACTAAAGGAATGTCTATTTCTTGGTTTGTAAACTTAGCGTTAGCGACAACTCGTTTTAAAGCTCCTTCAAGCTCTCTTATGTTTGATCTAATTCTCTGAGCTATATATATAGCGCACTCATTAGGTAAGTGACAACCCATTGAGGAAGCTTTGGCGAGCAATACTGCTGCTCTAGTTTCAAGCTCTGGTGGGTCTATCACAACCGGAAGCCCCCAACCTAGTCTTGATTTTAATCTTTCTTCTAGGCCATCGATTTCTTTTGGATACTTGTCACAAGTGAGCACCATTTGATTATTTCTATCTAGTAGCGCATTAAAGGTGTGGAAAAACTCTTCTTGTGATTGCTCTTTTCCTGCAAAAAACTGAATATCGTCAATTAAAAGAGCATCAGCCGTCCTGTAGAAGTTTTTGAACTCGTTAATTGCGTTTAGTTGAAGGGCTTTGACCATATCAGCAACAAATTTCTCTGAATGAACATATATCACTCTTTTTGATGGATCTTGGTTGAGAATCTCATTCCCTACTGCGTGCATTAGGTGAGTTTTTCCCAAACCAACACCTCCATATATAAATAAGGGATTGTAGTCACCTGTCGGGTTTTGAGCAACCTGTTTTGAAGCTGCTAAAGCTAGATGGTTTGATTTTCCCTCCACAAAAGTATCAAAGACAAAAGACTCAACTAGGCCTGGGTTGTTTTTTCTTCTACTGGAGGGCTTTTCAACATATTTATCAACAAATGTTGAGTTATTCTTGTCTTTAAATATTATTTTTGTATCCTTTGAGGCTACGACTTCATAAATGTGGCTTTTTAGATTATTTGAAACATAATTTAGTACAAAGTCATTTGGGGCGGAAATTTCTAATGAGTTTTCTTTAAACTCTCCTTGAAGAGGCCTTATCCAGGTATTAAACTCATCTTGGCTGAGCTTTTTTTCAAGTTTTTTTGATATTTGGTTCCAGGTCTTCAATTTCTATCCTCTTGGCTGTAGTCTAGCAAAAATTAACAAGATATCTACAGAATAACTAATAGTATTTCCTGTGGATAACTTGTCAATAACTTTATCTTCTTTTTTTGACATAATTTTGTTTATTTTATGTATAATGCATCTCTAATTTTTACTACCAACCATGAAAAGAACTTTTCAACCAAGCAACCTTAAGAGAAAAAGAACTCATGGCTTTCGAGCTCGCATGGCAACCAAGGCTGGGCGTGCAGTTCTTTCAAGAAGAAGAAGAAAGGGTAGAAAAGTTTTGTCTGCATAACTTGTCTTTAAAACAATTAAAAAAGATCTACTCAACCAATTTTGTAGCTGCGTCTTTAACCGGAAAGTCTGGTGTTTTTATTTCTACGCCTAAAAAGATTTTTCCTAAGGCTGTTGATAGGAACAAGATTAAGAGAAGGATCAGGTCTATTATTTTTGATGCGGGTTTTGAGTCTACGTCTTTTGGGATTAAGTTAATCGTAAGGGAGGATTTTTTAGCTCTTAATTATAAAGAAGCTTATAATGAAATTAGCGCAGTAATAAAAAAGGCAGTTTTATAAATGAAAAATTTTAACTTAAGGTTTTTATATTTATTCTTTGTTGCTTTGTTTGGGTACCTGTTGTTTTACTCATACACAAGCGAGCAAAACATTGCAAATACTGTAGACCAAGAAGAAGTAAGTACTAACTATTTAGCTGGTTTTAATGAGTCACAAATTCATATACTAGAAAACCCTCTCCTAGAGATAGTTGTTGATACAGTGAATGGAAACATATTGAGCTCTCGACTAAAAAGCTATCCGGTTGTACCTGGGTCTGATGGCGGTGTTAGAGTTCTTGGCTCGGGTCTTGATAGTGATGGTGAGCAAATGAGATTTTACATGTCCTCAGGTTTTGCAGATCTTGAGAGCGCTGGCCTTTCAAACAAACCAAACTTCTCTGTTGCGGAGTCAAGCAAAGAAAAGATTGTTCTAAAGTCTGACGGTTTATCAAAAACAATAACCTTGTCTGAAGGTTATGAAATTTACATTAAAGACTCTCTTGATTCTTCGGTTATTTTGAAGCCTTATGCCCAAATGTTGAGAACCACGGGCAGGGGTTTTGACCTAGATGATATGTTTATCTCTCGCAGTTCTTATGTTGGTGTTGCTTTTAACACCAAAGATGATCCATATGTGTCTTACCGTTTCAGAAACATCGACAACATAAGTTTCGATGAGCGCGGCGGTTGGGTTGCTTCAGTTCAGAAATATTTTTTAGCTGCTCTAATTGGTTCCCGGGAAAACCTTTATAGATATTTTGCTCGCGAGCCGTCTGATGGTTCTGATATATATAGTTTTGGTTATATTGTTGAGTCATCAAACAACAACTCTTTTGAGCATAGGCTTTATATAGGTCCTAAAATCAGGAAAGACCTCCTTGCTGTTGCTGAAGATTTAGAGCTCACAATAGATATGGGGTGGTTTTGGTTTTTGGCCCAGCCTTTAGCCGCTCTTCTTACTGTTATTAATGGTTTTGTTAATAATTGGGGGCTCTCAATAATTGCATTAACTATTCTTATTAAGGTTGTTTTTTGGCCGCTAACTGGAAAAGGGTTTAGGTCTATGGCTAATATGAGGCGCGTTCAGCCAGAAATGCAGAGGATACAGGAGCGTTATAAAAACGATCGTCAGAAATTAAGTATGGAAATGATGACTTTATATAGGAAAGAGGGTGTTAATCCTATGGGCGGCTGTTTGCCTATGTTGGCATCTTTTCCATTCTTTATAGCTTTATTTTTTGTTTTAAGGGAAAGTCTTGAGTTAAGACATGCGCCTTTTGGTTTGTGGCTTCAGGATCTTTCAGCGCCTGACCCGTTTTTTGTTCTTCCTGTGCTAATGGCGGCTCTTATGTACTTAACAACTCGCCTTAATCCAACTCCGCCAAACGCTGACCCAACACAGGTCGCTGTTATGAAGTTTATGCCAATTGGTATATCTGTGTTGTTTGTGTTTTTCCCTTCTGGGCTTGTTTTGTACTCGGTTGCCAACTCTGGCGTTCAGCTTATTCAACAGACAATGCTTTACAGAGAGCTTGGCGCCTTAGAAGATAAATAGATGTCTGTAATTTACGCGCTTGCCACGCCACCGGCGCAATCTGCAATTTGTGTTTTCAGGGTTTCGGGAAAAGGCTGTCTTGACGCTCTTCCTGAGCTTTTTAGCTCACAACTTGTTGAGCCGCGCTATTTTTATAAGACTGAAATGCTAAGCAAGGGAAATTTTGTTGACTCAGTGGCGGTTGTTTTTTTTAAAGGGCCTAAAAGTTTTACTGGCGAGGATGGTTTTGAGGTTTATGCTCACGGAGGTCTTGCGGTAATGAGTAAGGTTGTAGAAGCTTTTGATGGAGTTGGTTTTGAGGAGGCTGAGCCAGGTGAGTTTTCGAAGAGGGCTTTCTTAAACAATAAAATTTCCTTAAGTCAGGCCGAAGCTGTTAGTGATCTAATTTCAGCTTCTTCAAAAGAAGAGGCATCGAAAGTTTCCTTGGTTCTTCGTGGAGACTTTGAGAGCAAGGTTTTTGATTTTTCTGGGCGGTTAGATGCTCTTCGAGTCTTGGTTGAAGGTGAAATTGATTTTACCGACGAAGACGAGGTCTTTGTTCAAAATCTAAAAGAGCTTGAGTGTGATGTGTCTCGCCTTTCAGCTGAGTTTTCAAGCTTTGCGGGCGCCTGCTCTTCAACGAAAGACAGTCTTAACAAGCCGCGAGTTTTGATTGCTGGGCCGCCTAATTCTGGTAAATCCTCTTTGTTTAACGCTTTGTTGAGTAGGGACAGGTCAATCGTGTCTTCGATAGCTGGTACAACAAGAGATTTTATAGATTCAGAGCTTGTTCTCCAAAATATAGTGTTAACCCTGGGCGATAGTGCTGGTGTCAGAGACACCGATGACCTTATAGAGGGTGCTGGTATCAGCATTAGTTTTGGTGAAATAAAAAAATCTGATTTGGTAATCCTTGTTTTTGATGAAGAAACTAGAGGCTCTGTTTCTTTTTTTAAGGAGCTGCTTGATGAGCAAGAACACCTTTTGGTTTATAACAAGATAGATGTGTCAGATAAAAGGCCGCTGGGGTTTGATTTGTTTGTATCAGCGAAAGAAATGGATGGCTTGGGCGTCCTGCGTAAAACTTTAGATAAGAAGTTGTCGGTTGATAAAGGTGAAAAAGATCTTACTTATTTGGTCAGGGAAAGACATGTAAATATTTTTTCTGAAGTTTCCTCTAGATTAGACCTTGTATCATCTTCGATTAAAGCAAACGAATCGCTTGATGTTGTTGCTGAAAACTTAAAAGCTTGCAGAGATTTGTTAGCTGAAGTCGTAGGTATAAAAACAAGCGATGAGCTTTTGGGTGAAATTTTTTCTAGTTTTTGTATTGGAAAGTAGTTAATTGTTTGTTGATAAATTGTTAGTTGTTTTTAGCGCTGTTTTTTATACACAAGATTTCAACCGCTTTGTTTCTTCTAAATTAAGGGTTTCTACACATGCTTATTAAAAGGCAAAAAGCCCTTATTTAAATAGCTTTTGATGGCTTATCAACAGTTTTTTGTATGCCTAATAATAACAACAATAAATATATATAATTAATATTATTATGAATAATAAATATGATGTAATTGTTATTGGTGGAGGGCATGCAGGATGTGAAGCAGCCCATGCTGCGCATAGAAAAAAACTTAAAACTTGCCTGGTTAGTATATCAAAAAGCTCCATAGGTCAGATGTCTTGTAATCCCGCAATTGGAGGTTTAGGAAAAACACATCTTGTCAAAGAAATTGATGCGGCTGGCGGCATTATGGCAGAAGCAACCGACGCATCCGGAATCCAGTACAGGACTCTGAACACAAGAAAAGGGCAAACCGTTCGATCACTCAGAGTTCAGTGCGACAGGGACAAATATAAAGAGGCTGTTCAAAAAATAATAAAAGGGACTGATATTGAAGTCATAGAAGCAGAGGTTGAGGATATTGAAATAAACAACGGTAAAGCAGAAGCTGTCCTACTAAATAGCGGAAAAAGAATAGATGGTAACGCGATAATTTTAACCACAGGAACTTTCTTAAAAGGAATAATGTATAAAGGCGACAAAAAAACCGAAGGTGGTAGAGTTGGTGACAAAGCTTCAGTAAAGCTGGCCAACAAACTTTATTCTTTAAAACTACCTATGGGGAGACTAAAAACAGGAACCCCAGCAAGAATAAAGCTAACATCGCTTGATTTGGAAAGTATGGATGAGCAGCCGGGCGAGGAACCAACACCCTGGATGTCAAAAAAAGGCAAAAACAGAAAACATATAAAGCAGATAAGCTGCTATATAACAAGAACCAACATCGAGACGCATAAAGAAATCTCAGACAATATCAAAAAATCTGCTATGTATTCCGGAAACATAGTCGGTATAGGACCAAGATATTGTCCGTCAATAGAGGATAAAATCCATAAATTTCCACTAAAAGAAAGCCATCAAATCTTCATTGAGCCAGAGGGGGTTGATGTAGATCTTGTTTACCCAAACGGAATATCAACAAGCCTCCCCGAAGAAAACCAAAAAAGATTTATACAAACAATAAAAGGTATGGAGAGCGCTGAAATAACGGAATACGGCTATGCCGTAGAGTATGATTTCGTAGACCCGAGAGCCCTTAACAAAACGCTCGAGCTTATAGATGTTGAGAATCTGTACTTAGCAGGCCAAATAAACGGAACCACAGGATACGAGGAAGCAGCTGCGCAAGGCCTAATGGCCGGGGTGAATGCAAGTCTAAAAATATGCAACGAGGAAAGCCTTATATTGGAAAGACATGATGGTTATATAGGCGTACTAATAGACGACCTTACAAATCTTGGCGTGACAGAACCATACAGGATGTTTACTAGTAGAGCGGAACACAGACTAATGTTTTCACAGGATAACGCCGAACAGAGACTTTTAGAGAAATTTTACAAAAAAGGGTTCGTCGAAAGTGAGCAATATAATAGATATTCAGAGCAAGAAGAAGCATATGAAAACTTCAAAAAGCTTAACGAGGTAAAAACAATACAAACAGAAAACAAAAAACAACAACTAAAAGACTTTTTAAAAAAACCAAACCCAGACTTGAAAAAAGTTGCCAAACTTATAGAAACCAAAGATCAAGAAAACCTTGAGCGACTTGCGAACGAGTGTAAGTACGAAGGCTATATAAAAAAACAACTACGAGAAATTAAAAGGAACGAAAAAAACCTAAAAAAACTCATACCCGAGACAACAAATTTCGAAGAGATAGAGGGGTTGTCAGCCGAAGTGAAAGAAAAACTCTCTGCAAGCAGGCCAAAAACAATCGGCGACGCTTCCAGAATAGAGGGAATAACACCAGCTGCAATAAGCTTAATTACTGTGGCAATTGCTAAAAACAGAAATAGAGATGTCACATAGCGACAAAATAGAGCTCTTTAAAGAAGAAACAATTAAGTTCAACAGGAAGCACAATCTGATATCAAGAAAAAACACAGAGAAAATAATAGATGAGGCAATCGAAGAAGCGACAGCTCTTACAAAATACCTAAAACAACATAAAAACATTTTAGATATTGGAACAGGGAGCGGGCTCCCGGGCATACCTCTTGCAATTTTTAACGAAAATAAAAACGTATATTTATCTGAAAAAAACAACAAAAAAAACTATCATTTAAAAAAAACAATTAAGCTGCTCGAAATAGAAAATGCAACAACCATCGGAAGCGCCAACAAAAACACAAAAATAAATAAAAAAGTAGATTGTGTTGTCACCAAGGCGTTTGCCTCCACAAAAAAAACAATAGATATAGCTAATAGTTTTTTAGAAAAGCCTTTTACCCTAATGCTATTAAAAGGAAAGCTTAAAACCATCAACAAAGAGATCGCAGAAGCCAACATATCAAAAGAAAACTATGAAATAATAAAAATAGAAAACGAAAAAGAAAAACATATACTAAAAATACAAAATGAATAAAACCCTTGCCATTGCAAACCAAAAAGGGGGCGTAGGAAAAACAACAACAGCTGTAAACCTAGCTGCAAGTTTAGCGGCAACTGGCAGAAAAACCCTCTTAATCGACATGGACCCACAAGGAAACGCCACATCCGCAGCAGGGGTTACAAAAAACGAGGCAGATACACTTTATGCAACCTATTTCGAAGGGAAAAACATCAAAGATGTAATTAAAGAAAGTAGAGACGGTTATTCAATTGTTCCCGGGGGGCAGGAGCTAATTGCGCTTGATGTTGATATAAGAGATAACCACAAACAAGGCTTTCTCGCGTCACGACTTAACGATGTCCAAAACACATATGACTATACAATAATTGATACCCCGCCAACCTTAAACCAACTAACGACAGAAGCCTTGCTTTCATCAGCAGGAACACTAATACCGCTGCAGTGTGAGTATTATTCACTTGAGGGGCTAACGGACCTAATTAATACCATAAACGCACTATCATCCAAAACCAACACCAACAACAGGGTGATTGGTATTATTAGAACAATGGTGGATATGAGAAACAATTTAGCAAAAGAGGTTTCGCGAGAGCTTGAGACACACTTTGAGAAAGTTTTATTTAATACACTAATACCAAGAAATGTTAAACTTGCTGAAGCTCCAAGCTTCGGAATTTCTGCGCTACAACACAAAGCAGATTCTTTTGGCGCAATGGCTTACCTAGCTCTAGCCGGTGAGCTAATTAGAAGAGTTGAAAATGAGTGATAACAAATCTTTAAACCGCGGACTTGATGCCCTCTTAGGCGATCAAAAACCTACTACAACAACAAAAGAAATCGACCTAGAAAAAATAACAGCTGGAAGGTATCAACCGCGACAAGAGTTTGATGATGTGAAAATTCAAGAACTTGCTGACTCAATCAAAAAACACGGAGTTTTATCTCCAATCTTGGTTCGAGAGGCTGGGCTTGATAAATTTGAGGTCATAGCTGGAGAGAGAAGAGTCAGAGCTTCAAAAATCGCAGGTTTAAAAACAATTCCTTCTCTTGTTAACCAAAAAGAAGATCAAGAAGCCCTTGAAGCCGCGCTTATTGAAAACCTGCAGAGAGAAGACTTAAACCCAGTTGAAGAAGCCAAGGGATATGACCGACTGAAAAGAGAGTTTGAATTAACACAAGACGAAATTGCTAAAGCAACCGGTAAGGCAAGAAGCACAATAGCAAACTCTATGAGAATACTTTCTTTATCGCCAAAAATATTAGATATGATTTCTCAAGGATCTTTAGAAAAAGGGCACGCAAAGATTCTCTCAGGCTTGGAGACCACAAAATCAGAACAACTAGCAGAAGTAATTTCGCAAAAAAGACTCACTGTGAGACAAGCTGAGGCATTACTAAAGCCAGTTAAAAAAACAACAAAAACAAAAGAAAAAGATAGAGACACACTAAATATAGAAGATGAAATTAGCGAAAACTTTGGACACAAAACAGAAATAGACACAAAAACAACCAAGACCGGTAAAGTATCAATTTTTTATCATTCACCAGATGAGTTGGAGACCATAATTCAAAAACTTCTTAAACTTTAGAATTATCCTTGTTTCATAACAATTATCTTTCTATAATTCGCGCTAAGATTTCAAGAAATGGCAAAAGAACTCACTAGTAAAAGCTACATAGATCACCATCTAACAAACCTAACATGCGGTAAGACAGAATCCGTTGGTTGGACGTGTGATCACAATTATTACGACGAAATGGGGTTCATGGCTTTTCATGTTGACTCCATAACTATTTCTATTTTATTGGGCATTGCTTTTGTAGCCCTCTTCAAATTAATTAAACTCAACCCAGCAGACCAAAAACCCACCAGAATGCAAAACTTTGTAGAGATGTGTGTTGAGTTTGTTAATGAAAACATAAAATCAATTTTTGGCAGCACAGACAACAAACTTATAGGGCCGCTTGCTTTAACAGTATTAATTTGGGTTTTCTTTATGAACCTAATGGATTTAATCCCGGTTGATTTTCTACCTGAGCTAACAAAACAGGTTAGTTATGCTTCTGGAATAGTTGATGATCCAAACGACGCGTATTTTAAGTTTGTTCCAACAACAGATCCAAACATCACACTTGGAATGGCGTTAGGGGTTTTTATTCTTACCATTTTTTATAGCATCAAAATAAAAGGCCTTGGAGGCTTTATTGCTGAATTAACACTACACCCTTTTGGGAAATTTGCCATCCCGTTTAATTTTGCTTTGGAGATAATGCAATTACTGGCTAAACCCCTCTCTCTTGGGCTTAGGTTATTCGGAAATCTTTATGCTGGCGAAATGATTTTTATACTTATTGCATTATTAATGTTTTTCCAATCAGCAGTCTTTGGAGTTTTAGGCTTGGGTCTGCACCTATTGTGGGCGCTTTTTCATATATTGGTTGTAAGTCTCCAAGCCTTTATATTTATGGTTTTAACAATTTTGTATTTATCAATGGCGCATGAAACCGGAGATCATTAAGTTTATAATTTATATTTTAAAAGGAGAATAAAATGGAACAATCTGTTATTTATATAGGAGCCGGGCTTATGCTTGGTCTGGGAGCTATTGGGTCAGCTGTTGGCCTTGGAGTCCTGGGAAGTAAGTTTATGGAAGGTATAGCAAGACAGCCAGAGCTAAGACCTTTTTTTGTTGACAAACTTTTTTATTGTTTTAGCACTAGTTGAAGCTATTCCAATCATATCAATGGTGTTTGGTCTTTACTTACTATTTGCTGTTTAATCACAAATGAATATAAACGCTACATTAATTTCACAAGCATTGATTTTTGCAGTGTTTGTTTACATTTGTTACAAATATATCTGGCCCCCAATTCTTTCTACTATGGAGGAGAGGGAAAACAAAATGGCCGCAGGTCTTGAAGCTGCAAAGCAGGCTGACGACTCCCTCGAGGAAGCTAAACTAACCTATGAAAAAGAGTTAAAAGAAGCTAAAGAAGAAGCTGCAAACATTGTCGAAAAGGCCAACAAAAGATCTTCACAAATCTTAAATGATGCCAAAGTAAAAGCTGAAGCTGAGGCTGAAAAGATTATTGAATCAGGCTCCAAAAAGCTTGAAAATGAGGCAAACAAAACACGAGAAGAACTCAAACAACAACTTTCTTCTATCGTGGTCGAGACCGCATCAAAAATAATCGATGAAGAAATCGATGAGAAAAAACATGAAAACATTATTAAAAAAGCAGCCAAGGAAATTTAAATGTACGACCTAAAGCCACAAGCAAGACCTTATGCAAAAGCAGCATTTCTTGCAGCGGTGGAAGAGGGTCAAATAAATGAGATGTTTGGCGATTTAAAAGTTCTTTCTGAGGCTTGTTCAGATTCAAGCATCAACAAACTTATTGAAAGCCCAGAAGAAAAATCAGTAGTTATATCAACTCTAAAAGGTTTATTCTCCAACCAACCAGTTAAACTTACTGAAAACTTGTTAGATATTCTCGGAGAGAATGACAGACTAAACTTACTTGCAGCTGTTGCTGAGATTTATGAGGATTTAATGCTCAAGCACAATGAAAGCAAAGTTATAGAGGTTGCAACTCCTAACAATGTCTCAGATGCAACAAAGCAGATTATCCTTAATAAATTACAAGAAAAACATGGAGACGGCTCAACTATATCCTTTACAAACGATTCAGATTTAAAAGCAGGATTTGTTGTAAAGATCGGAGACGAGGTGTTGGACTTATCCATAAAAGGAAGAATCAAAAAATTAATTAATCAATTAAATATATAAGGTGAAAATATGAGCGGACTAAACCCATCTGAAATTTCAAGTGTTCTCAAGGACAAAATTTCAGGGCTTGATCTAAAGGCTGAAACCAAAAACGAAGGAACCATTGTCAATGTTTCTGATGGAATTATCAGAATACATGGAATGGGCGATGTTATGTATGGTGAGCTCGTAGAGTTTGAAAATGGTGTTTTTGGACTTGCACTTAACTTAGAGCAAGACTCTGTCGGTGTTGTTGTCCTTGGCGATTACCTTGGGCTAAGTGAAGGTCAAAAAGTTACATGTACAGGTAAGATCTTAGAGGTTCCTGTAGGTGAGGAAATGCTCGGACGAGTTGTAGACGCTCTAGGAAATCCAATCGATGGAAAGGGGGAACTTAAAACAAAACAAACTGCCCCTATTGAAGTGGTTGCGCCAGGGGTTATTGCCAGACAATCAGTTGATCAACCAGTGCAAATTGGACTTAAATCAATCGATGCAATGGTTCCAATAGGAAGAGGTCAAAGAGAGCTCATTATTGGTGATAGACAAACTGGAAAAACAGCTGTAGCAATTGACGCAATAATTAATCAAAAAGGTACAGGAATTAAATGTATTTATGTAGCTATTGGTCAAAAACAATCAACAATAGCTAATGTCGTAGCAAAACTTGAAGAGTATGGGGCAATGGAGCACACAATTGTTGTTTCAGCGGCAGCCGCCGATCCAGCTGCGATGCAATACCTCTCAGCATATTCAGGTTGTGCAATGGGAGAATATTTTAGAGATACAGGGCAGGATGCATTAATTGTTTACGATGATTTGTCAAAGCAAGCAGTTGCTTACAGAGAGATATCACTATTGCTTAGAAGGCCTCCAGGTAGAGAAGCTTTCCCTGGAGATGTTTTTTATCTTCACTCAAGACTTTTAGAGAGAGCAGCTAGAGTGAATGCGGAATACGTAGAAAAAATTACCGAAGGAAAGGTAAAAGGTAAAACAGGATCTCTAACAGCCTTGCCAATTATTGAAACACAAGCCGGAGATGTATCTGCTTTTGTTCCAACTAATGTAATTTCAATTACCGACGGGCAGATATTTTTAGAAACAGATCTTTTTAATTCAGGCGTTAGACCAGCTATTGATCCAGGGCTTTCTGTATCAAGAGTTGGTGGAGCCGCACAAACTAAGATAATTAAAAAGCTTAGTGGTGGTATTAGAACAGACCTTGCTCAATACAGAGAGCTTGCGGCATTCTCACAGTTTGCATCTGATCTAGATGACGCTACAAAAGAACAATTAGAACACGGTAAACGAATTACTGAGCTTCTAAAACAAAAACAATACTCTCCAATGAGTGTTGCTGACCAAGCTATGAGCTTATATGCAGCTGACAAAGGCTATATGAAGGACGTTGATATAGATAAAGTGGGCGACTTCGAATCAGCTTTATTAGCTTATTTTGAATCAGAAAAATCTGATCTAAAAAAGCAAATCAACGATACTGGAGACTGGGATGATGATATTGAAAACCAGTTTAAGGAATTAGTTGAAGACTTTAAGAAAACACAAACATATTAAGAGATGGCAAATACAAAAGAAGTAAGAAAACAGATTTCTAGCATTAAAAGCACTAGAAAGATTACTTCTGCTTTAGAAATGGTAGCAGCCAGCAAGATTAAAAAAACTCAAGATCTAATGTTTGGGGGCAGACCTTACTCAGAAAAAGTTAAAGAGGTTATTGAGCATATTGCTTCCTCTAGCTCAGAGTATTCCCATCCTTTTTATGAAGAAAGAAAAAATAAGTCCACTTGCTATATTGTTGTTGGTTCTGACAAAGGCTTGTGCGGCGGACTAAATATTAACTTATTTAAAAAAATTGTTGCTGAGGCTGCAGAAAATCAAAAAAATGATGTCGAAACAAGTTTCGCGCTAATTGGCGTTAAGGCAGTTACATTTTTTGGTAACCTTGGTGGAAAGGTTTTGGGGCAAGCAACAAAGTTAGGTGACAAACCAAACCCAGAAGACTTGATAGGACTTACAAAAATTGTTCTCGATGAGCAGAAAAAAGGCAACATTGATAGAGTCGTTCTTTGTTCTAATAAGTTTGTAAATACCATGACCCAACAACCAACCCTTCAACAACTTATACCTCTATCGCATGGCGAAAATGAAGAATCACAAACGTCAATGCAATGGGATTATATTTATGAGCCAGAGGCAAAGGTTCTATTAGATGGGTTGCTTACAAGATATATAGAATCACTTATTTTCCAAGCGGTGTTGGAAAACAATGCTTGCGAACAAGCAGCAAAAATGATCGCAATGAAAAATGCGACAGAAAATGCAGGAGATTTAATCAAAGAATTAGAGTTGCTTTATAACAATGTTAGACAAGCAGCAATTACACAAGAATTATCAGAAATTGTAGGCGGCGCAGCTGCTGTTTAAAGGAGAAAGAAATGAGTAATGGAGTTGTGACACAAATTATCGGAGCGGTTATAGATGTCGAATTCGATAGAGAGAACATACCAAGCGTGTATGAGGCTCTTAATATTGTCGGCCTTGAAACTGTGCTTGAGGTTCAACAACAACTAGGTGATGGAATTGTAAGAACTATCGCTATGGGTTCAACAGAAGGACTAAAAAGAGGTTTAGAGGTTGTTAGAACTAATGCACCTATTTCTGTTCCTGTTGGGCAAGAAACTCTGGGAAGAATTATGGATGTTTTAGGAAATCCCATTGATGAAAAAGGTGATATTGGTGAGAAAGAAAGACAACCAATTCATAAAAGCCCGCCAAGCTATACTGATCAAGCTGGATCAAATGAGTTACTAGAAACAGGCATCAAAGTTATTGACCTAATGTGTCCTTTTGCAAAAGGAGGAAAAGTTGGATTATTTGGTGGAGCTGGAGTTGGCAAGACCGTTAACATGATGGAGCTTATAAGAAACATTGCGATTGAGCATTCAGGGTTCTCAGTTTTTGCTGGGGTTGGTGAAAGAACTCGAGAAGGTAATGACTTTTATCATGAAATGACCGAATCAAATGTTTTAGACAAAGTTTCGCTTGTTTATGGACAAATGAATGAACCTCCAGGCAACAGGCTAAGAGTTGCTCTTACTGGCTTAACGATTGCTGAGAAATTCAGAGACGAGGGAAGAGATGTACTCCTTTTTATTGATAATATTTACAGATATACACTTGCTGGTGTTGAGGTATCAGCTCTATTAGGAAGAATGCCATCTGCTGTTGGATATCAGCCAACACTAGCTGGGGAAATGGGAGCACTGCAAGAAAGAATTACCTCAACAAAAACAGGTTCTATTACTTCAATACAGGCTGTATATGTTCCAGCTGATGACTTAACAGACCCTTCACCAGCAACAACATTTGCACACTTAGATGCGACAGTGGTTCTTTCAAGAAATATTGCTGAACTCGGTATTTATCCAGCAGTTGACCCATTAGATTCAACTAGCAGACAGCTTGATCCGCTTGTAGTCGGAGAAGAGCATTATAAGACAACGCAAGCTATTCAAGGAGTTCTTCAAAGATATAAAGAACTTAAAGATATTATCGCAATTCTTGGTATGGATGAATTATCAGAAGATGACAAGCTAGCTGTTGCAAGAGCAAGAAAAGTTGAAAGATTTTTATCTCAACCGTTCTTTGTCGCGGAAGTTTTTACAGGCTCTCCAGGTAAATACGTTTCCCTTGAAGACAGCATCAAGGGCTTCAATGGAATCCTAAATGGAGACTATGATGATCTCCCTGAACAAGCATTTTATATGGTGGGAACTATAGAAGAAGCCGTTGAGAAAGCAAAAACAATGTAATGAGTGAATTTAAAGTCAGTATCGTTTCATCAAATGAAGAAATATTTTCAGGCACAGCTGATATGCTTTATGCAACTGGATCCCTTGGTGAGATAGGTATTGCCCCAGGTCACTCACCTCTTTTAACAGGGTTAATGCCTGGCCCAGTTAGGGTTTGCAATCAAGATAATGAAGAAACTTTCTTTTGCAGCGGAGGATTCATAGAAGTTCAACCAGATGTTGTAACAGTTTTATCAGATGTTGCTGAAAGAGCTGATAGTATGGACGAAGCAAAAGCTATTGCTGCAAAAGAGCAAGCAGAAAAAGATTTAGCAGATAACAAAGATAACGTTGATTTTGCTAAAGCTGCTTCTCAACTAGCAGAGGCAGCAGCAAGACTCAAAACTATTCAAAAACTTCGTAAAAAGATTTAGCATAGGTTAAAAGACCTATTAAATTGAATATTCACACAATTATATTAGCCGGCGGCAAAGGCACCAGAATGCTTTCTCAAAAAGCAAAAGTTCTACAAGCGCTTGGCGGAAGAACAATGCTCAATCATGTTTTGACAACCGCCAACAAAATTTCTAATAAAATTTCTGTGGTTGTAGGCTTTGATAAAGAGGGAGTCGAAGAAGAAATAAAAAAAATTGGTATTAATGCAAATACTTATCTTCAAAAAGAACAGATTGGCACAGCTGATGCCGTAAAAACAACATTAAAAGACATAGATAAAAACGAAAAAATCCTAATATTGTATGGAGATGTCCCACTAATTAAAAAAGAAACTCTTGAAAAACTCTGTAACCAAGAATCTGATCTATCAATACTAACAACAAACTTAAAAAACCCGACAGGCTATGGCAGAGCGCTAAAGGATAAAGAAAATAATGTTCTTGGGATTATAGAAGAGAAGGATGCTGACTTAGAACAAAAGAAAATAAAAGAAATTTTCACAGGAATTTTGGTTACTAAAGGTGGCGTATTAAAAAATTTTATTCCAGAGATAGACAACAATAACTCAGCCAAAGAATTTTATTTAACCGACTTAATTGGCATTGCTCACAAAAATGGGTTTAAAATTAATACATTAAGCTCTTCGAATGAGGAGACAGCCGGAGCGAATAATCGCATAGAGCAAGAAGAGCTAGAGAAAACTTTAAGAATTATGAAATCAGAGGACTTATTGAAAAACGGAGCAACACTTTTGGATAAAAGCAGGGTTGACGTACGCGGAGAGGTTAAAATGGGATCTGATTGTGTGATAGATGTTAATGTAATTTTTGAAGGGCATGTTGAGCTTGGAAACAATGTTGAAATCGGAGCCAACACTATAATTTGCGACACAAAGATTGGCGATGATACAAAAATACTGCCATTTTCACATATAGTTGAATCAGAAATAGGATCAAAGTGTTTAATAGGCCCCTATGCAAGACTTAGAGAGGGAAGCGTTATTTTGGATGGAGCAAGAATAGGTAATTTTGTTGAAACAAAAAAGACAAGTCTAGGAAGAGACTCAAAAGCAAACCATTTTACCTACCTTGGAGATGCTGAAGTTGGAGACGAGGTTAACATTGGAGCAGGAACCATAACCTGTAATTACGATGGAAAAGACAAACACAAAACAAAGATTGGTGATAATTCTTTTATTGGCACCAACTCATCACTTGTTGCTCCTGTAACCATTGGGAAAAATGCTTATGTGGGAGCAGGGTCAACCATTACAAAAGATATACCTGATAACGCTTTGGGTGTTGGAAGAGGCAAACAAAAAAACAAAGAGAATTGGTCAAAGACTAAGAAATAATTATGTGTGGAATCATAGGGGCAACTTCATCTAGGAGTGTAGACAAGATCTTAATTAAAGGTCTTCATGCTATGGAGTACAGAGGATATGACTCAGCAGGCGTTGCTCTTAACCAAGACAATGAGATTTTTAGACTTAGATCATTAGGAAAGGTTTCATCCCTTGAAGAGTTAATGATCAAAAATAAGCCAAGAGCAAAGTCTGGCATAGCTCATACAAGATGGGCGACTCATGGGGCTCCATCAGAAGAAAATGCTCACCCTCACGGTTCACATAATGAAATCTATATTGTTCATAATGGAATAATTGAAAATCATGATGAAATAAGAGATAGACTAAAAAGCAAAGGCTATGAAATTGCTTCTGAGACTGACTCCGAGCTTATAGCTCATTTAATACATTTTAATAAAACAGACTCGTCTTCAACTCTTGAGGCCTTGATAAAAGCAACCAAAGAACTTAAAGGAGCTTTTTCAATAGCTGCAATATCATCTCAAGAAAAAGGCAAAATATATGCAGCTAAACAAAAGAGCCCGCTATTGATCGGAAAAGGCATTGAAGAAAACTTTGTTGCATCAGACCCTCTAGCAATTGCTAATATAACTGAAAAATTTTATCTTCTGGAAGATGGAGACTTTGCAGAAATTACAAAAAATGATATTAAAATTTTTAACAGCAATAAAGAACCAATTCATAGAGAAGAGACAAAAATAGATGCTACACCAACTTCAACAAGCAAAGGCAACTATACACACTTCATGGAAAAAGAGATTTATGAGCAACCAGATGCGCTAGGAAATACCATAAATGGAAGGCTTGGTGAACACGATGTACTGGATAATATTTTTGGTTTGGGGTCGAGTGATGCATTCAAAAATGTAAAAAGGATTCAGTTTGTTGCATGTGGCACTAGTCTTCATGCAGCAAAAACCGCCAGAAAGTGGTTTGAGGACATATGTGAGATGCCTTGTTATATAGATTTTGCAAGTGAATACAGATATAGGAATCCAATTGTTGAGGACCACACTCTCTTTGTAACAATATCTCAATCCGGTGAGACAGCTGATACATTGGCCGCCTTAGAGTATGCTCGTGCTGAAAAGTATGTTGGCATTGTTACAATCTGCAATGTTCCAACAAGCACTATGGCAAGAAATGCTGATTGGAAAATATTCACTAATGCAGGTCCTGAAATAGGTGTTGCATCAACAAAAGCTTTCACAACCCAATTAGCTGCTTTATTAATGCTCACTTTGTCGATTGCTAAAAGCCAAGATAAAAATGCTAAAAAAAGAAAACAAGCAACACAGGAACTGAGAGAAACCCCAGCATTAGTTGATCAGGCTTTTAGCTTAAAAGAAAATATCTCTCAAATAACACAAAACATCTCTACTAAACACAATGCATTATTTTTAGGCAGGGGAATGTATTTTTCTATCGCGCAAGAGGGAGCATTAAAATTAAAAGAAATATCATATATTCATGCTGAAGCTTATCCAGCAGGGGAGTTAAAGCATGGTCCTTTAGCCTTAGTTGATGAGCAAATACCAGTTATTGCTCTTGCGCCTGAGGATAGTCTAGTTGAGAAACTTTTATCAAACCTCGAGGAAGTAAAAGCAAGAGGCGGGACTCTGTATGTTTTTGGAAACACAAACTCAACTATTGAAGTAAAGAAGGGGAAATTTATCAATATGCCTGATTGCGGAGACTATAATGCTCCAATTATTTACACCATACCACTTCAAATTCTTGCTTATGAAGTAGCATGCTTGAGGGGAACAGATCTAGATCAGCCACGAAATCTAGCTAAGTCAGTCACGGTTGAATAATCTTGAGTGCAGAATTGAAACTCTCCAATCTTAGTGAAGATGAAATTCTTAGTATAGTAGAACCGATTATGGATAGTTGTTTGGAGGGTTCCAATGAGGGTGACCATAAAAAGCATACAAAGGATTTCACAGATAGAATGAAGTCCATAGTTACACCTGAAGAACTCAAAAGACAGTTATCAATTGAACCAAATATTTTTTGGACTAAAAGAGAGTTTGTGTGTTTATTTCGAAGAAGCGACTCAGTTGGAATTGTTTGGAAACAAAAAACTTCTTCAAGCAATGACGAATTGATCAATCAAGCAATTTTTAAGGAAGAAGAGGGCAAAATTCTTATCGATCATTGCATGATATGTTGATTTTTTATGAACAAAAAAGAAATTGAATTTTATTTGAAGTTTCACAAAGGGTTCAGAAAAAACTATACTCTTAATTCTGCACTCAAATCTAATTTGTTGCTGTCGAGTAGACAGAACTGTCCACTTTTACAAGATTGTGGATATTAAATATTAGTGATAAAACATAAAAATGAATAGAAAGTTCGTTTATTACATTATTTTTGCTATTTCTTTTTTGCTTTTTTCTATAGTCCAGGATTACATAAGACCAAATTATGATGGTGCTAATGAAATAATAATTTATCTTCTTGGGGTTGCTCCAAATTTCTTGCCAGGAATTGGATTGCCTGCTCTGTTATATGTAGTAATTCCAGAAGTATCCAAACCTAATTCATCTTTATTTAAAAATCGACTCTATTGGTCAGTAGGAATCTCCATATCGGGATTAATTGCCAATGAGTTCATTACAATTTTTACACCTGGAAGAGGTGTCTTCGATTGGAATGATATTCTATGGACTATAATTGGAGCGGGTTTATTTATATTGATACACAGAAAGTTAAGATTTGATTCATGATTTGTATTAAAACAGAAATACCAAAAGAAATTTGTGAAATAGATGATGAGTTAAAAGCAATTTATCATTCACATGACACCGTTTGCATTTGGGTTTTCAAATCTAGAGAAGATAGAAATACTTTTATGAATGATACCGTTGGTATGAAGAAAGAAGAGAGAGAAAAACACTATTTAGATAATTATGGATAAAAATCAAATCACTGTTCAAATCTAATCAGTCACGGTGGAGTAGTTTTGAACAGCGATTTAGAAGTAGAAAACTATGCAAACTAAGGGTTTATTTTTTTTTCTATTACTATTTGTTTTATCCTCATGCGTTTCCAATACTATCAATGTAAAACCTGATGCTGAAGAGTACTTACAGTTAGTCAATACGCCTGTATATGTAAAAAGGTCATCTGATACAGATCTATATGCTTTTGAGAATGAGCTAGATGAATGTATAAAAACATCTAACAATAGAGCAAATAGATCTTCAAAAGTTGGTATTGGTTTTGGATCTTATTTAGCATTAGGCGGACTTTATACAATTGCAACTGCAAGTGGAGTTTTTGCGCCTATTTATGTTGCAGCAGGAGCTGTGGGAGGTGTCTTAGGAGGTTCAACAATTTTTGTTACAAATGCAACAAAGGAGTTTAGAGAATATTCTGGTCTTGAGAAATGCCTTGAAAAAAAAGGGCATGATGTAATTTTTTATGATGCTAAAAAATCAAAAGAATAAATAGTGTTAGAATCAAATCACTGTTTAAAAATAGTCAGTTACTGTCGAATAGATTTAACCCAACTCTGCAATTAGTGGCGAGTGATCGCTATAACTAATCCACTCAGTATAAGAACCCACCTTTAATTCCAAAGGGTTTAGATTCTTAGAGTAAATATAATCAATGTGATATTTTTTTGACTCTTTTTTTGTATGGAAAAAAGTGGCGTAAGATTCTTTTCCAAAACCTTCATCTTTTAGTTTGTGGTAATTGCTTACAAAACCCAAGTCCACAAAATGATCATTTATATTATTGAAATTATTATCATTACCTTTTTTATCCCAGATTATTGAGTTATTAAAATCTCCAGCAACAATACACCTTTCATCATTATCACCAAACCAATCTCTATAGAAATTAATTGCATCAATAGTGTTGCCGCTTACCTCGGAACCAAATTTACTTGCTCTATGATTAAACGACCAAACACCAAGCAACTTCAGATCATCTGATCTAATAGGAAGAAAATTTATAAGATCTTTGTTATGAGTTTCATCAACAAAGAAATCATTTTTCTTAGTTAAGACACCCAAACCCTTATTTTCATTTCTTCCAGTCCAAAAGTATTTATAGTTAGGAAAGAAATCAGATTTAAGTTTCTCACACTCTTGAATAAAGCAAATATCAGGACCATAAGAATCTATTAATTCAAATTTTTCTTTAAATTTCAGATTACAGTTCCAAGATATGATTTTCATAAGTTAAGTTCAGCAATCAATGGCGAGTGATCGCTGATTTTTCTTGTTCTAGGTTCTTGATCATAAAACACATCATCAACTCTCATACTAGATGTACAGAAAATATGATCATATCTTCTGCCAATCCCTTTATTTGTAAACCAACTAAAAGACTCTTTCTCATATCCATGTTTAGATCTAAATACATCCTTCATATCTAAATCTGTATGATTTTCAATAATGTTTCTTTCAGCAAGATCCCATCTTTCACCAGTACACTCATCCTTCCACTTGGGATTAACAGCAATTCTTACTTTTCCCCTTGAGTTTACTTTTTGACTCCAGGTTATAACTACACCAGACATCAACTCTTGTTTTGGAGAATTAAAGTCACCAGTCAATATCATATTCTTAACATTCCTTTGTGATAGAAATTTATACAGACCTTCAAAATGCTCAACTTTAATAACTCCATTCGATGACCCTGGTGGAACATGGGTAGTGTGAACTTCATAATCCTGTATAGAACAAGATAAAACCCTTTCAGGAAAAGGAACTGGAGCAAACTCCTCTATATTAACAATAGGACTTTTAGATATTATTATTTGACCATATTTTCTTTTATTCACTAATACAGACTTATCTTTAACGAAGTCGAAAGAACATATAACACTCTCATTGGCAAAATAGTCTTTTATAAAACCCTCTGAACCTAAAAGAACTTCTTGAAGTGTGATTATGTCAAAGTCTCCTTTTCTCAAATAATCACACTGTTCATTCAAATCTCGTTTGTTTGTTCGTGAATTTAAATTCCAAGTTATAACCTTCATTCAATTATTTTAACTTATGCCATAATCCAATAATGACAGAAATAGATATTCATTTTGATGTATATTCGGACACACCAAAAGGTAAAGATCCTGATGCCAATAGTCCTACACTAAGAAAATTTCATAGAAAGTTGTGGAGTAAAGATCTTCCAAGTGGAAAAAGTTTTGATCTAGACTTAACTGTTCCCAAACTCTTACATCACAAATCTGAATTAGGAGAGTTCACACTTTCAAGCGATTCGATTTGTCATACTTACAGTACTACTAAAAAAATGAAAGAAATAGTTGATCAAGTGGCAACAACGGAAATAAATCATTTCTTTAAAACTGCTAGCACAATTGGCGGATACATAATTTTTCCAGCAAACAGGGTTGATAACAAAATGACCATAAATGGGGCAAGAGGATTGAATAGGAATATTAAAGACAGATTTGACCTTACTTTGCTTTGTATTAAAAACTTTTATGAAGGAAAAGACAGTCCGCTCAACAATGTTTTCGAAAGATATAAAGATTTTTTTTCTTTGTTTGGTCACTTTGAGGGATACACTAACTTTTTCTTACTAAATGATTTGGTAAAAGATGACTCATCCATTAATTTTTTCATACCATTTAATGGTTTTGAGAACAGTCCTCTACCTAGCAATATCGAGGAGTATTTGATTTATAAAGAAAATGTTGAAGATTTTATTAAGAAGAGGAATGATAAGATAACAAATGAATATAAATGAGGGTCGGGTTAATTCCACTCTTTTACCGCTTAATAAATGAATGAAAGTATAAAAAAGTTTTTTAAAAATGAGAGTTTGTTGATGAAGACATTCCCTTGGACAATAAATCTGACCAACATTTTCTTTTTATTTCTTGTCTTTTTTCCACCTATTTTTGTAAATGACCTTTTGCTGGAAATAACTCTTTATTTCTTAGCTTTAGGGTCTTGGGCGATTTACTACATTTTCTTTTTACGAGAAAAACTACTTAAAAAACTAAATGATTAATGTTGCTAAGGATACTCTGTTACCGTGGAGTAGAAGGAAATAGAGAACAGCAATTATGGAATTTTGGGATAATATTAGTAAAGTACTTGACGTAATAACTGTCTTTATAGTGATTGTAATATTATTTAAAATTTCTAAAAAACTTTTTAAAAATAATGGTGATTAAATGAGCGAACTAAACAAACAAAATAAGATAATTACTTATATTTTTGAATTGGGACTAATTAAAAGCGTAAACGAGACTAGAGAGTTTATGAGAGAAAATTCTTCTCCCTATGTTTTTAATTGCTCAGAACCTAAAACCATAAGATTTGAGTGGTTTCTATCCGAAGATAAGAAGTCAGCAACATTAATAGAAATGTTTGAAGATAGCGATGCTGCTAAATTAAGATTAGAAAATCACTCTGAAAGTCATCTTGTTAAGGAGTTTCCAGAATATTTTGAAATTAAGAGCTTTATTGTTTTGGGTGACATTAAACCTGATATGAAGGACAAGTTAGCGGATTGGAATGCAGATTTAAGAGGAAATGTGGGTGGTTTTTTTAAAGGGTTAGACCAATAATGAGAAATCTTGCCATAAACATTCTGCCAAAATGGAAATAAACTGGGTAGCAGCTGGTTGGATTATTGACATGATCTTAAATGGGTTCATCTGGCTTATCATTGCTGTGCTTTCTCTGCTATTGATAGATGCAACTGACAAATGGACAAGAAAAGCAATTAAATTTATGGATAAAGCTGATAAATGGATCAGAAAACTTACAGAAAACTCATTTGATTGGGTAGAAAAGAAAAATCTTCAGATACCCGCTAGCATTATATTGTTAATTATCTTTGGCACCCTTTCTCAACTAGGGATAATACCTAAACTAATAACCTAAACCGAAGATGAAACAATTAATATTGGTAAGTTTTTTAATTGCTTTTAATGCTAAAGCTGACGACCATAGTGATATCAATAAATTGCTAGATGGTCTCCATGAAGATGCACATAAGGGCAATTTTGAGGCCTATTTTGATCGTTACAGCTCAGATGCTGTGTTTTTAGGAACAGACAAAACCGAGCGCTGGACTATACAAGAATTTAAATCCTATGCTAAACCAGCCTTTGAAGATGGACATGGCTGGACTTACAAAGTTATCGAGCGTAATTGGGAGGGAAGTGGTGATACACGCTGGTTTGATGAAATTCTTTTTAATGAAAAGTTAGGACATTGCAGAGGAACTGGAGTCGTTCAACTAATTAACGATGAATGGAAGATAGCCCATTATGCTTTAACCATGCTTGTTCCTAATTCAATAGCTGCAGACGTTGGATCTCAAACACAACAAGCTGACAGTCAATGAAACTTATTAAATTATTATTTGCTACTTTTTTTTCTTTATTCCCATTAAGCATTTATCCAAATGATAAGCCAAATATAGTTTTAATCTTAATAGACGACCTTGGCCTAACAGATATACAAGCATATGGTGGTGAGATAAGCACGCCAAACATGGACTCTCTCGCTAGCGAAGGCATGCTTTTTACTAACTATCACACAACTCCAGAGTGTGCGCCATCAAGGGCTATGCTTTTGACTGGAATGGATAATCATAATACCGGAATTCCAATGATTCCCGAAGTCTTACCTTGGGAATATCGAAATACTCCAGGTTATGAAGGTTATTTAAGAGATGATGCTCTTACAATTGCTGAAATCTTAAAACCAGCTGGGTATAGGTCATATATGACAGGAAAATGGCATTTAGCATTTGGCGGTCATGAGACAGCGGCATTACCTTTTAACCGAGGCTTCGATAAGACATTCATTTTGGATGCTACAGGAGGAAACAATTTTAGTCATCACTCATATCTTCCATACTATTTAGAGTCACCCTGGTTTAAGAATGGAAAGGAGACAGAGCTCCCAGAAGATTTTTATTCAAGTGAATTCTTCGTTGATCAGATGATTGAATTCATTGAAGAAGACAAACAAATGGATTCACCTTTTTTTGCATACCTATCTTTTCAAGCTCAACATATACCACTTCAAGCGCCACAAGAGTTTATCGATAAGTACTTAACAACATATGAAGAGGGTTGGGATATCTTAAGAGAGCAAAGAAAAAATAAGGCTGTTGAAAAAGGAATATTTCCTCCTGATAAGAAAATAGTTGACTCTATGTCTACTCTTGACAGTTGGTCAGCATTGGATCAAGAAAGTAAAAAAATGATTATTAAAAGCATGGCTGTCTTTGCTGGCATGCTTGATGCAATGGATTTTCATATTGGCAGATTTATGACTTACCTAAAAAAAGAAGGGCTTTATGAAAATACAATCTTTATAGTTACTGCAGATAATGGACCAGAAGGTAATGATCCCAGCGATCATGCCCCATGGAGAGAATGGTTTAAAACAACTATTTATGATCGTGATTATGAAACTTTAGGTGATCAAGATAGTTATGTTTATATTGGAACTGAGTTTGCTCAAGCAATGGCAAGCCCAAGCCATTTATTTAAATTCCATATGTCTGAAGGCGGTCTCAGAGTGCCACTAATTATAAGCGGGCCAGGAATTGAAAAAGGAAAAAATCACAACTTCGCTTTTGTTACAGACATAGCCGCGACCCTCAGCGACATTGTCTTTGATGAAGTAGACGAAAGAATAATTGGCAAATCATTACAGAATTCTTTAGCCGGATCTGAAGAAAAAAACTATCTAGACTCTGATTCAGTTGGCTTGGAGGTAACGGGGAACTCCGCACTTTTTAAAGGTGACTTTAAAATAGTTAGAAACAGACCACCAAATGGATCAAATCAATGGGAGCTCTTTAATCTCTCTGAAGATCCAGGCGAAACAATTAATTTAGCGACAAGCATGCCTAACAAACTTCAAGAGCTGATTAAAGAATACGAAGCATATGCAGAGGAGAATGGAGTAATTGAACTTCCTCTAGACTATGAATGGGCAGCAGAAATGACAATAAACACACTTAAGAGAAACTACTTGCCTCTTATTTGGAAAGCAGCCTTTTTTATCATTCTAGCCTTATCTTTAGTTGTTGTTTTAGTTCGAAGATGGCGAAATAGTTGATAGCAAAGAAGCATTTAATAAGAAATATACTTGGTTTATACTATGAATATGTGTGATTGTTGTGATTGCTGCGAGTGCACCTGCTGCTCAAAGTAAAAATCTGAAAAAATGAAAAGAATACTTTTCTTTTCCGTTCCTTTATTAGTTGCTCTTAATCTTTTTGCCAAAGAAGTTTATATAGATCCAGGCCCTAACGCCCAAGAAAGACTCCAAGAAGCATTGATTCTAATTGAAGAAGGCGACACCTTAATAATTAAAAGTGGCTATTATAAATTTGAAGATGGTTTATCGCTCGATGTAGATAATGTGATCGTCAAGGGTGAAGGTATCGATAGCACAATCCTAGATTTTAAAAATCAACAATCTGGAGCCCAAGGCTTATTAGTTACATCAGACAAGGTTACCCTCAGTGATTTCTCAATACTTGATGCAAAAGGGGATGCCCTTAAAGTAATAGGAGCCAAAGGCATCAACATGATTAATCTTAAAACTGAATGGACAGGTGGTCCTAAAAGTACAAATGGTGCTTATGGATTTTATCCAGTTGAGTCAGAGGATGTTTTGATTGATGGTTGTGTTGCCATTGGAGCCTCAGATGCTGGCATATATGTAGGTCAGTCAAAAAATATCATTGTCAGAAATAGTGTTGCTCAATATAACGTGGCTGGCATTGAAATTGAGAACTCATATTATGCAGATGTATATAACAACCTAGCCTCCCACAATACTGGCGGTATCTTAGTTTTTGATCTACCAGACTTACCCCAGCAAGGTGGGCACCATATAAGAGTCTTTGATAATAAATCCATTGATAATGATACAGACAACTTTGCGCCCGAAGGGAATATTGTTGGCGAGGTTCCAAGAGGAACAGGAATCATTATTATGGCAAATTCAGATGTTGAGATCTTTGACAATCTAATGAGCGGAAATGGTACGGTCAATCTTTCTATCGTCTCTTATGGAGATGAGACAGACGACCCTAACTATTATCCTCATCCAAAAAATATTCAGGTTCATGGGAATACTTATGGGCCTAGTGGTTTTGATCCAGATATTGAAACTGGGGATCTTGCAAAAGCTTTGTTTGAAATAAGTGGTGGAAATATGCCAGATATATTCTGGGACGGCATCGTTCCTCTTTCACAAATTATCTTTGGCCAACCAGATAATGAGAAGCTTATCATTGTTGAGGAAGATGCAAGCTTTTTAACTATTAAGCCAATTAAATACATGCTTGGATTTTCTGATCCAACAAACACAAACAAAGATGACTTTAAGGGCGAGATATCTCCTCTTAAAGAGATAAATATAGAAACGTTTTAATTAAAATGAGAAATACGGTTTGCTGTTTATTTTTATTAATATTCAGTACAAATACCTTTTCTGTAAATAGTAATCTAATTTTAGCTGACTCTTTCCCAGACAAATTGTCTGAATTTGAGTTCTTTGTTGATGATTCCGCTCAAGAACCTCATGAAAGAGTTATTCCATATGAGTTAATCTCAACACTGTTTTCTGATTATTCTTATAAGCAAAGATGGGTATATGTTCCTAATAATGCCAAAGCATCATATGTGAAAGACTGGGTTTTTGATTTTCCAGAAGGTTCCGCATTGATTAAGACCTTTTATTACCCTGTTGATGAAAGAAACCCAGATCTTGGCAAACAGCTTTTAGAGACACGGCTCCTATTAAGAAAAAAAGATGGCTGGGAAGCGGTTTCTTATGCTTGGAACGAACAACAAAATGAAGCCTACAAAAAAATTGCTGGAAAAACCATAAATGCATCATGGATTGATTTCATGGGAGATGAAAGACAGGTGCGATATAGAGTCCCAAATGTAAATCAATGTAAAGAGTGCCACGCTGCTAAAGATTCTATAACTCCAATAGGGCCCAAAGCTAAAAATATAAATAAACACTATAGTTTTGAAGAAGGAGATTTTAACCAGCTAACATATTGGATGAAAAAAGAAATAATTGACAGCTTCCCGGAAGATTTAGTATCGCCAGTTGATTGGAGAAATGAAACTAAAGACATTAATGACAGAGCAAGATCTTACTTGGATGTAAATTGCGGCCACTGCCACTCACCAACAGGTAATGCAAACTCAACTGGGCTTTATCTAAACTTAGTCGAAACAAGAGATATTAATTTAGGTGTTTATAAAAAACCTGTAGCAACGGGAAGGGGAAGTGGAGGCAATAAATACTCTATAGTACCAGGCAAGCCTGATGAATCTATTTTGCTTTATAGAATGGAGTCCATGGATCCTGGAATCATGATGCCGGAGTCGGGGAGAGCCCTAACCCACCAAGAAGCAGTCGAGATGATTAGAGATTGGATAACTCAATTACCAAACAAATAATTGATCTTTACTTTTTTTTGGGCTTTCGCCAACTCAGTGCTGCACCAACTGCAACCCCAACCGCTATCCAAGTTGGCTCATTTGTAATAGCATAAACTGCTGCACCTATTGCAGTCCCAACTCCAACCCAAGCACCAGAGTTTTTTATGCCTTTTCTTTCATTTTCCATCAAATGCCCCTTTTTTATTGCATATTTTAGATTTAGAGCAATCTCTATGGCAAGACTTAGCCATTGCCAAATATTGTATAATTATCCTAACCATGAAAACTCACCCAATTACAGATAAGTTCGCTGCTGGATTATCAATAGCATGTGCATTGCATTGTTTGTTGGTACCGTCTTTTTTAATTGTTACCTCAGGAGCATTGGCGCTTTCTATTGATAATGAGTTAATTCATTGGGCTATTTTATTTTTAGCTATCCCAATAAGTGTTTATGCACTAATTACTGGCGTTTCAAACCATAATGATTATGCTGTATTTTTATTAGGTCTTGCAGGTTTAGGTGTTCTCACAGCCACAGCACTATCGGAAAGCTTTTTAACAGAAACATCTGTAATTATTTTTACATTGATAGGATCTGGTCTTGTGGTTTATGCGCACACAAAAAACTTTCAGCTTTGTAAAGAGCTTGATTGTGATTGCCATGATGTTGTCTAGTAAAGACCTATAATTTTAATGAATCCCTATATTGTTCTTTTTTTAGCAATAATATTTGAGGTAATAGGCACGATGCTTCTCCCGGCATCACAAAATTTTACAAGACTAGTCCCAACTTCTATCTTACTTTTTTCTTATGGCATATCATTTTACTTCCTTGCTATAGTTACACAGAAGCTGCCCCTATCAATTGTTTATGCTAGCTGGTCAGGCATAGGAGTATTTACCATAGCTTTACTTAGTTATATTTTTTACAAGCAAACACTTAACTGGCAATCAGTTGCTGGGCTTTTCCTTATTGTGATTGGTGTTACGATTGTAAATATTTATAAATCAGTTAATTAAAAGAAGATGATTAGCCTTGAAGAAGTTAAACCATTTGCTGAGGGCGGCAATAGAGTTTGCTATATCCATCCCAACAATAAAAGTATGTGTTTGAAGATTAGCAAACCAGAAGTAGTTAAAAAAATGCGCTCAAATGCACCTTGGTACAAGAAGCTTAGATCAGAGAAAAGTTTTGACGATAACTACAGAGAGGAGAGTGCATACCAGCAAAGAGCTATTAAAGAAAACCCTCAAAAAATATGGAGACATCTTGCAAAATGGTATGAATTTGTAGAAACCAGTAAGGGTTTAGCATCATGCACAGAGCTCATAACAAATAATGACAAAGTAGCCTTAAATCTAGAAGAATATTTATTTAGCAAAGGAAGAACCTCTGAAATTGATAAAGCTTTAAAAGAATTTGAGATATTTTTGAAAGAAACCAAACTACTAACAAAAAACATAATACCTCACAATCTTGCTGTAAAAGAAAACGACTCTGAGCTGACATTAAAAATAATTGATGGCCTTGGATGCATGTCTTTTATCCCCCTTCCAGAAATTAGCAATACTTTTGCAGACAGATATATTAAGAGAAGGGTTGAGTTAATGTATTCAAGGATTGAATGGGACTTATCTGGAAGAAAAGGAAGCTGGAAATAAGAATGCTTATTTTGGTTGCAATTGAAGAAGAGCTGAAAAGATCTGAACTCCCCGATCATGAGATAGAGTATATCGGCGTGGGTAAAGTCAATGCAGTTTTTAATACCTTGAAAGCAATAGAAAAATACTCACCAACACAAATTGTAAATTTTGGAACAGCCGGATCCCTTGATGAAAACATAAAGGGACTTGTTGAGGTTTCAAGTTTTTTCCAAAGAGATATGGATGCATCACCTCTTGGTTTTAAAGTTGGTCAAACTCCATTTGAAGAAGATATCGAGATAACCTTTGGAAGAGAAGGAGTAACATGTGGCACTGGTGATATGTTTGTAACCAGTACACCAACTCTGATAACAGATATTGTTGATATGGAGTCCTATGCCATTGCGAAAGTGTGCAAACTAAAAAATATTGACTTTAGGTGTTTTAAATTCATTTCAGATAATGCAGATAATGAAGCAAATGATGACTGGGTTGACAATGTTTCACTTGGCGCAAAGCTATTTATTGAAAAAATTTGTAGCTTAAAGGATTAATATAAGAATGATTTCTTCAGTAGACCATTTAATAATCGCAGTGAAAGATCTTGATCAAGCTATAAAAGACTACGAAAAAGTTCTTGGTATTGGACCATGCTGGAAAGGAAAACACACCGAACTCGGAACAAAAAATGCTTTATTTAATTTTGAGAACACATACCTAGAGCTTTTGTCTCCATGCGATGCAGGTCCTGGAACAGAGCTTATTAATTCTTTACTTGTGGAGAAGGGAGATCATTTAGCAGGAATTGTTCTTGGAACACAAAACATAGAACATGCTCAAGAAGATTTAAGCAGAAATGGACATCCAGTTGAGATAAGGTCGGGTGAGGCAATCAACGAAAAAGATGGAAAAATAAGACGGTGGAAAAATATTTTTTTACCAAACACTCTTAGTAGAGAGTTATTTATCTTTATCATCGAACACATTGAAGGCAATCTTCCAAAGCATGAAAGCCAAGATTCATCAAAAGTAAAAAAGCTTGATCATGTGGTAATAAATACACAGGATGCAGATGATTTTATAAGCATTTATAGAGATATTTATAAAATAAGATTGGCCTTAGATAAAACTATAGAGCATTGGAAGAGAAGAATGCTGTTTTTCAGAACAAATGCAACCACAATTGAAGTTATTGAAGAAAAAGATAAAAAAGAATCAGCTGATGAGCTTTGGGGGCTTGCCTGGGAAGTGGATTCGATTGAGGATGCACACAAAAGATTGGTTAGCAATAATGTTGAGGTAACACCGATTAAAGAAGGACTTAAGAAGGGAACCTTGGTAGCTACCATTAAATCTCATACTTGTAATGTTCCAACGCTATTAATTGAACACCTCAAATAAATGCCTAAGGGAACAAAATTTCAGATTATGGTTTGGAATGAGCTAAAAAAAATTCCAGAGGGTGAAGTAAGAACTTACAAGGAGATCGCTTTAGCTATTGGAAAACCAAATTCTGCTCGTGCTGTTGCAAATGCATGTGGGAAAAACCCAAGACCAATTGAAATACCCTGTCACAGGGTGATTAGGTCCGATGGATGTCTAGGAGGGTATAGTGGCAAAGGCGGGATTTCTACAAAGCGCAAACTTCTAAAAAGAGAGGGAATATCATTAAATAGATTATAATACGATCTATGAATTTTAAGTTTCCAGATAGTTACAAGGCGAACAGACCTAAGCCATTTCAATGGCTTGGTAAAATATTAATAAAGCTTTCTGGATGGAAAATAAAAGGCCAAATATCAGATCTGTATGAAAACAAGAAGTTTGTTGCTATCGTTGCGCCACATACATCAAACTGGGATGCAGTGGTAGGCTTGGCGGCTATTGCAGCAGTTGACTTAAAAGTATATTTCATAGGTAAACACACGGTCTTCAAAGGGATATTGGGAAAATTCATGAAATATATGGGAGGTATTCCTGTTGATAGATCAAAGCCAGGTGGGCTTATAAAAGACCTACTCAGGCAAGTTGAAGATAAAAAAAATGGACTTATTGGTCTTGCACCAGAGGGGACAAGGTCAAAAGTAGGTGAGTGGAAAACAGGATTCTTAAGAATTGCTAGAGAGCTTAATTCAGGAGTTGTGTTAGTTTCACTGGATTTTCTTAAGAAAGAGTTAGTTTTTGGTAAAGAGTTTATGCCAACTGGAGATGATAAGCAGGATATTTTGAATATCAAAGAATACTACAATGCTTTTACACCAAAAAATCCAGCCAACTTCTAAAATAAATCCAATACTTTACAAATCTCAGAACTCTCATGACTTCTTTGATATATCTCATCATCTAAAATAAGAGTTGAATCATCAGACGAATCATATTCTGGCCATAGCACCGCATCATCATTATTAGGATTCCCAGTTTGAGCAAAAGATAACCAGTAAGATTGAATCTCTCTGGTTAGTTCTTTGTCAGCCTCATTTGTTGGTAGCCACTCATCATGAGTATCAAAAACGTAAGGAAGTTCTGCACCATGAAAGGCTCCATATTTTTTTGCCAATTCATTATCTCTAACCCTATTAAATTGATATACCCAGGTTTTACCTCCTTTTTTTCTTAACTCTTCAGCCATAAATAAAGAAGGGCAAACAAAATTTTTAGCTGTAATTAATAGATCCATCTTTCTAACAGGATCTTTAATATCATCTAGAAGATGCAAAAGCTTTATTTTTTTCTCAGGAGTTGTTTCCTCATCTAGCCATAGACTGATATTCACATTCCCATCAAAATATAAGGACCATTCATCATTGTTTGATCCAATCAGAAGATCTACTTTTTCAATATTCCAGCTTTTAAAAGTATCAGATAAGTTTCCAATCATAGAGAAACCATCATCAACATAGTTAAAGTAGTGCTCAGCATACACTTCTTCTGAAACCTCAAGTATTTCTTCAGCGCTAACATTTTTTAAATTTTTAAGTGATGGATCTTTAAAAGAATTTGCAAAACTATTTGCCAGTTTTCTAACATTTGAGCCTGAAGTTGGATAGGTAAAGGAAGATCCGCCACTTTGATGGATTGCTTTATGAAATAAATTTTTGCTTAAGGGAGAAGCTATTAAATGACTTATACCCCCAGCGCCTGCTGATTCACCAACTAAAGTAACATTAGATGGATCACCGCCAAAAAAAGAAACATATTTTTGTATCCATTCAAGGGCCAAAATCTGATCATATAAAGCAAGATTAGGGCTTTCAATATCAGGATGAGAAAAAAACCCAAATACTCCAAGACGATATGGAATACTTATAAGTATAAAGCCTTTGTTAGCAATATTATGACCATGATAATTAGGCTCATATGCCCAGCCAGCTTTATTGCTTCCACCGTGAATATAAACAATTACAGGTAAATTATTTT
>CABYHU010000009.1 GCA_902518715.1 uncultured SAR86 cluster bacterium
GAACTACATTTATTCCAACATCTTATACATTTTTTTTGATCGAAATTAGTTACTTCAATATCTAACTTTGAGCTTGATGATTCAGCTATCTCCACTTCTGAGGAAATGAAAACAAATTTCAGCTCATCCTCAATCTTTTCAAGAGCATTATAGGTTTTCTTATCACATGAAATGATAATTTTTGAATCAAGTGAACCTTTAATAACTGAGTCAGCTCTTGCTTTTTCAATACTTTGATTTACAGCATCCTTAACTGCAAAAATCTTTTTCCAATCATCATCAGAAATTGAACTTTCTATTTCGCTTAAAGTCTTTTGTGGAGCCGTAAATATTGAAACTGATTGCTTCTTAAATAGCTCATGTGATTGCCAAATTTCCTCAGCAGTAAATACTAAAACTGGTGATATCAGCCTGATTAAGATATCAGCAACCTCAAAAAGTGCAAACTGAGCAGACCTTCTTGCATTAGAATTACTTTTTGTTACATACATTCTATCCTTAATTATGTCTAAATAAACTCCTCCGAGCTCATGAACACAGAAATTATGAATTTTTTGTATGACATGATGATAAGCATAGTTATTATTTAATTCTTGGATTTCTTCATGAAGCTTTATTGCTTCACTGATAATCCATTTATCTATTTCAACTAATTCATTTTTACTAATATTGTTTGTTGCTTCATCAAAGTCATTAAGGTTACCCATAATAAATCTAAAAGTATTTCTAATTCTTCTATACTGATCAGATACTTGTTTGAGAATTTCATCAGTGGCTACCATTTCACTCCTGAAGTCCGTAGATGCAACCCATAGTCTTAAGATATCTGCGCCTAAGTTATTGCAGACCTTTTGAGGAGATACAACATTACCCAATGATTTGGATTGCTTTCTACCATTTTCATCAACAACAAATCCATGAGTAAGCACAGCTTTATAAGGAGCTTTTCCATTAATGGCAATACCTGTTAATAGAGATGATTGAAACCAACCTCTGTGCTGATCGGATCCTTCTAGATATAGGTCAGCAATTAGATCTTTTCCATAAAGCTTATCCAACACACAAAAATGCGTTGATCCTGAATCAAACCAAACATCCAGCGTATCTGTTGCTTTTACATAATCATCATGATCTTCAACTAACTCTTTTAAGTTGACCTTATCCCATGACTCTATTCCATTCTCCTCAATAAGATCTGCAATCTCATTAAAGAGAAGATTTTGTTTTGGATGAATCTCTCCAGTATTTTTGTTTATAAGAAGCGGTATTGGAACGCCCCAACTTCTTTGCCTAGAGATACACCAATCTGGTCTTCCTTCAAGCATAGATTTTATTCTTTCATATCCCCAAGATGGCTCCCAATTAACATCTTTAATAGCTTGTATTGATCCCTCTAAAAGACCTGACTTGTCCATTGATATAAACCATTGAGGCGTTGAAGCAAAAATTAGAGGAGTCTTATGCCGCCAGCAATATGGATAGGAATGATGAAAATCTTCCTCATTTATCAAAGTTCCAGATTCCCTCAGAATATCTATAACTATTTGGTCAGCTTTTATTGCAGGGAGGCCAGCTAAATCCTTATATTCTTGATTAAAAAACCCGTTTCCATCAAGCGCATGAATTGTATCAATGTTATACTTTTTGCAAATATTATGATCATCTGCTCCATGTGCTGGTGCAGTATGAACACATCCCGTTCCTGTCTCAGTAGTTACATGATCTCCATGAATTAAAATAGAATCTCTCTCTAAATATGGATGTTCCAATACAACATCCTTAATATCATTTCCATTGACCTCTGATATCTTTTCTAAATCGGTCTTCCAGCGTTCTGAGCATTGATCAATCAAATCAGTTGCTAAAACTATGTACCCAAATTTTGAATTACATAAGGTATATTTTAATTCTGGACCAATTGAGACAGCAGCATTTGCTGGAATTGTCCATGGTGTAGTAGTCCAAATTACAAAGCTGCAACTATCTATTTCTTTTGAAAATGCTGCACTCAACTTAACAAGTGAATCTTTTTTTACTTTAAAACCTACATCAATAGATTTAGAAACTTTATCTTCATATTCAACCTCTGCTTCTGCTAGGGCTGATTTGCAGTCATAACAAAAATGGACAGGTTTCTCCCCTTTCTGAAGATGGCCGTTTGTAACTATTCTGCCTAAAGACCTAACGGTATCTGCTTCAAATGATGAATCAAGAGACTTATATGAATTTTCCCAGTCACCCAAGACTCCAAGCCTTATAAAATCTTTCTTTTGATTTTCTATTTGAGAAAGAGCATATTCTCTACAGGCACTAATAAATTTTGACTTATCTTTTACAGTATCACTATCTCTTCCAAACTTTTTCTCAACGTTCAGTTCTATTGGTAATCCATGACAATCCCAGCCAGGAACATAAGGTGCATCAAAGCCTTGTAAAGTCTTAGTCTTAATTACAATATCTTTAAGTATTTTATTTACTGAGTGGCCAAGATGAATATCGCCATTTGCATATGGCGGGCCATCGTGAAGGATAAATTTATCTTTTTTAGCATTTTCTTCTCTAATTAAATTATAAAGATTGATTGAATCCCAAAAAGAAAGAATTTCTGGTTCCTTATTTGGCAAACCAGCTTTCATAGGTAAATCTGTTTTTGGTAGATTTAAGGTATTTTTGTAATCTTTTTCCATTTCTTTAATCTAAGATTTTCTTTGCCTCTTCAATATCTTTTTTAATCTGGGATTTTAAAAGATCAATGCTATCAAATTTAACCTCTTCCCTTATTTTTTCAATGAATTGTACAGTAATACGTCTTCCATAAATATCTTTTTCAAAATCAAAAATATGTGTTTCGAGAACAGGTCTAGTGCCTCCAACTGTTGGTCGAATTCCCATATTCGCAATACCTAAGTATTTTGCATGATCAACGAAGCATCTAACAGCATATACACCAGAAATGGGAAGTTTTTGTTTAGGTATCCATATATTTGCAGTAGGCACCCCAATCTCTCTTCCTAGCTGGTTTCCATAAACTACTTTTCCAGAGTAGCTGTAATGCCAATCAAGCATGACGTTAGCATTTTTAAAATTGTTAGAAATCAAAGCTTCTCTAATTCTTGTGCTGCTTACCCTTTGATCATCAACTTTTATAGTATCTGTTTTATCAATCTCAATGCTCATTGATTCACCCCAGTTCTTCAAAAATTGATAATCACCTTTTCTATCCTTTCCAAATTTAAAATCATCACCGATCGTAAGGGACTTAATTTGGAGTTCCTCTAATATTTGTTCTGTAAATTGCTCTGGCGTCATCGATTTAAGAGATTCATCAAATCTTAGTAGCATACAAAAATCTATGCCATTTTCAGATATAAGCCTTAGCTTATCTCTCCAGGGTATTATTCTTGGCGGTGGAGAAGTATTATTAACTTTAGAAAAATACTCGGCAGCATGAGGCTCGGTAAATATAACCAAGGTAGAAAGATTTTTTTCTTTAGCATTTTTCTTAACTTTTTCTAGAATTGCTTTATGACCAAGATGCATTCCATCAAAGTTTCCAATTGTTGCACTCAAAGAAATCTCGGGAAATCTTTTCTTAAAAAGCTTAATATTATTTTGGCCTCTTATAAGATACATGTTTATAAATAAAAATCTTTATTTGAGACTCTAAAAACCCACTTAGAGATAAAAAAATAAAATAGACAGCTAAGTATAACAATAACTGTGACAAGCGAAATTCTGACCAATCCTGAGTATTCATAAAATTTTGACATCCATTCAGAATCAATTCCCACGAAATAATCAAATGCAAAAAACATAATTAATGAAGAAAAAATTGCGGCAAAATTAGTTTTATGAAAAATAATACTTAAACTTAGAAGGTTTTGTTTCATTAAAACAAAAAATAATATGCATGAGCTTGCTAGAACAGCAAGAGAGCTTCCAATGGCAAGTCCAGCATGACCATACCCAAGCTTAAAGGCAAAAATATAGTTGAGGATTGCATTGAGAAAGAGGCTAAATAATGCAACATAAAATGGTGTCTTTGTGTCCTGTCTAGAAAAAAATGCGGGTGTTAAGACTTTCATTAACATAAAGAATGGTAAACCATAACAAAAGAATACAAGGCTGTAAGATGATTTAATAACGTCAAATTCAGAAAATTCACCTCTATAAAACAATGAAGCAATAATAGGCTCAGCAAAATATATTAAGCCAATAAGGGAAGGTATAGCTATAAAAATTACTAATCTAAAGCTGTTATCTAGGGAGGCCTTAAACTGACTATTATCTTTATTCGCTGCCGAACGTGATAATGAAGGTAAAAGAACAGTTCCTATAGCAATAGCAAATATTCCCAAAGGAAATTGTATCAATCTATCAGATATATATAGCCAAGTTGGGCTGCCTGTCTCAAGCAATGAAGCAAATATCGTATCTATCAATAAATTTATCTGTGTAACTCCTCCAGCTAAAACTGCTGGAACTATTAACTTAAAGAATCTTGGAATATCTGAATTATTAAGATTTACTTTAGGAACAGGCAGTCTATCAATAGCTTTTAAAGGAGCAAATTGAATAATAAGCTGCAGAACACCTGCAAGGAAGACACCCCATGAAAGAGATATTAAAGGCGTACTCATTCTTGGGGCAATAAGTAATGCAAAGATTATTAAAGTTAAGTTAAAAATAATTGGTGTAGCTGCTGGCAATGAAAATCTTGAATGAGTATTTTGAATTCCAGCTGCAAATGCAACCAAAGATATCAGTGCTAAATATGGAAACATAATCCTTAATACATTTACCGCAAGATCCTGCTTCTCAGAATCGAAATAAAACCCAGGTGCAAAAATAAAAATCACAAATGGAGCAAATAATAAACAAATAATAGTAAAAACAAATAAAGTTGAAATCAAAATTCCCGCTAGGCTGTCTATGAAGTCTTTAACTTGTTTTGGATCTTTTCTTTTTTCTATGTCCGATAAGATTGGTACAAAAGCTTGATTAAAAGCCCCTTCTGCGAAGAATCTTCTAAAAAGGTTAGGTATTCTTAGCACAACAACAAAAATGTCATGATACAGAGATGCACCAAAAAGATTTGTTGTAGATATATCTCTAAGCAAACCAAAGATCCTAGAAGAAAAGGTCCAGAAACTTACTTTTATTGAGCTTAAAAAGTTTTGTTCTGAAGGCTCTTTATTTGCGCTCATTAAAATCTAAAGAAAGAGAGTTTATACAATATCTTAAAAATGTCGGTGGCGGCCCATCATCAAAAACATGCCCCAAATGTGAGTCACAATCAGAACACCTTACTTCTGTTCTTATCATTCCATGGGATGAATCTTTATATTCTGTGATGCATGCTTCATCAATTGGCTGAAAAAAACTTGGCCATCCACAACCTGAATTATATTTTGTGGAAGAAGAAAAAAGCTCCTTTTTACAACAAATACAAATATAGGTCCCTTCTCTCTTGTTATCAAGAAATTTACCAGAGTAAGGCGCCTCTGTAGCAAAACATCTTGTAACTTGATAAGCATCTTCGTCAAGAATTGACTTCCAGTCTTTATTTTTTAAATCTTCCTTTGTCATTTTTAAATTATAACTAACAGAAACTAAATATTTTTATATAAATTACTAAATAAAGAGAGTTTATTAGTTTCAGAGGTTCTTTTAACTCCTAAAAAGTCATTCCTAAGTTCATAGTTATTCCTTATTTTGTTGAAAGGAATATCCTTCTTCAAAAATGATTCTTTGAAATCGATAGAGATTTGCTCAACATCAATTAGATTTTTAAAGAAACTCACTGGGTATCCATTTGATATGTAGTCATCTTCTAATGGTTGAAGGTTTTTAATTTCCATAACTTTAGATAAATCCATCAAATCATTATCTAAATTTTTGGTTTCACAAAAATTTTTTAGAATCATTATAGTTCCGTTATGTTTTGCCTCTAAGCTGTATCCTGCTATGTGAGGAGTTGCTATAAAGCATTTAGAAATAAGTTCTCTATTTGGTGATGGCTCATCCTTAAAGACATCTGATAAATAGAGAATATCACTATCTAAAATAGAGTCTTCATCAATAATTTCACCTCTTGCAGAATTGATTATCACTCTTGCCGATGCGCTATCTAAAAAATCAGAATTTATTAATTCATGTGAAGGGAATTTACCGATTTTGGAATAGGATGCATGAATAGATACAACCTCACAATCCTTAATATCATCAATACTTCCAAGATCTAAATAAGGATCATAAATCTTATGTTTTATATTTAGATTCTCTAAAATCTTTGATAAGAGTTTTCCAACATTTCCATAACCAATTATTCCTAACATTCTATTTCTTGAAATCACTTTCTTAAAAACCAGAAGACCAATACATGAAAGTACCCAATTCACCACTGCTGACGCATTGCATCCTGAAGCTACGTATATAGAATATTTTGAATTATTTAAAATATTATTATCAAAATGATCATATCCAGAAGTAGCTGAACCTATAAATTTTATTGGCGAGTTTGAAAGTAGTTCTGAATTAACTCTTGTTGTAGACCTTATGAATAATGCATCTGCATTCAAACAATCATCATTCTCAAAATTATTATCATCAAAATATTTAATAATAAGTTGATCATGATTTTTAATTTTTTTTAGATATTCACCAAAAAAAGGTATTTTATTATCTACCAATAATTTCATTAATTATCTTTAGATGGGGCAAAAATACTCCTAAGCCATCCTATGAAAGTGTTATCTTTAAGATTAAATTTATCAAGGTTATCAAAATCTTTTGCTAGTTGAATAGGATCTTTATAGAAGTCTTTTCTAGAAATAAAATCTCCTTGATCAAGATTTTTTACTACTTTTGCTGGATTACCAGCTGCAACTACATTTGCAGGAATATTTTTAGTGACTACAGCACCTGCCCCAATTATTGAATTTTCACCAATTGTGACTCCCTTACATACAATTGCGCTATCTCCAATCCAAACATTGTCTTTTAAAATAATTGGTTTAGTGCTTCCAACTGGCTCACTTCTATCATAAATGCCATGCCAATCAGCATCTGATATATATGCTCCATGAGCAAACATGCAAGCGTCGCCTATTTCAATTGATTCAGCAGCCATGATTCTAACTCCGGGAGTAATCAGACAATATTTACCAATTTTTAATTCTCCTTTCCAATCTCCAATATTCCAGCTGGTAAGTTGAACATTTGCATCCCTTGCTCCAATAATTGTAGGGAAGTCATCAACACTAATATGAGAACCAAAAAGTTTTAGATATTGAGGTTTAAAGAACGCCCCTCCTTTGCCAAGCTGTTTAAATTGAGGACGAAGATAATGTTTCACATACATGCTTACAAGCTTTTTAGAAAGTTTTTTAAGCCAGTATGGTCTGTTGTCTTTTCTAATTTTTTATCTCCTTTTAAATATCAATCTATATGATAAAGTACATGAAAATTATTTGTGGTCTTTTGTGAATAAATATATCTCTGAAATTAAAAGTATTGTAATTATAGGATTGCCAATATTTGGTTCGCAAACCTCATACATGCTTATGGGAGTTACAGATACGATAGTTGCAGGAAGAGCCAATACAACAGACCTTGCTGCTCTAGCAATAGGAAACTCAATCTTTAATCCGCTTTGGTTTGCACTAAGTGGTGTCCTATTTGCAGTAACACCTATAGTTGCGCAATTATTTGGAGCGAAAAAATTTAATCAGATTGAAGATAAGGTAAGGCAAATATTGTGGATGGCTTTAATGGTTGGCTTAGCATTATCTTTAATACTTATAAATATTGGTCCAATAATAAAATTACTTCCCATTGATTTAGAGGTTTCAGTCATTACAAGCGAATATTTAAGAGCTATCGCGATAGGTGCTGTCTTTATGGGTTTATTTACGTGTCTTAGATGTTTCAGTGAAGGAATGACCTTAACGCTTCCTGTTTTTTATGTTGCTTTTACTGGGATGCTAATCAATATTCCACTAGATATTATCTTGGTAAATGGTTTATTTGGTTTTCCTAAACTTGGTGGAGTGGGATGTGGTTATGCAACTTCTTTAATAGCTATTTTCCAAACTATTGCGATATCTATTCTTATCATGAAATCAAAGCTTTATAAGGACGTCAGAATCTTTAAATCAATTACTTTACCTAAATTAGAAACCTTTAAAGAAGTTTTTAAGCTTGGTATCCCAATAGGTTTTGGCATTTTTATAGAGTTAAGTATGTTTAGTGGAGCTGCTTTGATAATCAGCGCTCTAGGTGTAGGAGTAATAGCTAGTCATACAATAGCAATCAATATAACGAGTGTATTTTTCATGCTTCCATTAGCATTTGGTCTTGCAACAGCTACCCGAGTTGGTAATCTTATTGGAGAACAAAGATTGTTGGATGCAGAATTCTCAACCAGAAGTTCTCTTTTGCTCTGCTTTGTAATTGCAATAATTACAACAATAACCATCTATACCTTCAGAGAATTCTTGGTTTCTCTTTACACAAATGATGCTCAGGTTATTGCTCTTGGAGTTAGTTTATTATTGTATGCAGCTATTTTTCAAATACCTGATGGAGTTCAGATGTCAGCAGTTGGAAGCTTGAGAGGTTTTAAAGATACTTTTGTGCCAATGATACTAATATTAATTTCATATTGGATTATTGCTCTTCCCGCTGGATTTGTAATGACTTACGGGATTATTGGTCCCAAATTGGGAGCTGCAGGAATGTGGATTGGTATGATTTTAGGCCTTTCAGTATTTTGTTTGCTTGGAATTTTACGATTGAAAAAGGTTGTAGGCGCAAACCTCAAGACATCAGTGACTTTATAGTAGAGCCTATTTCAAGAAGATTTTTTGCAACAACAACACCGCTCTCATTAAGTTTTTTGATTTTATCCTCTGCCGTACCCTTACCTCCAGAAATTATGGCACCTGCATGGCCCATTCTTTTACCCGGTGGTGCAGTCTGACCAGCAATATATGAAACAACTGGTTTAGTGACATTCTGTGAAATGAATTCAGCAGCTTCCTCTTCAGCGCTTCCTCCAATCTCTCCAACCATGACAATTGCGTCTGTTTGATCATCAGCTTCAAAAAGCTCCAAAATATCAATAAAAGAAGAGCCAGGAATTGGGTCACCGCCTATTCCAACACAACTAGATTGCCCCAGACCTAAATCAGTCGTTTGCTTAACCGCTTCATAGGTAAGTGTTCCTGATCTAGATATAATTCCAACTCTTCCAGGAAGATGAATCTCACCTGGCATAATTCCCATTTTCCCAACTCCAGGAGTGATAACGCCAGGACAGTTAGGACCAATAAGAGTAATGTCTGAGCCATCAACAATCTTTTTTACTTCCAACATATCCAAAGTAGGAACACCTTCTGTTATACAAACAATAAACTTTATTCCAGCTTCTGCGGCTTCGAGAATTGCAACTTTACAAAAGGGTGCTGGAACAAATATTAATGATGCGTTTGGTTGTACTTGTTCAACCGCCTCGTTAACTGAATTAAAAACAGGTAAATCTAAGTGTACAGTTCCACCTTTTCCAGGAGTTACGCCACCAACAACATTAGTTCCATATTCTATAGATTGAGATGAGTGAAGCGTTCCTTGAGACCCGGTAAAACCCTGAACAAGCACTCTTGTATCTTTATCAATTAGGATGCTCATTTTGCAAGCTCCACTGCAGTTCTAGCTGCATCTTCCAAACTATTCTTGCTTTGTATTTTTGAAGACGAATTAGAAAGGATTGATAGTCCTTTTTCTGCACTATTGCCTTCCAGCCTAACAACGACAGGTATTTCAACTCCTACTTCATCAATTGCCGCAACTATACCTTGCGCAATTAAATCACATCTAACAATACCTCCAAAAATATTTACAAGCACTACTTTTACTTCTGGATCATCCAAAATTATTTTAAAAGCTTTTGCTACCCTTTCTTGAGTAGCTGTGCCTCCAACATCGAGAAAGTTGGCAGGATTCCCTTTGAAAAACTTTATTGTATCCATGGTGCCCATTGCTAATCCAGCTCCATTTACCATGCATCCAATATTTCCATCCAATGAAACATAACTTAGATCATATTTTGATGCCTCAGATTCTCTCGGATCTTCTTGGGTTGGATCATGCATTTCTTGTAACTCTTTTTGTCTAAAAAGTGCATTTGAATCGATATTTATCTTTGCATCTAAACAGTGCAAATTACCATCATCTTTTATTACAAGTGGGTTAATTTCCAAAAGGCTAAGGTCACACTCAAAGAACATTGAAACTGTTTTTCTTACAATATGCTCCATCTGTGAAGATTGAGTCTCATTTAGTTTGAGTGTACTGCATATCTTTTCAATATCGCCTTTTGATACATCTTTGCCATTAAGAGATATGGAAGCGATCTTTTCAGGAGTTTCCTCGGCAACTTTTTCTATATTTACTCCTCCCTCCGAAGATGCAATTATTGCAACCTCGCGTGAAGATCTATCAACAACTGCACTATAGTAAAGCTCATCTGCGATATTGGTACATTCCTCAACGAGAATACAGCTTACTAGCTGCCCCTCTTTATCAGTTTGATATGTTACAAGTCTTTTACCTAACCATTTTTTTGTAAAATCCGAAACCTCCTCAATGGTGTCACATAGAGCAACACCTCCGGATTTACCTCTACCGCCTGCATGAACCTGTGCTTTTGCTACCCATCGACTTCCTCCAATATCAGTACATGCTTCCTCAACCTCATCAAGGCTTGTGACAACTTTTCCTTTTGAAACGGGTAAATCATATTTTGCAAAAATTTCTTTGCCTTGATACTCGTGTAAGTTCATTTTCTTTTATTGCCTATATGAATTGCAGAATTGTTTGCAGCTAATGCAGCTTCATGAAATGCCTCACTAACTGTTGGATGGCTAAACACAGTTAGACCTATATCTTCAGCACTAGATCCAAACTCCATTGCTATAACCGCTTGTTGGACAATATCTGCAGCGGAAGGACCAAATACATGAACTCCTAATATTGTGTCATCTTTCTTATCAGCTAAAACCTTAACAGAACCGACTGAATCAGCTGCAGCTAGAGCTCTTCCACTTGCAGCAAATGGAAAACTTCCAATCTTAAACTCCACACCATGATCTTCGAGCTCTTGCTGAGTCTTTCCAACCCAAGCAACTTCAGGATGAGTATAAATAACGTTAGGTACAAGATCATAATTCATTCTAGCCTTTTTGCCTGCAATTCTCTCAGCAACCATTACTCCTTCCTCTGAACCTTTGTGAGCAAGCATTGGTCCTCTTACAATATCACCAACAGCATAAATATTTTCATAATTTGTTTTACAAAAATCGTCAACTTGGACTCTTCCTAATTCATCCAACTCAATTGGAAATGACTCATCTGAGATATCAGCTGTATTAGGTTTTCTCCCCACAGCCACAATCAACTTATCAAAAGAGGCTTTAAGCTCCTCACCTTTTGATTCATAAGAAATTTCAACATCTTTACCATTATCTTTAGCTGAGGTGAGTTTTGATCCTAAATGTATATCTAGACCTTGTTTTTTAAACTCTCGATGACATTCTTTAGAAATTTGTTTGTCGACAATAGGTAAGAAATCATCCATCGCCTCTATGACTGTAACCTCAGCTCCAAGTCTTGACCATACGCTACCAAGCTCTAAACCAATTACTCCAGCTCCAATTATTCCAAGTCTTTCTGGAACCCTATCAAAATTAAGAGCTCCTGTGCTATCGACTATATTTTCAGACCATTTTGCAACTGGAATTTCAATTGGATTTGAGCCTGTTGCTAATATTATGAATTTTGTCTCCAAGCTTGTTTTATCTCCATTATTTGAAACTTCTACAATGTTCTCATTAATAACTTTCCCTCTTCCTGATATTGCTTCAACACCATTTGCTTTAAACAGTCCAGTTATTCCAGTTGTAAGTTTATTAACAACTTCATCCTTTCTTTTCATCATTGAAGGAATATTGACTGATAAATCTTTTAGATCTATTCCATGAGATGCAAAATCTTTTTTAGCTTCGAAGTATTTGTGAGATGAATCCAAAAGAGATTTTGAAGGAATACAGCCTACATTAAGGCAAGTGCCTCCGTACTTTTGGTTTCCTTTTTCATCAGAGGCAAATTCTACGCAAGCTGTATTTAGACCTAATTGGGATGCTTTGATCGCTGCAACATAACCAGCAGGACCGCCTCCAATTACAACAACATCATACATATTTGCACCTATAGGTTTAGTAAAAGTTTTTCAGGGTTCTCTAATTGCTCTTTTATTGAGACTAGAAATGACACTGCCTCTTTTCCATCGAGCATTCTATGATCATAGCTCATTGCTAAATACATCATTGGTCTAACAACAATTTCTCCATCTACCACAACTGGCCTATCTTCAATTTTATGCATTCCTAAAATAGCAGTCTGTGGTGCATTAAGAATTGGTGTTGATAACAGTGATCCAAAGATCCCGCCATTAGAAACTGTAAAAGTTCCTCCTTGCATCTCCTCAATTGATAATTTCCCATCTCTGGCCTTCTCAGCATACTCTGAGATTGATTTCTCAATTTCTGAAATTGATTTTATGTCAGCATCTTTAATTACAGGAACTACAAGCCCTCTATCAGTAGAAACAGCTACACCAATATCCTTATAGCCATGATAAACAATATCAGTTCCATCAATGCTCGCATTAACTTGAGGAAACTTTTCAAGTGCATTAACAGAGGCAGCTACAAAGAACCCCATAAAGCCAAGCTTAACTCCGTGCTCTTTTAGAAAATCATCTCCATACTTTGACCTAATATCTTTTATAGGCTTCATATCAACCTCATTGAAGGTTGTTAACATCGCTGTTTCTTGCTGAACCTCAACTAAACGTTTTGCAATTGTTGATCTAAGTCTTGTCATTGGGACTCTTTTTGTTTCTCTATCAAGGTCAACATTAGTTTTCTTGACTGATTCTTCAATAACTGGATCTTTCTCAACGTGGCTAATTACATCAGCTTTTGTGATCCTTCCATCTTTTCCACTACCTTTGATTTCAGATGGATTTAGCTCTTTTTCTTCAATTATCCTTTTTGCAGCTGGCCCTGATTTTTTATCCACTAAATGGTCTTGTGAGGATTCGAGATCTGGGACTGTTTCTGTGGGTTTTTCTTCCTTAACAGCTTGAGTTTTTTGTTCTTCGCTATCACCTGAAATAAATTCGCCAATTAATTCAGCACTTAAAACTGTATCTCCTTCATTTTTATGAATTTTTGAAATTTTTCCATCTGAAGGAGCTAACACCTCTAGAACAACCTTGTCAGTTTCTATTTCAGCAATCACCTCATCTTGTGATACAGCTTCACCTTCTTTTTTAACCCAGTTAGCAATAGTTCCATCAGCGACAGACTCTGGGAAGGTTGGAGACTTTATTTCTTCACTCATTTGTTATCTCTTTTAAGTACATTATCAACTAATTCTTGTTGTTGTTGAAGATGTAATTTCATTAACCCAACTGCTGGTGCAGCAGCAGGAGGCCTTGAAATAGGTTTAAATGAATTCTCTATATTGAGCTTATTTAAAACCCTTTCTAATCTATGACGATGACTAAACCATGCTCCTTGATTTCTTGGTTCTTCTTGAGCCCAAATAAACTCCTCAACATGTGAATAACCCTTAAGCATTTCTTCAACTTCAAAATATGGGAAAGGATAAAGTTGTTCAAGTCTAAGTAATGCTACATCTGAAATACCTTTTTCATCTCTAGCCTTCTTAAGATCGTAATAAACTTTTCCGCTGCAAAGTACTACTCTTTTAATTTTTTCCGTTGGAAGATCATCTCCAATGATGCAATTAAAACTTCCATTTGTAAGTTCAGATAAATCACTTGCTGCCTCAGGTAATCTTAAAAGACTCTTTGGAGTAATAACGATAAGAGGTCTTCGCATTTTCCTTATTGCCTGCCTTCTGAGAAGGTGGAAAATCTGGGATGGGGAGCTTGGCATACAAACTTGTATGTTATTTGCAGCACATAGCTGTAAAAATCTCTCTAATCTTGCACTGCTGTGCTCAGGCCCCATTCCCTCAAATCCATGCGGAAGGAGCATAACTAGTCCAGAAAGCCTTTCCCATTTATGTTCAGCACTAACTATAAATTGATCAATTACAACCTGAGCTCCATTCGCAAAATCACCAAACTGAGCTTCCCATATAACAAGTCCACTTGGCCAAGTTGCCGAGTAACCGTACTCGAAACCAAGAACAGCTTCCTCAGATAATAATGAATCATAAATATCAACTAATGTTTTTCCTTCCTTTGCAATTGAATCTAATGATAGAAATCCTTCTCCATTTTCCTGATCAAAGATAACAGCATGACGATGATCAAATGTGCCCCTTCTTACATCCTGACCAGTGAATCTTATGGGATAACCTTCCTTAAGAAGGCTTGAGTATGCCATCATTTCAGCAAATCCCCAGTTTAGCTTTATATCTCCCTGCGACATTTTTAGTCTTTCATCAAAAATCTTTTTTACTTTTTTCTGAAGTGAAAAATCTGCAGGAGTCTTTACGACTGATAAAGCATTTTCTTCGATTTCTTTTTGAGGAACAGAAGTAGTTACTTCCTCATACCATTTTCTATTCATGAATGGTTCCCAATCAAACCACTGATCATCATTTGATCTTGGTGCTAAGTTAGGAGTTACAGATTCACCATTTTCGATTTGCTTTCTATATGATTTTTTAAAATCTTTTATTTCTTCATCGGATATTATTGAATCAGCAGTTAAAAGTTGTTCATACATATCTAAAACGGTTTTATGACTTTTTATTGCCTTATACATCAAGGGTTGAGTTGATGAAGGGTCATCAGCCTCATTGTGGCCACTCCTTCTGTAACATACTAAGTCAATAACAATATCTTTCTTGAAGTTTTCTCTATACTCACATGCCAATTCTGAGACATAGACAACTGCTTCAGGATCATCGGCATTTACATGTATGATTGGAGCCTCGATAAATTTACTAATATCTGTTGAGTATCTCGTTGATCTAGCATCCCTGATGTGGCTTGTTGTAAATCCTATTTGATTATTTACAACTACATGGATAGTGCCTCCTACTCCATATGCTCTGGTTTGTGACATTTGTAGCGTCTCCATCACAACTCCTTGGCCAGAAAATGCTGCATCACCATGAATAAGAATTGGAACAACCCTATTCCTAAATGTATCTCCCAACCTATCTTGACGAGCTCTAACAGAACCGACAACAACCGGGTTTACAATTTCTAAATGTGATGGATTATTCGTTAAGGATACGTGCACATCTCCATGATCAGTTCTGATATTTGAAGAGTATCCCAAATGATATTTTACATCTCCTGTACTTGATCCTTTAAGATCAAAATCTTCTTCAAAAGCCTCAAAAAGCTCTTTTGAAACTTTTCCTAAAACATTAACCAATAAATTTAGCCTGCCTCTATGCGCCATCCCAAAACAAATTTGCTCAGCACCATTTTTTGACGTCGTCTTAATGAGCGTATCTACAAGTGGAATGAGCGATTCACATCCATCAATACCAAATCTTTTCATACCCGGATATTTAGAAGAGAGGAACTGGGCTAAACCTCTTGCAGAGATTAATCTTTTAAGGATTTCTTTTTTTCTTACCTTATCTGAGATTTTATGATCTGAGTTTTCAAACTTTTCAATAATCCAGCTTCTTTCTCTTTTATTTGATATATGCTGAAATTCAATACCAATATTTTTACAATAGATTTCTTTTAGTTCATCTATTAAATTATTTACTTCGTATTCAGCATTACTTCCAATTGGGAAATTACAATTAACTGTGCTTGAAAGTTCATCTCCATTAAATAAGCCTTCGGTTTTGTGTAAATCTGAATGAATAACTTTTTCAGCAATTCCAAGAGGGTCTAAATCTGCAGCAGTATGTCCATAGTCTCTATAAGCTTTTATTAAAGTTTGAACCTTTGCATCGAGTGGATTTTTATTTTTTGAAGAAGCTTTGACTTTTGTTGCTGATCTTCTCGGGGTATTTTGAAAGTGTTTGATTACGTCAAGATGAGAACTATCTTTTTTTGATCCATTTTGAAAAGGTAAGTCATTGAAGTAAGTTTTCCACTCCTCTGAAATTGAATTGGGATCTTGTAAATAACTCTCATATAGATCCTCTAAATATGAGAGGTGTCCGCCAGATGTATGAGAATCACTCATATAATCTGACATTGTCTTTTTCATCAGCTCACTCCAAACCTACAACCTTAATTTTATCCTCTTTAGTACCAGTTAAAAGCATTGATTTAATTTCACCAATCGCTTTATTTGGATTTAAACCTTTTGGGCAAACATTTACACAATTCATAATGCCATGACACCTATAAACACTAAAAGGGTCTCCTAATTCTTCTAATCTCTCTTGTTTCTTGGTATCTCTCGTATCAGCAAGGAATCTATAAGCCTGAAGAAGTGCCGCTGGTCCAACAAATTTATCGGGATTCCACCAAAAGGATGGACAACTTGTAGAACAGCAGGCGCAAAGAATACATTCATATAAGCCATCTAATTTATCTCTATCTTGAGGAGATTGAAGTCTTTCCTGCTCTGGCGGTTCTGAGTCAGACTGTAAAAATGGTTTAATCTTTTCATACTGCTCGTAAAATTGAGTCATATCTACTATAAGATCTCTTATAACAGGAAGACCAGGCAATGGTCTTAACTCAAGCTTATTTCCTTTTAAGACTTCAGACAAAGGAGTAATACATGCCAACCCATTTTTACCATTGATGTTCATGCCATCAGATCCGCACACACCTTCTCGGCATGATCGTCTATAAGAAATAGTTGCATCATCCTCCTTAAGCATATTAAGAAGATCTAGAACCATAATATCTTTTTCAGGCTTTTTAACCTTATAGTTCTTCATATAAGGAAACTTATCCTGCTCAGGATTATATCTGTATAGGCTGACGCTAAGCTCCATTTTAATAAGACCTCATTTTAGGTGGAAATGCTTCTACTTCTTTTGGAACAAAATTAACATCTCTTTTGCCCAATTTTTTTTCAACTGGATCATATAAAGAATGACATAACCAATTCTCATCATCTCTTTCAGGAAAATCATCTCTTGCATGAGCTCCTCTACTTTCGTCTCTCATCATTGCAGAAATAGCTGTTGCCTCTGCGACCTCTAATAGATTCTGTAACTCGAGTGCTTCAACTCTGTTAGTGTTGAAAGCAATACTTTTATCCTTTAAGTAAAGATTTTCAGATTTCTCTCTTATCTCCTCAAGTTCTTTGACTCCTTTCTCCATAAACTCACCACGCCTAAAGACACCAAAGTAGTTCTGCATACATGTTTGGAGTTGTTTTTTAACATCAGCAACCTCGTATCCAGATTCAGATTCATTTAATTTGTTTAGCCTGCTCATGGCCAATTCAATATCTTCATTGGAAGCATTTTCTACGCCACCACCAGATTTAAGCTCCTCATTTATATGTTTGCCTGCAGCTCTTCCGAAAACAACTAAATCTAATAAAGAGTTTCCGCCCAGTCTGTTGGCACCATGAACAGATACACATGCAGCCTCCCCAACAGAGAAAAGCCCTGAAACCATGAAATCATTTCCATCATTCCTGCTAAATGCTTGACCATGAATATTTGTTGGAGTTCCTCCCATCATGTAATGACATGTAGGAACAACAGGAATTGGTTCCTTAATAGGGTCAACGTGAGCAAAAGTTTTTGAAAGCTCGCATATGCCCGGTAATTTTGAATTAAGGACATCTGCACCCAAATGATCGAGTTTCAAGTAAACATGATCTTTCTCTGGGCCACACCCTCTGCCTTCAAGTATTTCCATAACCATTGATCTAGCAACAACATCTCTCCCTGCAAGATCCTTAGCATTTGGAGCATATCTTTCCATAAATCTCTCACCATCTGCATTAATTAAATATCCACCTTCACCTCTGCAACCCTCAGTTACAAGAGACCCTGCACCATGAATACCAGTTGGATGAAATTGCCACATTTCCATATCCTGAGCAGGAAAACCAGCTCTAAGAGTCATTCCAAGTCCATCTCCAGTATTAATCAAAGCATTTGTTGTAGATGCATATATTCTTCCAGCACCACCGGTAGCTAGAACCGTTGCCTGAGCTTTAAGATAACAGACTTCACCCGATTCAATAGAAAAAGCTATAACTCCAGTGATCTCATTCTTTGAATTTTTAACAAGATCAACAGCAAACCATTCATTAAGAAAGTTTGTTCCCTCTTTAACATTGTTTTGGTAGAGAGTATGAAGAAGTGCATGACCTGTTCTATCTGCTGCTGCACAAGTTCTAGCTGCCTGTCCGCCTTTTCCAAAATCTTTAGATTGTCCACCAAAAGGTCTTTGATAAATCCTTCCATTTTCAAAACGAGAAAATGGTAGGCCCATGTGCTCTAATTCATAAACTGCTTTTGGTCCCTCTGAGCACATATACTCAATAGCATCCTGATCACCAATATAGTCAGAGCCTTTTACGGTATCGTACATATGCCATCTCCAATCATCATTTGGATCTGCACTTTGGATTGCACATGTAATTCCACCTTGAGCCGAGACGGTATGAGACCTGGTAGGAAAAACTTTAGAAATAACAGCTGTATTCAGACCTGATTTGGCTAGTTCAAGGGAGGTTCTCATCCCTGATCCGCCTCCACCAACAATAAGTGCATCAAATTCTTTGATGTTGTTTTTTTTTGAGATATTAATTACTTTATTCATGAAAAATTATTAAAAATAATTGTTAAGGATACTATTAAATAACTAAGTCCAAATATTGAAAAAACAACAGTATAAATAGATCTAAAAGTATCAGCATATTTAGAAATTCTGTAGCTCAAGAATCCAATTGTTCTTCTTGTGAGGTAATCAGTTCCAACAGTCCATAGGCCGATAAATGAGTGAATAATAACTGATGCAAAAAAGCACAATGTAAGAAAAATCATAATGGAGGAATAAAAGAAATTACTCCAAGCCTCAAATGTTAATTCTGTGGAGCAAATAAAGTAAAAAACATAAACAATATAAATTAAATTAATTATTGCACTAGTCCTTTGAAGATACCAAATTGTTGATCCCTTCATAAAAAGATTCTCCAAAATACAAAAGAAGTAGTAATAATCCATAGGGAAATAGTAAATATTGCAGAATACTTTGAAGCAATAAGTGATTCTCCTATGTGAGCATCCATTATTAAGTGCCTTACTCCCGAAAGAATGTGATACCAGAGAATACAAAAACTTAAAACGATTAGACCTAAAATAAATTTGTAATCCTTCAAAAATAATGACAAGTCATTAAATGAATCTTCGCTTTCAGTAGAAAAATATATTAATGCAAGCATCAGTGGCAAAGTTATAAAAAAAACATACATACCAGATAATCTGTGCGTAATAGAGATAAAAGCAGAGACAGGGAGATTTATCTTACGAAGATCTATATAAACCGGACGATGGTCTGTATTCATAGAGTGGACAAATGTTTACTAATACTTTCCTTTTATGCATTAATTATACGTAAAAGACTATAAATTAATACTTTATTTCTTAGCTTTTTTAACAAAAGATAATAGTCTCTTACGTTTCTTAATTTGCCTTTCAGTAAGAGTATTTTTACCTTTATATGGATTATCAGATTTCCTAAATATTATCTTTAGTTGAATGCTCTTAAGATCAAGATATTTTTTAAAAGAATTATAAATATATTTCTTATAGTTTGCAGGTAACTTTTTATCCTGCGATGAATGAATCACCAATGTTGTTGGGTTAATTCCTGCAAAATGTATGTATCTAAATTTTAGCGATTTTCCAGACACTGAGGGTGGCGATCTCTCCTCAATAACTCGTTTTAAGATCCTATTAAGTTTTGAGGTTGTAAATTTTGTTACTGATTTTTGAAGAGTATCATCAATTTCTTTAAAGAGCTTCTTAAAACCTTTGCCCTTCAATGCTGAAATCTTTACAAGCTTCAAATCTTCAAAAAACCTCTTCTCCATTTTCTTATTATCAAAAAACTCTTTCATTTTTTTTCTACTCAGTAAATCGATCTTATTTATGGCAAGTATGATTGGTTTACCAAATTTTTCTATCATAGATAAAATTTTTAGATCCTGATCAACAAGACCAGAATCAGCATCTATTAAAAGAATAGTTATATCTGATTCAGAAGCAGCATGCATGGCTCTTACATAAGAGAAATATTCAATATTAGTTTTTGTTTTATATCCTTTTCTTATTCCAGCTGTATCAAATAGTTCATATTTCCTTTCGCCAAATTCAATCGGCACATTGATAGCGTCAATTGTGGTCCCAGCTAAAGGAGAGACAATTACTCTATCTTTTAACGATAAAGAATTAATTAAGGTAGATTTACCAGCATTTGGTCTACCAATAATTGAAATCTTTGGTGAATTGCCCTCTTCAGTATCAGAAATATTTTCTGCAATGTTTGATTTTAAATACTTTTTTAATTTATCCAGTCCAATTGAATGCTCTGCGCTAATCGATATTGAATCCTTTATTCCTTTTTGAGATAAATCAAAGGATGCATTTGAAACATTTTTTTTGTCATTTTTATTTAAAATCACAATAAATTTTTTATTTCTTTTTCTTAGATTCTCTAAAATTTTTGAGTCAAGATTAGTCAATTCTTCAGATCCATCGATAACAAATAAAACTAAGGAAGACTCATCAACTGCTATCCATGCTTGTTCAGATATTTCATTCTCAATACTTTCTTTTTTGCTAGAGTCAATTCCTCCTGTATCAATTAAGAAAGTTTTGCTATCTCCTATAGACAACAAGCCATAGTTTCTGTCCTTTGTTAGTCCAGAGAAGTTAGAAACTATTGCGCTTCTAGATTTGGTAAGTTTATTAAAAAGAGTAGATTTGCCTACATTTGGCCTGCCAATAATTGCAACTGTATTTAACATGACTGAAACCCATTCTAAAAACTTAGACTAAAAAGTCTCATCTTTTCATCAATTGCATAAAAAGAATCTGAGCGGCTAATTAAAGTTGTAATTTTGTTTCGAGATACTTTCTTCCTAGCTACAGTAATACCAGTAAGTGGATCTATAGCATGAATATAACCCTCAAAATCTCCCACTAAAATATATCCTTTAAATGTTTCAGGATTTGAGAGCTCTCTCATGACATATTCTTCAAGCTTCCAAGAGTCCTCGAAAGTTCTTGACGAATAAGTAGATATTTTTGAGTCAGCAGAAATTATTCCTAGAACTCCTCTAAGAATAAATGGCTCATAGAAAGATGACTCTTGAGATTCCCAAACCATCCTTCTTTGAGCAGCATCGAAAACTGATAAGTTTCCTTGGAAATTTACAGTATAAATTCTGTTACCCTCAAGAACAGGGGATGAGTCAGCATCTATTAAGTTATCTAACTCAGAGACTCCTTCTGTGAAAGATATTGCTCCATCCCATATAGGTAAGCCAGTTTTAAGATTAAATGCTCCAATTCTTCCATTATCAAAGGTTGCATAAACTATATTGTCATTTATTACCGGGGAGCTACTACCTCTAACCGTAAGATTAGGCGCTACTGATCTATATGACCACTCTTCAGACCCCGTATCAATATTAAAGGCATTTAAAAAGCCGCTTGCCGTTTTTACAATAACCAGGCCAGCATCAACATCAACATTAGCCAAAACTTCCCCACCTGCAAAAGATTTCCATAGAATAGAGCCATCTTCTTGATCAAGAGAGATTAAGTTACCTTGATCATCAGATAAAAATAATTTACCAAATCCAGCCACAATGCCAGCACTAATTGTTGTTTCTAGTTCTGTCTCCCAAAGGACTTCTCCAGATTCGATATCCATATTTGAGACATTGCCCTCTTGATCAACAAAAAATAAATTGCCGCCTGAAAAAGCAGGTATGAAATTATTTAGATTATTCTCTCCTTTAAATTTTTTTTCCCAATTCTCAGTAAACTCAAATCTCTCATTAAAATCTACAAGTTCTCTAGGCTCATCAGGATCAATTTCATCTGATTGCCAAAAGGCAATAGAAGAACATGAGCTTATTGATAATATTAAAATTAACGAGAATATTTTATTCATTTGTATTTAGGTTATTTATTTTTAATTCCACGAGATTTCTTAATCCGTTATCTGTATATTTTTCGAATGCGCTCTGATACTGTTGAAGAGCTAAATCGTAATTGCCAACTCCACTGAGAGCATCACCTTTAAGCTCATGAGTATAAGCATCTTCGTCATTTGAATATTTTTCAAGAACTGCAAGGGCATCTTCGAAGTTTCCTAGAGCAATTGAAATGCGCGCAATATTGGTTCTTGCTATAGCATTCATAAGATTATTGCCAAAAAAACCATCACTATTCTCTTTAAGTTTATAAAAAATATCTAAACTTTCCTCAAGATTATTTTCTTTTGCTAGATCAGATCCCCTTTTTAACAGAGCTAAATGTGAATAGCCTGTATCAGAATAATTTTCAGTTAAATTTAGAAAAAGTTGTTCTCTATCTTCCTCAACTTGAGTCTCCTGCCAATCTTCATAGAGCACTTTTGCAGCCTGAATCTGATTTGATTTAACACTTTTTGAAAAGAAATATCCGCCAACTAATATTGCTGAAGCTAAAATAATTGAAAGAATATAAAACTTATAATCTTTAAAGAAATTTATGATTGACTGAACTCTTTCTTCGTCGCTTCTAACTGTAACCATTTTAAATTTATTTAAATATCTTTATAAAAATCAAGAATCTCATCAAAACTCATGTTTACTTGGTACCCGTCTTCATCAAACGACTTGACCGTTATAGTGTCAGATTTAAATTCTTCTTCTCCCATTATAAAGACAAATTTAGCACCAAGCTTACTTGCCTTTCTTAGTTTTGCTTTGAGACTTGCATCAGTGAAGTTCGTTTCAAGACGAATATCATAATTATGACTTCTCAAAAGTTGAGCTATTTTAAATGCTAAAGCATTCATTTTGCTAGAGGTTGTGACAAAAGAAATTACTTTATTAGATTTGATATTCTTGTGCTTCTTTATGAGATTTAATCTTTCAAGCCCGATAGCAAAGCCAATAGCAGGCATTTCTTTGCCACCAAGGTCCGTTGATAGACCATCATATCTGCCTCCTCCCAAGAAAGAGTCTTGCGCACCTAGGTTTGAAGAGACTGCTTCAAAAACAAGTCCAGTATAATAATCAAGCCCTCTAACTAAGGAGCTATCTAACTCAATTTCAACATATTTGCCAAAAATACTTTGAATCTTATCAAGAAGATTTAGTTGTTCAGATGAAAGAAAATCAATGATTTTTGGCCCTTTATCAAGAAATTCCTTTAAATCAACATCTTTTGAATCAAGTAATCTCAGAGGATTTTTATTTAGTTTTTCTTTGTCATTGTCATTAAGATCGCCTTTGTAACTTTTCATATACTTAAGCAGTTCTGATAAAAATTTTTCTTTGGTATCTTTATCTCCTAAATGATTAATTTTTAAAACTGTATCTTCAAGCTCTAATTCAATAAAAATATCGCATACTATCGAAATAATTTCTAAATCCGAAGAGCCCTCTTCAAATCCAAGCAATTCAACTCCAGCCTGATTAAACTGCCTAAATCTTCCTTTTTGAGGTCTTTCATATCTAAACATAGGACCTTGATACCATAGTTTATGCTCTGCATTATCAAGTTTCTTTTGGATTATTGATCGAACTACACCAGCTGTTCCCTCTGGTCTTAATGAGAGACTTTGTTCGTTTCGATCGTTAAAACTGTAAATTTCTTTATTTACAATATCTGATGTTACACCAGTGGATCTAACAAATAGTTCTGTTTGTTCTAAAATTGGAGTATTTACCTCATTAAGATTATGAGAAAGGAATATTTTACTTAGTACTTCGTTTAATTCTGCAAGATAATTTGTATCAGATTCGAAAACATCAGGCATCCCTCTGATTGAGCTTATTTTATCCATATTAGCCTCTTGCAATAATTGTATCAGATGGTGGTGAATTAATTTTATCTCTTACCTGTGACTCTATTTCATCTACAAGCTCTTCATTTGTGAGTTTTTTAGAGGGAAGCCCATTAATATACAAAAGATTATTTGGACTTGCTCCTGTGAGACCTATGTCAGCTGCTTTAGATTCTCCTGGACCGTTTACATAACATCCAATTATCGCTACCTCTAAATCTTCTGAAATATCCTCAAATCTTGATTCAAGCTCATTAACTACCTCAATAACATTAAAATTCTGCCTAGAGCAGCTTGGGCAAGCAATTATTTTTACGCCTCTACTTCTTAGATTAAGACTTTTTAGAATATCCCACCCAACCTTTATTTCATCAACGGGATCTGATGCAAGAGATATTCTTATGGTATCTCCAATACCCTCAGACAATAACATTCCAACACCAATTGAAGATTTTACAGTTCCTCCCCTGAAGCTTCCAGCCTCAGTTATCCCTAAATGAAGAGGCTGATCTATTAAATTTGATATTTTCCTATATGCATCAACGGTCATTTCAATATTAGATGCCTTAAGACTCATTTTATAGTGATCAAAATCATGTTTCGCAAGAATATCAATATGCCTTTGTGCCGATTCAACTAAAGCATCTGAGTTTGGTTCTCCATACTTCTTTTGAAGGTCTTTCTCAAGAGAGCCTGCATTTACACCAACTCTTATTGGAACTCCATTATGCTTTGCAGCATTAATAACCTCTATCACCTTTTTCTCTTTACCAATATTCCCAGGGTTGATCCTTAAACAATCTGCTGAATCTGCAACCTCAATGGCAAGCATATAATCAAAATGAATATCAGCGACAAGAGGAATTGATACAGCTTTTTTAATTTTTTTAAATGCTGATGCCGAATCTTTATCTGGTACTGATACTCTGACAATATCTGCTCCAGCCGCAACAAGACTATTTATTTGATTGATTGTTCCATTCACATCACATGTATTTGTGTTTGTCATGGACTGCACGGAAATTGGATTTGAATCACCAACTTTTACATTACCAACCGTCACAAGTTTAGTAGGTTTTCTTTTAATCCAGTTAGTCACGATTTTTTATAAATTTAAAAAGTAGTATATGTTAGTTACAAAAAAATCCGAAGCAATAAGATAAAAATTAATGAAGGTTTTGGGCTGCGATTTGCTTATTCTTCAGCTTTTTAGAACCAATTGGATTTATCAACTTTCCTACTAACTGCCCACAAGCTCCATCAATTTCATCACCTCTTGTGACTCTTACTGTAGCGATAAAATTATGCTCAATTAGGTAATCTTTGAAAGCCTTTACTTTTTCGTCAGTTGATCTTTCATAATCAGACTCAGGAAAGGGATTAAATGGTATTAAATTTATTTTACATTTTAAATCTGATAATAAATTTACCAAATTAGACGCATCCTCAATCGAATCATTTACATCATCTATAAGAATATATTCAATTGTTATGTGGGATTTACTATTTAGTGAGTTCAAATACCTTTTGGAGCTAGCTAATAAATCCTTAATAGGATATTTTTTGTTGATTGGAACGATCTTATTCCTAAGATCATCATTTGAAGCATGCAATGAAATTGCCAAAGAAACATCTGTTTTTCCAGTTATAGCTTCTATCTCTGGAACTATTCCAGATGTACTTAAAGTAATTCTTCTCTTGGATAGAGAGTAACATTTCTGATCCTGCATTATTTGGATAGTTTTAAGGACATTCTCAGTATTCATCAAAGGCTCTCCCATTCCCATGAAGACTACATTTGAAATTCTTCCTGAATTATCTTCATAAAAATTTGCTAGCCACAGCTGACTAATAATTTCTGCAGAGGTTAAGTTTCTTTTAAATCCATGATATCCAGTGGCACAAAAAGTACATTGCAAGGCACAACCTGCTTGTGAAGAGATGCAAAGGGTTTGTCTTTTTTTTTCAGGTATTTTTACCATTTCAATAAAAGAATCATTATCTAATTTTAAAAGAAACTTTTTTGTGCCCTCTGACGAAGTACTTACATTGACTACCTCAGGAACTTTTATGACAGAATTGAGATTAAGTTTTCCTATTAAATCTTTACCTAAATTTGTCATGGAATCAAAATCTATAACACCTCTGTTATGAATCCATTCAAATATTTGTAGACCGCGGTATGGTTTCTCATCAAGAGAAATCAAATAATCTTGGAGTTCTTCACGAGTAAGTCCTAAAAGATTATTTTTTTGAGACATTTTTTACAAATCACTAAAGAAGAAAGCTATTTCTCTCTCAGCACTTATTTCTGAATCTGATCCATGAACGGCATTTGCATCAATCGTCTGTGCAAAGTCTGCTCTTATTGTTCCAGGATCTGCTTTAGATGGATCAGTGTTTCCCATTAGCTCTCTATTTTTGCTAATTGCATCTTCGCCCTCCAAAACTTGAATAAAAACAGGTCCTGAAGTCATAAATTTAATTAAATCATCATAAAAAGGCTTGCCCTTATGCTCAGCATAAAAACCACCAGCATCAGAAGCTGACAAAGTAACTAATTTGGCAGCAATAACTTTTAGATTATTTTTTTCAAATCTAGATATAATTTCACCAATAACATTTTTAGCAACGGCATCTGGTTTAATTATTGATAATGTTCGCTGAATTGCCATATTCTTCTCCTAAAAAAACGGTATTATAGGGAATTTATTGAGTTTCATCTATCCATGCCATCTGAATTGCTTCTAAAATCTTTTCGTTTGATTTACTGGGGTCATCTTTGAAGCAATCTAAATCACATATTTTTTGATGGAGGTCTGGAAAACTGATCCATTGAGGATCTATTTCTTCATAACTTTCACTCAACTCAATAGCTATATCAGTAATATCTTGCCAAAATAGATCTTTCATATTTCTTCCGACACTTGATTAACTGTATATTTTGGAAGCTCAACAACAAGATCCTTTTTACCAGGATAAATCTGACAACTAAGACGTGACTGAGGTTCTAATCCCCAAGCTTTATCAAGCATATCCTCCTCAGTTTCAGATGGTTCCTCCAATGAATCAAAACCCTCTCTTACGATACAATGGCAGGTTGTGCATGCACAAGATAGCTCACAAGCATGTTCAATTTTTAAACCATTTCTTAGGGCTCCCTCACAAAGAGACTCGTCATCATTAAGTTCAAACTCTGCACCCTCAGGACAAATTTCAGGATGAGGTAAGATTTTTACCTTTGGCATATCAGATACTAAAGCTTTCGCCGCAACCACATGTGACTTTTGCATTAGGATTGTTGAAAATAATACCTTGATTTAGTCCAGTTGATACAAAATCAACCTCACTTCCTTTCAAAAATTCAAAACTGTTGCTGTCAACATAGATCTTAAAGGATGATTCATCAAATAAAATATCTCCCTCTTGTTCTTCATTGGTGTATTCGAAGAAATATTCATATCCCGAACATCCTGCTTCCCTGACACCAATTCTTATTCCAAAGCTTTCAGGCTTACCATTTAAAGAATTTTTAAAGTGGCTAACTGCAGCGTCAGTAAATGAAATACTTGAGGGATTGAAACTCTGCATTATTGTTTAGACTCATAATCCTCAATTGCTTGCTTAATCGAATCTTCAGCTAAGACCGAGCAATGTATCTTAATTGGAGGTAACTCTAGAACTTCGGCTAAATCTTTATTCTTAATTTCTTTTGCTTCATCAAGAGTCTTACCAATTAACATTTCAACAAGTTCTGCTGATGATGCTATAGCTGAACCACAACCATATGTTTTAAACTTTACATCCTCAATGATATGTTGATTTCCCTCTTGTTTGCACTTAATCTGTAATTTCATTACATCTCCGCATGCAGGAGCTCCAACCATCCCTGTTCCAACGTCACCATCTTTTGGATCAAATCTTCCAACATTGAATTTTTCAGGATTTTTTAAAGTATTTTCAAACTTGTCTACAACTTTTTTACTATAAGCCATTATTTTCCTCCAATTAGTGTGCTTGCCACTCGACCGTATCCAAATCAATTCCATCAAGATGCATCTCCCAAAGAGGAGATAGCTCCCTTAATCTCTCAACTACATTTGAAAGAAGATTGAGAGTATTCCTTACATCATCTTCTGTAGTAAATCTGCCAAATGAAAATCTAATTGAGCTGTGCGCTAACTCATCTTTTCTACCTAATGCTCTTAAAACATATGATGGCTCAAGACTTGCAGAAGTACATGCTGAACCTGAAGAGACAGCAATATCTTTTAAACCCATGATTAAAGACTCACCTTCAATAAAATTAAAACTTACATTTAAAATATTAGGTACTTTGTTTTGTATATCTCCATTAATATATATTTCATCGATCTTCTTAACTTCTTCTAAAAAGTATTTATGGAATTCAGTGACTTTTTCAGAATCACTTTTCATTTCTTCTTTTGCAAGCCTAAAAGCTTCTCCCATCCCAACAATTTGATGAGTTGCAAGCGTTCCAGATCTCATACCTCTCTCATGGCCACCTCCATGAATCTGAGCTTCAATCCTTACTCGTGGTTTTCTTCTAACAAATAAAGCGCCAACACCTTTTGGTCCATATGTCTTATGGGCTGAGAATGACATCAAATCAACTTTTAAGGTTGATAAATCAATATTGACTTTACCAGTGCTTTGAGCAGCATCAACATGGAAAAATATTCCATTATCTCTTGTTAACTCACCAATAGAAGCAATATCATTAATTGTTCCTAATTCATTATTTATATGCATTATGGAAACGAGGATAGTATCTTCCCTAATAGCCTCTTTTACAGCATCAGGAGTAATAACTCCTCCCTCATTTGGCTCCAAATAAGTAACATCAAAACCATGTCTTTCAAGTTGTCTGCAAGGATCGAGAACTGCTTTGTGTTCTATCTTGGAAGTAATAATGTGTTTGCCTTTTGTTTTGTAAAAATTAGCAATTCCTTTTATAGCTAAATTATCAGCTTCAGTGGCTCCAGAAGTCCAAACAATTTCTCTAGGATCACAATTAACAAGGTTTGCTACATGAGATCTTGCTAACTCTACAGCCTCATCAGCTTGCCAACCGAATGAGTGAGATCTTGAAGCTGCATTTCCAAAGTTATTATTGAATGTCATATATTCCAACATCTTTTCAGCAACTCTCTCATCAACGGGAGTTGTAGATGCGTAGTCTAGATAAATTGGTTTACTTTTGCTCATTTATTCCTTTAGCGTAAATTTACAATATTTATATAGTGATTATCATGGCTTTCAACAAGTGTATCGAGCGTAATTTTTTCTAAGTAATTAACTACTAATGTATTTAAGCTTGCCCAGAGGGTATGAGTTCTGCATTTTTTACCATCACTGCAATCACTTGCACCAGAGCAGCTAGTTGCATCAAGGTCTTCCTCAACTGCAATCATAATATCTTTAACAGATATCTTAGTTGGATCTTTAGCAAAGAAATAACCTCCATTTCTTCCTCTAGTTGAATCTATCAAACCAGCAATGCGTAACTTTCTAAAAAGTTGCTCTAAATAAGTAATTTCTATTGACTGCATTTCAGCAATTTTAGATACCTTCACTGGTCCATCAATCTCCATCATATGAAGTTCAATAAGAGCGTTCAGAGCATACCTACTCTTTGTAGTAAATTTCATAATTTTTTAATACTTCCCAATAACTTGTGTTATTCGGGAAGTATTATAGAATCTTGACTAAATTAGTCAACTTTTATTTGCATTCCTAATCTATGTGCAACCATATGATAGGATTCGATAACATCTCCTAAATCTTGTCTAAATCTATCTTTATCAAGCTTTTCAAGAGTTTCATCATCCCACAATCTGCAGCCATCTGGAGTAAATTCATCGCCTAGCAAGATTTTCCCATTAGAGACACCAAATTCAAGCTTAAAATCAACCAATATCATTCCTGAATCAGCAAAAAGTTTTGTTAAAAGTTCATTAACTTTATGAGAAGTGCTGATCATTTCATCTAGCTCATCGTCTTTTGCCCATCCAAATGAAACTATATGGTTTCTATTAATTAATGGATCACCTAAATCATCATCTTTTAAGAAGAATTCAAAAAGAGGCTTCTCAAGGATTAAACCATCTTCTGTCCCTAGTCTTCTGCATATTGATCCAGTAGCCCTATTCCTTATTACACACTCGATAGGAAACATATCCAAGCTGTGTACTAGAGAATGAGTATTATCCATAAGATTAATTAAATGATGATCTACACCGTTATCACCAAGGTAATCCATAATAAATGCATTAAATTGGTTGTTCACTGCTCCTTTTCCAGCTAAGGAAGCTCTTTTCTTTCCGTCGAATGCAGAAGCATCATCTCTGAACTCCATTATTAATTCATTTGGATTGTTAGTGGTAAACATTGATTTAGCTTTACCAGCTGCAATTTCTTTTACTTTTTCCATTTGAAATCCTTAACTTAGTGATTCATTTAAAATTGAAAGCAAATCCTCAGCATCTTGGATATTACCTGTCATAGCTTCAGCCTTAATTAAGGTCTTTGAACCAGATTGAGAAACCAAAATTATATATTCTGGATCAGCAATTTGTTCAGATGGATTTCTTCTCAAGAAAGAAAATGGGTTAAATCTTGATTCATTTGATTCATCTTCTGCAGACAAGCTTACATAAAATATACCCTCTTCCCTATTTCTATCATTAGAAATAATTTGGGAAGAATTAATTGCTCTACTTACTGTAGACCATGCTCTTTCAAAATTTAAATCCAGCTCAATTACAGTTCTTTCATTTTCAGAGTAAATCCTAGATTTCTTTCTATCATTAAGAGATTGGGCTGCAAGAGATGTTCCTGAAAAAGTTCCAACAGAGTCTGCAATGTAGTTAACTATATCTTCAAGGAAAGGCTGTATTTCCTCTTGGTCAAGCTCAACTAAAGTTTCTTCATCTTTTTGAACTCCAGATAAAAATATTTCAGATGAAGATTCCTTAATCCCGTGCTCAATTGTAATCTTGAAATTAATCTCATCATTAAAATCAACAAGCATTACGCCTGTCTCTGGATTAGCATCAAGAAGCTGGAACTCAGAAGTTTCCCAATAACTTCTAGTTATTGGCCAGGTTGTTGAAGGAAGAGTTTCAACATAAATCCAAAGTAATTCACCCAATCTTCTAAGTTGAACTTCACTTGCTCCACCTGCTGAAAAAATTTGTCTAGGCTTTGGAACTTCTTGGAAGATAGTATCCTTTGAAGCAATGTCAATTGGGTAATGATCCTCCTCTGTATTTAATTCAAGATCATCAGTGGTGACAACATCTTCTGATAATTCTTCATCTAAAAAATCATATTTAGTGTCCGGAAAAGCGCCTTCAGGTCCCGTCAATGAAGCACAGCTTGATACTAAAAAAACAAAAACGATATAGTTTAATTTATTCATTGCATAATTTTACATTGATAGAGAGTAATTTAAATAAATTTTAGATAAACTTAGCTAAATTTTTATTTTTTATAAAAGGAGTAGTTATGAGCTTAGAAGGAAAAAAATGTCCCAAGTTTTCAGGAGAAGCAACAGGTGGAATTTCTTTATCTAATAAAGATTTTGAGGGTAAAAATTTAATAATCTTTTTCTACCCTAAAGATAATACTCCTGGATGCACCTTAGAGGGTCAGGATTTTAGAGATAATCACAAGGAATTTACAAAGCTAAATGCTGAAATACTTGGCGTTTCAAGAGATTCAATAAAATCTCATGAAAATTTTAAAGAGAAACAGAATTTTCCATTTCAGCTATTATCCGACCCTAATGAAGCAATGTGTAAATCTTTTGATGTTATGAGAGAAAAATCAATGTATGGAAAAAAATACATTGGTGTTGATAGAAGCACATTCCTCATTAACTCAAATGGCTTAGTTGAAAAAGAATGGAGATCCGTGAAGGTTAAGGGCCATGTTCTTGAAGTATTGCAGGCACTTAAAGAAATCTAATAAATCTTAGATACTAAATCAGTTTTATTTGTTTGACTTCCTCTGATCATGCCTTTGGTATTAAAAGGAGTGGAAATGTTTCCTTTGTGATCAATAGAGATTAATCCGCCTGAAGCTTCTAGTTCCTTGAGCTCATTGATAATAGATTCAGCAGAATCACTTAAATTTTTGTTTAAGTATTCAATGCGAACACAAACCTCGCGTGCAACTTGATACTTAATGAAGAATTCTCCATGACCAGTTGATGAAACTCCACAAACACCATTTTGGGCCCAAGTACCTGAACCAATAATAGGCGAGTCTCCAACTCTGCCTGGCATTTTGTTCGTCATGCCTCCTGTAGAAGTTGCTGCTGAGATATTGCCATTTTTGTCTAGAGCAACGGCACCAACAGTTCCAATTTTATCTGTGCTTTCATTTAATTTTGAAATCTTTTTCTTTGAGTTGCGAAGTCTTTTAAGTCTTTCTTCGTTGTAAAAGTAATCTTTTTCAACAATATCAACGCCAATATCTTTTGCGAACCTTTCAGCACCTTCCCCCATAAGAAGAACATGTTTTGTTTCTTCAGCAACTTTTCTTGCTAACTTAATTGGATTTTTAACTGAAGTAACTGATGCTACAGCTCCAGATAATCTATTTTTGCCATCCATAATTGAAGCATCCATTTCTTGGACTTCATCCGAGTTATATACAGATCCCCTTCCAGCATTAAATAAAGGTGAGTCTTCCAACATTGATACAGCCAGCTCTACAGCATCAAGACTAGAACCCCCTTTTTCTAATATCTC
>CABYHU010000010.1 GCA_902518715.1 uncultured SAR86 cluster bacterium
TATATTCAAAAGTATTCATAAATATCTCCTAAAAAATAAATTTTCATGCATTTTTTAGTCTGCAGGATTTTTGAAGTTAAACTCGATCGGGTTTAACGGTTGCGTTCCTTCAGCTTTCGCTTACTTCCGACTCTAAAAGAGTTGAACGATTAACGTTATCCTGTTAACGGGCGCGTTCCTTCGGTTTTCACCTACTTCCGACTTCCTAAGAAGTTGAACGATTTTAACTCTTCACTCAAATAATTGAGTTCCTTTTTAACCATGGAGATGGTGCAAATTAAAATGCTAAGTAAAGTTTACTCAAATGAAATAACTAAGCAATAGACATATTAATATTTAGGGCAATATTTTCAGAATTGTTACAAGAATTTTTAAAGTTGCATAAATTTCGAGATTATTTCGAGCTTTTTTTTGAAAGAATCAAAAGAATGACTTCCCCCATTAACGATACAAAAATTACAACCCTTATAGAAATCAAGAGTGTACTTAAATGGAATAACTTCATCACCAGTTTCAATAAGTACTAAATAGTTCGATGGAGATTTTATTTTTGAGACATTATTCAGCTTCAAGATTTCAAGATCTTTTTTAGAAAGGTAAAACTCTTCATTTGTTGAATAGTTAGTGTTCTTTCCTAAATACATTTTCATTCCTAAATATGGATTTGATGCGGGGTTGATCAAAACAGACTTTGAATCAAACTTTTCTGCAAAATAAGATGCATAAAAACCACCAAGTGAGCTTCCAATAAATAATTTATCTCCTGCATTTTCTTCTACTAAGGTTTCTAGTTGAATAAAAGATTTTTCTATAGAGTTATCAATATTTGGGATATGCAGATGAACATTTGGAAACTTCTTTTTTATAAAATCATCAAAGACTTTTGCCTTTGTTGAATCAGCAGATGATGCAAAGCCATGAAAATAAAATATATTTTTATTCAATTATTTCTTCTGCAAAAGTAAGTAAATTCTCAAGAAGGTCAAAAAAGAAAGTATTTTGTTGATGTTTTTCATCATATGACTGAAGAGCCGATTTATTTTTTATATAAAAAGGAAAAGGCTTCTCTCCCTGAAAAGAAATTACTTCAACCATTTTTGCGTCAATAAAAACACAGAATCTGATAATAAAATTATTAAGGCTATCTTCAGGATGGATATGCTTCACCTCATAAGTTAGGGTGTGCTTAGTTTTTGATAATAAATTAAACTTTATTAAAACTATTTCATTTTGACTGACAGACTTCTCAAAACTTTTCCCAGGTCCTTTAAAATCTTGAAGCAATTTTCTTAATTTAAAGAAATTACTTCCACACACATTTAAATGCGTTGAAGTTTTAGGAAGAGTTTTCATTTCTATAAATTAAATAAAAATATTATATTTTTCAATCAACAAAGCTAATAAAAATAATAAACCTATGAGATTATTATTTTTAAATGCTTTTAGGTGCTCATTACTTCTTGATATTAAATGCTGATAATAAAAGAGAAGAACAGCAAAAAATATAGCCGAATACCAAATAAACCCCAGATCATTTAAGTAACCAAGAAAAATGAAAGATAGAAGAGAGAAGCTTTGAAATAGAATAATATAGTTTTGAGATTTTTGTTCCCAGTAAGTAATAGAAGAGTTCACCCCTAATTTTTTATCATCATCGTAATCACTCATTGCATAAAATGAGTCATAAGCAACTATCCAGAAGAAATTAGCTAAGTATAAGATCCACATTGAGGTATCAAGCAGTTTCTCATTCATTGAAAAAACAATTGGAATACTTGAACCAAAAGTTAATCCTAAGAAAATTTGTGGGATTTTTAGGAATCTTTTTGTTAAGGGGTAGGAAACTATAAAAACTGCAAAAAATAAACAAACCAGCTGCGCTTGTCTTTCTAAGCTGTAAACAAGTAGTAAAGATAACAGTGAAAGTAGGAAAAAAATAAAATAGGCCTCGCGCTTGCTTAGCTGACCTGATGCTAATGGCCTGTCTTTAGTTCTTTCAACTTTCTTATCAAACTCCATATCAAATATATCATTTATCACGCATCCAGTTGATCTCACTAAAATTGATCCAATCACAATAATGATTACAAATGAGTAATTAATGGATGCTTCAGTTGAGATTAACAGAGCAATTAGGGCAGGCCATAAAAGGAGATAAATACCGATAGGCTTATCAAGCCGAGTTATACCAATAAATCCACTTATTTTTTCAGCTATCATTTATTAAAAAGATTTCACAAACACTGAAAGGATAACCTTTAACTGTATATATGCCTTTCCTCCCACAGAATATTTTTTTATTTAATTCAAACTTAGCAAATAGCATATATTTTTTTTTAATTTCAGGATTTGAAAAAAGGATATCTCCTAATGGATTTTCTTTAAGGTTCCCAAGAATACCTAGACCAAGTCTAATTGTTTCAAGCGGTATGATGCTTTTAGCATAAATTAATGGCTCTTCATCAGAATATAGAACTACTTCTCTAATATTATTTTCATCATAGTTTTGAATAATGAGGTCATCTTCAGCGGTATCTACTTCTCCAGGACTATCTCTGAGAAGCTTTAATCTGAAATTTGAAAATGATTTGATCCTAGATGTTATTGATCCAGGCTCATTTAGCCAGGAAAGAATTTCTTTATTCTGGACTTCAAGGGATTTTGTCTCGGCCATCCATGAAGTTAATTTATTGAATTTCATATATTTAAGTATCTCAATTTTGGTATTATACGCTGATCTTTTTTATAATTTTTAAACACTAAGAAACGAAATATGGACTATAAAAAATGGGAATGCATTGTTTGTGGGTTAATTTATGATGAGTCTGAAGGCTGGCCTGAGGACGGTATTGAACCTGGAACTAAATGGGAAGATGTTCCTGAAGATTGGATATGTCCAGACTGTGGTGTCGGAAAGGAAGATTTTGATATGGTTGAGATATCATAATGCTTGATGCACCCAAGAACCTTACTAGAAATGTATTAATTGCCATGTTTTTAGGCGCTTTAATAGGTGCTATCTTATATTATTCAAGTTCTTTTTCAGATGGCCTTAAAGATTTTATTTTTGAATATATTTTTAAACTTGGCGGTGAAATCTTTATAAACCTCTTAAAATTGATGGTCGTCCCATTAGTATTTTTCTCGCTAGTATCGGGTATTGCATCTCTATCGAGCTTAAAAAGCTTTGGTAATATTGCTTCTAAAACCATTGCTTTATATTTGTTTACTACAGCAATAGCAGTATCAATTTCTCTTGTTGTTGGATCAATTTTTCAACCTGGTTCTGGTTATTTAATGGCAGAGACTGTTGCGCTTAAAGAATTGCCAGAAGGACAGGGGATATATCAAACAATCGTTAATATAGTTCCTGCAAACATAATAGATGCAATGGCTAAAAACCAGATGTTGGCAATTGTTTTTTTTAGCATTCTTTTTGGCCTAGCTTTAAATAAAACAAATCACTTAACAGGAAACTTATCAGACTCATTTGAAAAACTTAATACGGTTTTTCTTCAATTAGTATTAATGGTAATGAAATTTGCTCCAGTTGGAGTCTTCTGTTTAATTGGAAAGTTTGTTATTACAGATGGCTTTAATATTTTCCAAGATGTATTCATGTATGTAATTTTATTAATATCAGTTCTTCTTTTTCACGCCTTTGTTACTTATTCGCTAATTTTAAGATTTTTTGCTTCGATTAATCCATTACATTTTTTTTATAAAATGAAAGATGCTGCAATATTCGCTTTTTCTACTTCTTCAAGTGCAGCAACAATCCCGGTGACATTAAAGACGGTTAATCAGGATATGGGTGTTAAAAAAGATATAGCTTCTTTCGTTGTCCCTGTTGGTGCAACAATTAACATGGATGGGACTGCAATTATGCAGGGTATGGCAACCGTTTTTATCGCTCAGATTTCAGGGATTGATTTAACTTTAATACAGTATGTCCAAATAGTCTTATTAGCAGTTGTAACATCGATAGGAACAGCAGCAGTTCCTTCTGCAGGAACTATTACTCTTGTAATAATCCTTCAACAGTTTGGTCTTCCTCTTGAGGCAATTGGAATAATATTAGCTGTTGATAGAATCCTAGATATGATTAGAACATCTGTAAACGTTACAGGGGATGCAACAGTTGCATGTGTAGTTGCTAAGTCAGAGAATTCTTTTGATGAAATGGTGTTTAATAAAACATAAATTTGATAAAATTCTCTTAAATTTTTCGGAGTAAAATATGCCAGCATACATACCACCACTTTTAGGTCTTATCGGTCTTCTAATTGCCTTAGGAATTTTTAGAGTTGTTCTTAGCTATTCAGAAGGAAGTCCTGAAGTAAAGAAAATTGGTGACATGATTCATTCAGGCGCAATGAGTTTTATGAAAACTGAGTATACCTATTTGGTTGTTTTCGTCTTTGTTTTAGCTGTTTTAGTTTTCTTTGCCCTAGGCTGGGAAACAGCAACAGCAGTTTTGGTTGGTGCTTCAAGTTCAGCATTAGCTGGATTTATTGGAATGTATGCCGCTACTAAAGCTAATACTAGAACAGCAGCGGCAGCCCAAGAAAGTGGAGCAGCCTCAGCATTATCTATTTCTTTTTATGGTGGATCAATAATGGGCCTTTGTGTAGCTTCTTTAGGGCTTCTTGGCTTAGGAGGATTATTTTATTTTCTAGGAGAAGGTCACTATCTTGAAGGATTTGGAATGGGAGCTTCAGTTGTAGCACTATTCTCAAGGGTTGGCGGAGGAATCTTTACTAAAAGTGCTGACGTTGGGGCAGACCTTGTTGGAAAAGTTGAAGCAGGAATACCGGAAGATGATCCACGAAATCCTGGTGTAATTGCTGATAATGTTGGGGACAATGTTGGCGATGTTGCAGGAATGGGCTCAGATATTTTTGAGTCATATTGCGGCTCGATGATTGCCACCATAGCAATTGCTTACACTATGACAGAAGCAAACAATGGACCCTTAATGAGTCTACCTCTAGCATTAGCGTCCATTGGTTTAATATCATCAATTTTAGGTATCTTAATTGTAAGGGCTCAATCTGCGAAAGCACCTGCTGCAGCATTGAGGACTGGAACAATAGGTTCCCCAGTTATTTTTATAGCTTTAGCTTTTGGATTAATTTCATATTTGGATATTTCATTAAATGTTTGGTTTTGTGTTCTTACAGGAGCTGTTGGAGGTGTATTAATTGGATTAATAACTGAATACTATACTGGTAGCACACCTGTAGAGAAGATAGCAAAATCAGGTGAAACAGGATCTGCAACTGTGATGATTTCTGGTCTTTCGGTTGGAATGCAGTCTGTTGTAATTCCTATCTTAATTTTGGCAACAATTATTTTTATTTCTACAACATTATTTGATTTATATGGAGTTGGCATTGCAGCAGTTGGGATGCTTGCTACAGTTGGCATAACAATGGCAATTGATGCATATGGTCCCGTTGCAGATAATGCAGGTGGAATTGCAGAGATGTCAGGAATGGGAGAAGATGTTAGAGAAATTACTGATTCTCTTGATGAGCTTGGAAATACAACTGCAGCCATCGGTAAGGGATTTGCGATAGGTGCAGCTGCCTTGGCTGCATTAGCTATAATCGCAGCTTTTGTTCAAGTAGTTGGTGTAAACAATGACGGATTTCAGTTGATTTTATCTGATCCAATTGTTTTAGTTGGAATGTTTATTGGAGGCTCCATCCCATTCTTAGTTTCCTCAATTACAATGACTGCAGTAGGTGATGCAGCATTTGAGATGATTAATGAGATAAGAAGACAGTTTAGAGAGATACCAGGAATATTAGAAGGCACAGGAGAGCCAGACACTGACAAATGTGTTGAGATTGCTACAAGAGCAGCACTTCAGAGAATGCTTTTACCAGGAGTAATTGCAGTTTCAATGCCTCCATTAGTTGGTTTTTTATTAGGAGCAAAAGCTCTTGGCGGAATGTTAGCTGGAGGTTTGCTTGGTTGTGTTCTTCTTGCTCTAATGATGGCTAATGCTGGAGGAGCTTGGGATAATGCTAAGAAATATATTGAGAAAGGAAATCTTGGTGGAAAAGGTTCAGATACACATGCTGCTGCAGTTGTGGGTGACACAGTTGGAGACCCTTTTAAAGATACCTCGGGACCTGCGATGAATATCTTAATTAATGTAATGGCAATTGTAAGCTTAGTTATTGCTGGCCTTCTACCAGTTGATGGCCTAATAGTTACCTTGTTTAATTAAGATAACTAAACAAATACAATATACATATGCTTAGAAGTATGACCGCATATGTTTCTACTAACCATAACTATAAAGGCTGTTCAATATCTTGTGATATAAAGTCGGTTAACGGGAAATCTTTAGACATAAATTTTAAATCAAACTTTATCTTGCCAGAAGTTGAGTTATCCCTAAGAGACTTAGTTTCAAAAAAAGTTCATAGAGGTAATTTAGAAATTAACTTCAATGTTGAAACTATTGGACAACCTTCTTTTGTCCTAAATAAGAAATTAATTAAAGAAATTAAAGAGGAATTAAATAAATCTGATTTGGACATAAAGAATCTTAATTTCTCAGACATAAAAGATATCCCTGATATCTTTATAGATAAAAAGAAGTCGTCCTTTCCAGAAAATATTATTAAAAAAGTTTTTAAAGGAGTATTAACAGCACTGATTGAAAATAAAAAGATTGAAGGTTATAAGATAAAAAAAACATTTTCCGACAGAATAAAAAAGATTCATAAAAATCTTATATTCCTCGCTAATGAGGTAGCTAAGAACAAACATAAGAGAAAAAAAAATATTTTAAAAAAGCTTCCATCTAGCCTTGTTGTATCAGATGAATCTATTTCAAATGAAGTAGTCAATCAAATAATCAAATCTGATATCTCTGAAGAAATTGACAGATTAGAATTTCATAAATCCTCTTTGTTAGAAGAGCTAGGATCAAAAAAAGCAAAAGGAAAGAAAATAGATTTTATTCTTTTGGAAATGCTTCGTGAGGTGAATACAATTCTTGCTAAAGTAACATTTAGTAAAGAGAAAAAGTATGCCTTGGATATGAAGATATATATTGAAGAAATGAGAGAGCAGGTAAGCAATGTCGAATGAAAAAGGCCAACTTATAGTTATTTCAGCTCCCTCAGGAGCTGGAAAAACATCTGTTATTAAGAATGTTATAAATAAATTAAATAATGAGAACAAAAAATCAACATTTTCTGTTTCTCATACAACAAGACTACCAAGAGATGGCGATATAGATGGTAGTGATTATTTTTTTGTATCAAATAAAATATTTGATGAGCTTTATGAAGCTGGAAACTTTATTGAGACCGCCGAGGTTCATGACTATAAATATGGAACATCAAAAGAATTTATTGATAAGAATATTAATCAAGGAATAAATGTCTTTCTTGAAATAGATGTTCAGGGATTTCAAAAACTACGAAGTAAAAATGTTGAATTCAGGTCAATGTTTATCTTGCCTCCATCAATTGATGAACTTAGAGAGCGAATCCAAAAAAGAGGTCTTGATTCAGAAGGCGTTATTGAAAAAAGGATGAAAAATGCTTTAAAAGAGTTAGGTGAAGCTGAGGAATATGATTATTTAGTCATAAATGATGTTTTTGAACATGCTATTAAAGAATTGCTTGAAATGGTTATAAATAATGACTATATCGATCATTCACGTGATAAAAAACTAAAGATATTGCAAGATTTGTTGTCTTAGAAGGTAATTTGCAATTAAAATACGCTCCTAGGAGAAATATATGGCGAGAATAACAGTAGAAAAGTGCTTAGAGCACGTACCGAGTAGGTTTGATTTAATCCTTTTGGCATCTGGAAGAGCTAGACAGCTTTCAACTACCAGTAGAGAGCCAATGGTTGAAACAAATAATGATAAAAATACATTAATAGCTCTCAGAGAAATTGAAGAGGGCTTAATAGATGCCGAAACTCTAGAGAAAACACTTGAAGAAGATGTGCTCCTAGATCAATTCTCTTCCTCAAAACCTAAAGAGTCAGACATAATTGGGTAAACTTTTTGGAGAACTATTTTGAGTGAAAGAGTTCTCCAAGGTCATCATTTAGATACAAATTTTAAATCTAAGGAACTTCTCCGTTTCCCAAATGATTTATACACTCAACTAAAAAAAGACTTCTCTCGCAATCAAGTTAATCTCATGAGGCAAGCTTACACTTTTGCTTCTAATGCTCATGATGGTCAAGAAAGAATGGATGGTAAACCATACATCAGTCATCCATTAGAGGTTGCAAGGATATTAGTTGAGATGAATATGGATGTTGACTCAATTTGTGCAGGTCTCATGCATGACGTACTAGAAGATTGTAATATTGAAAAAAGAAATATTGATAAAATCTTTGGTAAAGATGTATCAGAGATAGTCGATGGTGTAAGCAAAATTGGAAAACTAGATTTCCAGTCTAAAGCCGAGAGAGATATTAACAGTTTTCAGAAAATGGCTCTAGCCATGGCAAAAGATGTGCGCGTTATTGTAGTCAAGCTTGCAGATAGATTGCATAACATGCGAACAATTGACTTTCTTCCAAGAAATAAACAAATAAGAGTTGCAAAGGAAACTCTTGAAATATATGGACCAATTGCACTTCGAATTGGCATGCAGAAAGTCCGAGCCGAGCTAGAAGATCTGGCATTTGATTGTCTGCATCCACTTAGAGCAGAAATGCTTAGATCAGCAATAAAAAAATCTAGTGGCGGAAGAAAAAAAATTGTTTACAAAATAAGAAAAGAGATAAAAGGTCATTTAAAGACTAATCAAATTATGTCAACAGTAAAAGGCAGAGAAAAAAATCTATTTAGTATATATAGAAAGATCAAAACTAAACATAAACCATTCTCAGAGGTGTTAGATGTTTATGGGTTTAGAATTATTGTTAATTCTGTTGAGGATTGTTACAGGTCTCTTGGCTTGATTCATAATTACTACAAACCAATCGAACAAAGATTTAAAGATTACATAGCTATTCCTAAATCAAACGGATATCAGGCACTGCATACAACATTACTAGCTCTTGATTCAATACCCATTGAAATACAAATACAAACTAAAAGCATGGAGCTTATTGCAGAAAATGGTATTTGTGCACATGCAAGCTATAAGAATGAGGATCTAAATGATAGCTCCTTTCACATTAGGAACTGGATGGAAAGCTTACAAGACTTACATGACAAATCTCCAAGCACGGAGGATTTTGTTGAGTCAATTAAAACAGACCTTTTCTCAGATGAGGTTTATGTATTCTCTCCAAAAGGACAGATTTTTAATCTTAAGACTGGCTCAACTCCTGTAGATTTTGCTTATGAAGTCCATACTGATATTGGTAATAGTCTGGTTGGCTGCAAGATAAATAGAAAGTATGCGCCTTTAAACATTCAGCTAGAAAGTGGGCAAACTGTTGAGATAGAAACAGACAAAAAAGCGACTGTAGACCCAGGTTGGCTAAATTTTGTTGTTACGAGTAAAGCCAGGACAGCAATAAGAGCCCAGCTGAGGCACCAAAAGACATCATCAGCACGAAAAGCAGGAAAACTACTCCTAGAAAGTGAGTTAAAAAGATCTGGTAAAGCACTAAAAGAGTATAGAGGTAATATTCTTAAGAGTATTTTGCAGAAAACAGGTGTTAAGTCATTAAATCAGTTGCTAACAGATATTGGACTAGGAAGGAAAACAAGTACTATTGTTGCAGAAAGATTTTTTGATGGTCTTCAAATTAGGAAAGATAAAGCTAAAACAGTGAAATCTTTTGAACTAAAAAATAATAAGATCGATGGCCTGAGTGTAACTTATGGCAAATGCTGTATGCCAATAGAAGGAGACTCAATAGTTGCTCATTCTGATACAGAAAGAGGAATTGTTATTCATCATTCGAGATGTAATGAAGTTACCCCTTATAAACAAGACAAAGAAAGGTACATCCCTTCTTTTTGGTCAAAGACTAATAAGAAACAGGTAAGACCATGTCATATAAAGGTACTTAGCGAGAGTGGTCCAGGAGTTCTAGCAGATATCGCATCAACTTTTACAAAATCTGACATAAATATAATCTCAGTTGTTTCGAAGTCGGCAGGAAGCAAGCTTACAGAATTTAGTTTCGATATTGAAATAATTGACCTAGAAGAGCTTAAAAAAATAATGCAAAAAAGTAAGATCAATGAAAATTGTTTCAAGCTGCATTCGAGATATTAATGAAGCTAAGAAAAAATAATCTAAAAATTTATTTTTTTATATGTTTTATACTTCCTTTACAATGCTTAAATTCTTTGGAGTCGACTATGTCAAAAGAACCTATTCAAACTAACAAAGCACCAGAAGCAATTGGAGCTTATTCTCAAGCCATTAAATCGGGAGACTTACTATTTATATCTGGCCAGATTCCTCTAAATCCAGAAACAATGGAAGTTGAAGATACTTCATTTGAAGAATCTGCCCTAAGGGTGATATCCAATTTAGAAAATATATGCAAAGAAGCAGGGGCAAGTCTTGATGATATTGTTAAGTTAAATATTTATCTTTTAGATTTAGGAAATTTTGCATCTTTAAATAAGATTATGGAAGAAAAATTTTCTCGACCATTTCCTGCAAGAGCAACAGTAGAGGTTGCTGGATTACCAAAGGATGTAATGATTGAAATGGATGCAATAGTTAGCCTTAAATAATGAGACACTTAACGTCACTCAAGGAATTATCAAAGAATGAAATCCTTGAATTATTAGATTTAGCAGATAATTTTATTGATTCAGAAGGCTCCATTAGAAGAGATCCACTTTTTCCAGATAAGAAAGTTGTAAATATTTTTTGTGAACCAAGCACTCGAACTAAAATCTCATTTGAGATAGCTGCTTCTAATCTAGGATGCCAAATAATTGATTTTGATTTAAGCTCTTCCTCTCTAGAAAAAGGTGAGACTCTCAAAGACACTATTGATAATTTAGCAAAGATGAACATTAATCTTTGTGTCTTAAGACATAAAGACTCAGTTATTCATGAATTAATAGATAAAACAGATTCTATGGTTTTTGTAAGTGGAGGAGAAGGCTCTATTTCCCATCCATCTCAGGGACTTTTAGACATAATGACAGTAAGGCATAGGAAGGATCTAGATAATTCAAATATTTTGATTGTTGGCGACTTGGACCATTCAAGAGTTTTCCAGTCTTTCATTGATGGCATGGCCAACTTTGATTCTAAAATTACTTTATGTGGGCCTAAAGAGCTGTGCAAAGATGTTCTAGACGACTCTAATCTTAATTATGAGGAAGATCTTAACAAAGCACTTAAAGGCCAGGATGTTGTGATGGCTCTTAGGATTCAGCATGAAAGATTTGAAGATAAGAAAAACCTTGATAAGGAAAGCTATCTTAGTAACTATCAAATTAATAATGAAAAATTACTGATTGCTAATGATGATTGCATAGTCATGCATCCTGGACCTGTAAATCAAGGTATTGAGATCTCAGAGGATGTTTATAATTCTGCTAACTCTGTAATATTAGATCAAGTAGCTAATGGCGTCGCTATGAGAATGGCTATTTTAATAAAGTATCTTTCTCAGTAGTTAACTTGCAAATCCCATAGCATTAAGTTTTTGAATAATCCTAGAAATTTCATCTTTTAAGATAGATTTATCTTCTTCATTTAGAAAACCTCCAACTATTATTTCTTTACCTTTTGATCGAAAACTTAAATCATCATCTTTAGTGTCATTCTTTGTTACATTGAAGGTTGCGAAAGATCTAAACTCTTTCCATGTAAAAAATTCTTTTAAACCATCAACTCTCACTTCCACATGCTCTTTGGATAAGATAATTATTTGTTTTTGGTTACTCCAATTGAAGCTAAGCCTAAAAGCTAAATAAACTAAAATAATTTCTAATCCTGCAAAAGGTAAAATCATTGTCCCTCCAACAAGAAAGAAACCGATACCAATTACACTGCAAATAAAGAAAATACTTCCAAGAAAGAGAACCCTAGCTGCCCCTGTAAGAGAGCTGTTGGGTTTTAAAAGGATTTCAAATTTCGTTGCTTCTAATTCTTTAACTTTTACCATCTAAATATTTTTTTACTGTGTCAGCAATCACTATTGTGTTTTGATCAAGCTCAACATTAACAATGCTATTTTGTTGAAGCTGAAAAAGATTTGTAATTGAAAGAGTTTCAGGAATTAAATGAATCATAAAAGATTCTTTAGAAACTTCTCCCACAGTTAGACTACAACCATTAATAGCAACATAACCCTTATGCAGAATATAATCTTGCATGAAAGGCTCAAGAGAGAATTCAATATCCCAGCTTTCATCTCTCATATCTATAGAAATAACTTTTGAAGTCCCATGAATATGTCCTGATACAAGATGGCCACCTACTTCATCTCCCATCTTCAATGATCTCTCAAGATTTACGTTGTCGCCACCACTTATCTTTTGAAAGTTTGTTCTTTTTATTGTTTCCTCAACAAGGTCAAATCTCAATATTTCTGGATTTGCGTCTTTGACAGTTAAACATACTCCGTTTACAGAAACGCTTGCACCCTTTTTAAGACCAGAAATAAACTCAGATGAAGAATCTATAGAAAGGTTATAGATATCTTTTTCTTTTACAAATTCTATTACTTTTCCAGTTTCTTGGACAATACCTGAAAACATTAGGCACCCCAGTTATTTCTATATTCTTCAAGATCGCTTTTGAACTCCTTGAAGTTTGGATCATCGCTTACAAAGCTTATTAAAAGATCTAGGTTTACTATTGACGAAACAATAAGTCCGAAATCATTCTCTAGTTCAGCTTTTGCAGAGATATTTGATGAACCTTTTTCTTGTCGGTCTAGACCTACTAGCATAATTTTTGGATTGGCACCTATAGACTTTATTTTCTCAATTGATTCTCTAGCTGCTGTTCCTGCAGAAATAACATCATCTATGATGAGTACGTTACCTGATGGAAGCTGGCCAATAAGATCACCACCTTCGCCATGATCCTTCTCTTCTTTTCTATTAAAAGATACAGGAATATCTAGATCAGATTTTCCTAAACTTGCACCAATAATTGATGCTAAAAAAATACCTTTGTATGCAGGACCATAAATACTATCGAAAGAAACATTTAAATCTTGAAGAGTTTTTGTATAGCATTCCGAAAGGTCAGCTAGAAACTTGGTATTTAACATTTTTGCTGCATTGAAGAAGTAGGGGCTATTTCTTCCTGATTTGAGAGTGAAATCACCAAAAATTAATGCCTCAGCATTTAAAGCAAGTCTAATAAATTTCTCTTGATAATCCTTCACTATCCTTCTACAGCCTGTTTTTGGATAGCAACTATATCCTTAATAGATGAACTAGCCTTACTTACAATTTCAGTGAGTTGTTCTTGCGAAAAAGGACGCTCTTCAGCGGTACCTTGGATTTCAATTAAATCAAGATCCTGGGTCATAACAATATTAATATCTGCATCAGCAGTGCTATCTTCTTGATAATCAAGATCAACTAGGATTTCATCATCTTTAACACCTAAAGAGATTGCAGCCACATATTGCTCGATTGCTCTTTGATCGTCATGGTGATTCTTTATTGCAAGGAAAAGTGCAACACATCCACCAGTAATTGAAGCAGTTCTTGTACCCCCGTCTGCTTGAATGACATCGCAGTCAACTTGAATAGTTTTATCTTTTAAATATTTGAGATTTACAGATTGTCTAAGGGATCTTCCAATAAGTCTTTGGATTTCCTGAGTTCTACCTGACTGTTTACCTCTTGCTGCTTCTCTGCCCATTCTCTCATTGGTTGATCTTGGAAGCATCCCATATTCAGCTGTCACCCAACCCTTATCTGATCCCTTCATCCATCTTGGGACATTGTTATCAATACTTGCAGTACAAATTACATGTGTATTACCAAACTTGACCAGTACTGAACCTTCAGCATGAAGATTTACATTTGTCTCAATGGAAATTTCTCTTGCTTGAGTTGGTTTTCTATTATCTCTAGACATTTAGTAATTATATCTTTATGAATTAAAAAAGAATTAAATTAATTTTTCTTTAACAATCTTACTTACTAGGCCCATATCAGCTGAATCACCAACTGAACCCTTTAGATGACCCATTACTTTACCCATATCCTGAGGGCCTGTAGCGCCAAGCTCAGAAATAGTTTTTGTAACGAGTTCATTGATAGCTTCTTCTGACATCATCTCAGGCATATATTTATCAAGAACAAGAAGCTCATTTTTTTCAATCTCTGATAAATCAGCTCGACCACCTTTATCGAATTGCTCAATTGAATCCTTTCTTTGCTTAATCATTTTTTTTAGGGTTGCAAGAACCACTGAATCATCAGCGTCTACTCTATTATCAATTTCATATCTTTTAATTTCAGATATCAGCATGCGAAGCGTATCCCTCGTTGCATTATCTTTAGCAAGCATTGCAGCTTTAAGGTCTGAATTTATTTGATTTAGGGTCGACAAGCTTTATCTGTAGGATCTTTGCCTACCGAAGTTATTAATTCTATTGGTCTTTCTTGCTCTTTTCTTCGCAGCTGCCATCTTCCTTTTTCTCATCTCAGTAGGTTTTTCATAAAACTCTTTCTTTCTAATATCAGGAATAATTGCTGCTTTTTCGCAAGCACGTTTAAATTTTCGAAGACCAATATCGAAATGTTCCGTGTCTTTTATTATTATTGAAGGCATAATTTGGAACGTAGTTTATGCTTTTCTGGAGATATTTGCAAAACAATTTTTATGAAAACATTAGGAATAGAAACATCATGTGATGAGACAGCAGTAGCGCTGTATGATTCTGCATCTGGAATTATTGCTGAGACTGTTTATAGCCAGATAGATTTGCACAAAAAGTATGGTGGTGTGGTGCCTGAGCTAGCTTCAAGAGACCATTGTGAAAAAATTATCGATGTCTTTAATGATGGGATAGGTGGAGTTGATCTTCACGACATAGATAGAATTGCATATACGGCTGGACCAGGATTATTAGGTGCTCTAATAGTTGGAGAATCTTTTGCGCAAGGTCTAGCATTTGCTTTGAATAAACCTTTAATTCCTGTGAATCATCTTGAGGCACACTTTTTGTCACCTTTTTTAGATTTTCCTGAGATTCAGTATCCATTTACTTCTTTGCTTGTTTCAGGAGGACACTCCTTAATTGTAGATGTGAAAGATTTTGAGGATTATGAAATTATTGGTCAGTCCCTAGATGATGCAGTTGGAGAAGCATTTGATAAAGTTGGAAAGCTACTCCAGTTGCCATATCCAGGAGGTCCCCATATAGAGGAAGCAGCAAAAAATGGTGATCCAATGAAATATGATTTTCCACGTCCTATGAAACATTCAGATGATCTAAATTTAAGTTTTAGTGGCCTAAAGACAGCAGTTTTATATGCAACTAAAGACTTAAACATAAATGATGAAAGATCAAACATCTCAGCTTCTTTCCAAGAAGCAGTCATTGATGTTCTTTCAACAAAAATCAAGAAGGCAATGAAACAAACAGGTAATAAGTCTCTTGTAATGGCTGGTGGTGTAGCCGCAAATAAAAAAATTAGAGCAGCTTTAGATATGTTAGAAGAGAAGGAAGGATTTAAAGTTTTTTATCCTTCAATTAAGCATTGCACTGATAACGCAGCAATGATTGCATATCTTGGTTCACTCAAAACAGAGAGCAAAAACATTTATAATTCTAATGTACGAGCCAGATGGCCAGTGAGCGAGATTTAAATGGAAGATATTATTTATATAAAAGATCTAAGGATAAAAACCATAATTGGCATTTTTGATTGGGAGCGTAAAGTTAAACAAGAAGTTTCAATTGATATGGAGTTTCCTTTTGATTGCAAAAAAGCAGCTGAAACCGACTCCATTGAAGATACAACAGACTACAAAGCAATTACAAAGGCTGTTATTAAGTTTGTTGAAGAGTCATCATTCCAGCTTCAAGAAACGCTCGCTGAAAATATTGCAGAATTGGTCAAAAGAGACTTTGGTGTTAAATCAATTAAACTAAGGGTATCTAAACCAGGCGCACTCCGGGGCGCTAAAGATGTTGGTCTTATTATTCATAGATAATGAAGTATTACCTTTCGCTTGGGAGCAATATCAATGCAGAGGAGAATATTGCTTTTGCTATTGAAGAGCTTAATAAGATTCTTTCAAATGTAATTATTTCATCAACATATAAAACTAAAGCAGAAGGTTTTGAGGGAGATGATTTCCTAAATCTTGTTCTAGCTGGTGATTCAAATCTTGATTTTGACTTGCTAAATAAAGAACTCAAGACTATCGAAGATAGCTCAGGTAGAAAAAGAGATGTCCCGAAGTTTTCTGCTAGGACTCTTGATATAGATATTGTTCTGCAATTAGATGGAGACGAAATAGTGTTTGAAAGTGATGAAATTAAAAAATATCTTTTCGTATCAGAGCCTCTCAAAGAATTAATTTGAATACTTGTTAACAAGAGTTCTTGCTATACTTAAATTATGAAAAAGGGGAGTTTTCTTACAGAGCATCTTCGTTCAATTGATAAGTCATATTTTGAGCATCTAAAAGATGCCTTATATTTCGGATTTAGGCTCCTGATTGGTGGTATAGGTGCAATATTGCATGCAATTTTTCCATTTATTCTTACTTCAATAGCTAGTGATACTATTAATGACCTTCACAAAATGAACATTAATAGATTGAATTCAGACGATTAATTAAAAATTCGATTCAACAATAGACCAGGCACCCTTTGATAGAGGGAAAACATTCATACCTCTCTCTTCAGCATGTTTGCTTGCAGCAGTTCCATCTCTTACTCTCCCTAAAATACCCTGACAGATTGCGGCCACTTTAAAAAGACTATAAACCATATAAAACTCCCAGTCTTGGGATAAATCTTTACCGGTTTGCTCTGAATACATATCTCTATATTGCATCTCATTTGGTATTCCTAAATCTTTCAACTTTGTATGATCATAAAAATTAGGAAGGGTTCTCCATGTTAAACAGTGATAGCAAAAGTCAGCAATAGGATGTCCAAGTGTTGAGAGCTCCCAATCAAGAACACCAACGACATCAAAATTAGAATAAATCATATTATCCAATCTAAAGTCACCATGAACGATTGATGTTTCATCATCTTCTGGAATATTTTTAGGTAACCACTCTATGAGTTTATTCATCTCGTCGATATTTTCAGTTTCAGAGGCAAGATATTGTCTTGTCCAAGTATTAACCTGTCGAGCAACATAGTTACCGGACTTCCCATAATCCTCAAGACCAACTTTTTTATAATCAACACTGTGAAGGCTGGCTATAACCTTATTTTTATTTTTATAAATTAGTGCTCTTTCCTCTGGAGAGCATTTTGGCAGCATATGATCCCAGTAAACTGTTCCATCAACGTACTCCATTAAAAAAAATGGAGTTCCTACAACTGAATCATCCTCACAAAGGCCATAAGTTTTAGGAACAGGCACATCAGTTTCATATAATGCAGTTATAACCTTATACTCTCTATCAACTGCATGCGCTTTTGGTAAAAGCTTGCCAGGTGGCTTTCTTCTTAAAACATAAGCATTATTTTCAGTCGAAATTTTATATGTTGGATTTGACTGCCCGCCCTTAAATTGCTCAATTTTTTCTATATTGCCTGAGTCTTTAACATTATCATTAATCCACTCTTGCAGAAGCTTAGACTCAAATTTTAGATTTTCAGAGACTTCTTTTGTTCCAGTATAAGTATCATCATTAAGCTGAAACTCTTCTGTCATAATAAAGATCTGCCGCCATCTACGTTAATAGCTTGACCAGTAATATATTCAGAATCTACAAGAAACTTTACAGTTCCAGCAATATCTTTTTCAGTTCCTAGTCTTCCTAGAGGGATTGCAGAAAGTATTTTATTTTTAACTTCTTCGCTCCACGAAGATCCAGGCGGTTCTAGGATTGCTCCGGGAGCAACAGCATTTACTCTTATATCAGGAGCTAGCTCTCTTGCTAAGACCTTTGTCGCCGCTAAAAGACCTCCCTTTGCAGCTGTATAGATTGAAAACTTTGCTAAACCTCTACCAACATTCATATCGGTCATATTTATAATTACACCCTTTGATTCTTTTAGCAGATCAATAAATCCATTAATAAGAAAGAGGGGTCCTTTAAGGTTACTGCCAATAAGTTGATCCCAGTCTTTGAGGGTTAGCTCTCCAATAGGAGTTGGATAAAAAGAGGAAGCATTGTTTACAATTGCATCCAATGACCCAAAACAACTTTTTACCTCATCAATCATTCTTTCAACATGATCATCTTTATCCAGATTAGCCTGAACAACTTTTGCTGATGAATCAAAGTTTTCCTCAATCTCTTTCGCTAAAGCTTCAGCTTTTTCAGTAGAACTATTGCAGTGAATTATTATATTCCAACCATCTTTAGCAAAAGTTAATGCAATCTCTCTTCCAATTCTTACGGCTGCACCTGTTACTAAGATTGTTTTTTTCATTTAGATTCCTTTATTGATTCTATATAGAGATCTTTTTTCATTTTCATCATATCTTCTTTAGGAGCTTCACCTAAAATAGAAAAATCTTTAGATAGGATATTATCTTTCAATTTTATTAAATAATCTCTTTTGTTCTCAAAAAATTTGAGTTTTATTATTTCTTCGACTTCTTTTTGATTTCTATGAAAATTTATTTTTTCTAACTTATCGATAAGATTTTCCTGATTTTCTTCGATATCAACAGCAGCAAGCTGAAAAGATAAATTTGTAAGATCAATAAATTCCCTAGGAAGCTCTAGAGATTCGTGCAGTGAAAAATTGTTTTGAAGCTCTAGTTCGACCCATTTTAATTGGGGTGAATTACTCTCATCTACATCAAATGAGCTTAATTTAGAAAACCATGGATCAGTTAAGCCTAATGAAACAAGAGATGAAAAAAAGTTCGCAGACCTTGGTGAAGATAATGCAGTTCTTAGTTCCATCCAAATTCTGTCAGCAGACAAATGATTTAATTCATTCGATTTACCGATACTTCTAATACTTTCCTCAGTGGTCTTTTCAAGAGCAAAATCAGCCAAATGAGGATATGTTTTAAACTTTGCATATCTTATTGATCGAAGGGGATCCTCAGAAAAAGATTCCGAGGTTTGTCTGAAAATCTTATCTTTCAAATCTTCAAGACCACCATGTGGATCTATTAGACTTCCATTTTCATCTTTTGCTATAGAATTAATAGTGAAGTCGCGTCTCTTAAGATCCTCCTCAAGAGTCACTGTTTCATCGTAGTAAAATGTAAAACCTTTATAACCCTTTCCCGACTTTTTTTCAGTTCTTGCAAGAGCATATTCTTCATTGGACTCAGGATGCAGAAAGACAGGGAAATCTTTTCCGATAGGTTTGAAACCTTCGGCAATCATTTTCTCTGGTGATGACCCAACTACAACCCAATCCTTATCATTTGCTTCTACGTCTAGAATCTCGTCCCTAATGGATCCGCCAACCTGAAATATTTTCATAATGACTTTATTTTAAAGATTTTTCTGTCATTAATCCTTATCGCTTTTAAATGTCCACCCCAAACACAACCGGCATCAAGACCGATTACATTTCTTTTATTTGTCTTACCTTTCAAAGCTGCCCAATGACCAAATAGCTGATAGCTATCTTTTTCATTTTTTATAAATTTGAACCAAGCTTTATATTTACTATTTCTTGAAGAGACCTTAGTTTTAAGATCAATCTGACCTTCTTGAGTTATTAGCCGCATTCTTGTGAAGTAATTAATTATTACTCTTATTCTGCTAAAACCTCTCAAGCTTTCTGACCATATATCAGGATGATCTCCCCACATATTTCTGAAAACACCACCAGGATTCTTTTTTATCGCTTTTAAATATTCCTCATTAAGTCTTCGAGCATCCCCTAAATCCCAAATATGAGGAATCCCAGCATGTGAAATAATAAATTTCTCATTTTTATTATTTTTTCTTTCAAGCATTAGGGGTTTTTCGATTAGCCAGCTAAAAAACTTCTTTTTATTCTTAGATTCAAGGATAGGGGCTAGCTGATAGTTTTTTTTATTTTGATGAATAAGATAAAGAAGATAGATATCATGATTTCCAAGCACAACCTCAATTGACTCTTTGTTTTCAAGGCAGAATTCAAGCACCTCCAGAGATTTGGGGCCTCTATTTATAAGATCACCTGCAAAAATTAATTCATCATTTTTTGGATCAAAATTTATTTTGTCCAGAAGAAGCATTAACTCATCGAAACATCCCTGGACATCACCAATGACATAGCTAGGCATTTTTATAAATCTCTAGAAAATCTTCAAGACTAAGCTGCTCAGCTCGTAAATTTTTATCAAACTTCAACTTTTCCCAATTTATATTATGGTTTTTTAAATTATTGAATATGGTCTTTCTTTTAGACTGGAAGGATAAATCTATAATTTGAAATAGTTTCTGTATTTCAAAAGCCTGGCTATTTATTGGCTTGAACCTTACCAGAGAAGAATCAACTTTAGGCTTGATATCAAATGCTTCAGGAGATATATCCATCAATATCTCAGTTTCATAAAAAAAAGCTACTTTCACAGCAAATTTATTCCAACTTTTATTTCCTGGACTTGAGGTAAGAACCTCTGCCATTTCTTTTTGGACCATAAAGTGCATATCAGAAATTTTCCTATTCAATTCTAAAAATCTAAGTATTATTTGAGACGCTATGTTATAGGGGAGGTTACCTATGATCCTATCATTATTCTTTATAAAACAAAGATCAATTTTAAGAATATCTTCTTCGAATATCTCAATTTCATTTCCAAGAGAGTTCTTTAAATAAGCTACGTTTTCTCTATCAATTTCTATAAGAGTAAGATTTTTAGAATTATTTTTTATACCTTCCGTTATTGCTCCTTGACCAGGACCAATCTCGATGAAGCTATCTTCCTTTCCAGGATTAATTTTATCTACTATTTGGTAAATAACAGACTTATCTCTTAAGTAATTTTGCCCAAACCGCCTTCGGGATGATCTATCAATCATTAGATTAGGTTATCAGCTGCATAGAAAGCATTCTTCAAAGAGGAATTATTCGCAATACCCTTTCCAGCAATATCTAAGGCAACCCCATGATCAACTGAAGTTCTTACAATTGGCACACCTAAAGTTATATTAATTGAATCTCCAAAACTTAAAGCTTTTAGCACTGGAAGTCCTTGGTCATGATACATAGCAAAATATGCATCAGTTTCATCAAGAAGATTTTTATTGAATGCTGTATCTGCAGATAGGGGCATAGAGACATCAACATTAGAAGCAATTAATTTTTTTACAGCAGGTATTATTATTTCAATTTCTTCCTTTCCTAATTTTCCTCCTTCTCCTGCGTGTGGATTAAGCCCTAGAAGAGAAATCTTAGGCTTTTTAATATTGAACTTTGATTTAAGCTCTTGATTTAAAATCTTTACTTTATTGATTATTAGATCTGTCGTAATCGATTCTGGTACCTTATTTAGTGGCATATGTGTTGTTGCCAAAGCTACCTTTAATCTTTCTGAAGCTAGCAGCATCAGCACGTCATCACTGTTAGTCTTTTCCATTATTCTCTCAGTGTGACCAGAGAAGGGATATCCTCCTTCAACAATATTCTCTTTACTTATTGGCCCAGTCACTAACCCTAAACCTTTGCTTTTCATACACGCGTCAATTCCAAAATCAAGATTCTTGATTACATACTCACAGTTAATAGAATTTAGCCTGCCGCTTGAGATGTCTGGACACTTCATAATTTCAAGACACCCAACTTTTTCTTTTACATCATTGATATCTGTAAATGTGCTTATTTCGAAGCTATATCCCAATTCTTTTGCTCTTGAAGCAAAAAGGTTTTTGTCACCTACACAAACCACATTTGCTTTTATAAATCTAAAGAAATCTTCATCTAAAAGACTTAAAAATAGGTCTGGTCCAATGCCTGCTGGGTCACCGGGAGAATAAATAATGGTTTTCAATCTAGATCTTTAAACTCAACAAAAGCCTCTGCTCTCATTGATCTGAGAGTGTTTTCAAGCTCTTCATCGTATTTTCTTGAAAAAAGAACTGAGTATGCGCGTTCTTCAATTTGATAGTCTGTTACATCTTCAACTCTTTTGCCTGTCACCTCGAGGAAGTGAAATCCAAATTGAGATTCAAAAACCTCTGAAACTTCATTGATTTCAGAGTTCAACATAACATTTTCAAACTCACCTACAGTGGCACCTTTTGGCAGCCATTCAAGATTTCCACCATTTGAACCTGAGCCAGGATCCTCAGAAAATTCTTTAGCAATCAATGCAAAGTCTTCGCCTGCAAGAACACGCTCCCTTAAAACTTCTGCTTCTGCTTTTGTGGCATCTACATCTCTAATTGCTGAGGGTATTAATAAAACATGTCTTGTTTCCCACTGCTCTTCAAACTTTACAAGCGGGCCTCTCTTTTCTTCAAGCTTAAGTAAGTGGAATCCTGATCCTGTTTTAATTGGTTCTGAAATGAATCCAAGAGACTGATTCCTTATTGCATCAGCAAAAATTGAAGGCATTTCATTAATTTTTCTCCAAGGCATTAAGCCGCCCTGTGATTTATTTTGATTTATTGATTTCTCGTCGACAAGAGCCTCAAAATCTTCTCCCTCCTCAAGCCTTGATAGGATAGTCTCAGCAGCTTCTAGAGAACCAACTTGTATTTGTCTTACAAGTAATTCGGGTGTCAATTGAGCAATTGCTTCCTCTGTAGCTAAAAAGCCCTCAATTTCCTGGGCAGTTATATTAATAGAACCACCAACAATTCCTCTTTGGACTCTTTGTATTATCATGTCTCTTCTTATTTCTTCTCTTAATTTTTCATAGTTTTGGCCGGAAGCTTCATAATCTCTAATAAATTGTTCAAGACTTACACCATTATTTGCTGCAATTTGGATGAATGTTTGATTAAGTTCGCCATCACTTATTCTTATTCCAAACTCTTCTCCTCTTTGAAGTTGAAGCTCTTGAATAATGAGCTGTTCTTGAATTTCTTCAAGTAGGGCTTCAGTAGGAGGAAGCTGCATACCTTGTTCTATAGATCTCAATTTTGTAGTTTGAATTAGGTCCTTAATTTGAGATTCCATTACCACCCCTTCATCGACAATAATCGCAACTCGATCAAGCACCTCAATCTTTGCAAACGAAAAAGCAGACATAAGGATTGTGATTTGTATAAGTAATAGTTTTTTCATTTAGTTAAGAATTGAGTTTTGTATATATCTCTTAAAACCTCTATTTGTGCTATTAAACCCCTTTAACTGAAAAGAGATATTAATACGACTTTTATTTTCTGTTTCTATTATATTGTCCCATAGCTCATTTAAAAACATATTATTTGAAATATTAATATCATTGAATCGAATTAACGTTCTCTTTGATGCTGTTAAAGATGCAGCAAAACAACAGTTTTCATAGCCCAGACCCAGCCTTGCTTCTATAAATTTATCAGTTTCATTATCTCGTTGACCAAATGCAAATATTGAATAACCACTTTCTAATGGGACATCTAAAAAGAATTCGGTTAAGTCCAGATTATCTTGCAGGGATGAGTTTATTCTCCTATATTTTTGTCCAATTCCAATATTGATTTTCTGGTTTGTATAAAGCACCTCTAATCCAATATTGTTTATTTTTGATTGTTTATCTGAATAGTTCACATATGAATTAAATTTTATCTCTTTTGAGGGATTCCAAGTAAAAGATGAGGCAATTGGCCCAGCAGCATCTTTTATTTCAAATGGGTTGTTTAGGTAAACCTCTCTGTCTTTGAAGTAAAACTTCTTTTTGATTGTAAAGTTTATTTTCTCAAGACTATCCTCAACCCGTGAGAAATTTAACCCGATGGCATGAAACTTCTCATCTGCGATTCGATCATAGCCAGAGAATTGCTTATTCATATAAGTATTAACACCCTGAGGTATCAAAGCTGAATCAAAAATAGGATTATCAGACTGATCCTCTGTCTTAGCATATCCAAATGTATATATTGGAGTTAAGAATGAAACTCCATCTCCAGAAGTTTTGAAGAGGTCTTTGGAGATTCTTATATGAATATTCGGAACATTTATATCGTTAGCGGTATTTTCGTTATTTTTAAGATCATAGCTAATTGACTTTATTCCAATCGAGGCCTCCATATCAAAGTTTTTGTATCTGCTTTCCGCTTTTAATCTGTTGTTCATGAAAATTCTTGAGCCTTCAGGCGGGCTCTCAACAAGCAGCAAGTATTTTCCTTCATGAACTTGATATCCAATATAGTCATGAAGAGTCCCAGCAGAAAACTCTGCAAATTTAAGAGATGATTTAAATTTAAGACTCCCGAGATCATTTTTATATTCAAGATCAATAAAAGGTTTTTTGACATAGCCATTTGTAAGTATTGGATTTGATGATTCAAAACCCATCGACCCTAACTCATAAGATAGTTTTTTAAAGTTTCCTTGAAAAGAGATAGATTGTTCAAAATATTCTTTCCTTTGGAAATTTAAATCAACTGATTCACCTGGAACATCTCTAAAAAAATGAAAATCTGAAAAATCCGCCCAGTTAACATTTAATATTCCTAATTGAAGATCTGTAGAACTATTAATTTCAAATCCCCACCTTTGGTCCCCAATATTTTTATGGCTTGGATATCTTTTATCAAACTCTTTATCACTGCTTAAATAAATAAGATTAGCCCTTAAATTATTCTTATCTTTTTTTGAGTTAAGTTGTAACTCAAATCCATTTCCACGTTTAGCAATTACTCTAGGACCAAAAATGAGATCAGAGTTATCAGATAATATTTTTTTATATGGCAATGTAAAATCAAAGCCATCAGAGGAATACGATATAGATGGATCGAGGAATCTTGAGTGCCTTATAGGATTATTTTCTAAATCTTCAGATAAGTAGATAGGCAGATATGGAAATCTGAAAACGGTTTTATTAAAGATTTCTAATCTTATTTTTTTTGCAGAACCTTTTCCAAGCTCATCATTAATTTCTATTTGTTCCGCCTTTAATGCCCATCCTGAGGAGGTATCAACACATGATGATAAAGACGCATTCGTGAAAGTTACAGAATCATTAGCTCCTTCCGCAGAATCAAAGTTAATAAACATATTAGGTTTTTTCCAGTAAGAGTTTCCAGAGTAAAGCTCAAAAGTATTATTACTTCTATCAAATTTACCTCTTTGTGCTTGCAGGTAAAGGTCATTTAGAAAGATGTCCGCATTATTTTTGAAATTAATTAAGTTACTATTTTCTTTTAGGTCGGCTGAAGATGAAGTGAAGAGGCCTCCATCAAACTTAAGTACAACATCCTCTTCTAAAAATATTGATTCTTCTGAAATAGAAATCCTTTCTGATTGAATATCCATTTTTTCTTGCTCTGAAAGGATTGGATAGTAAAAAGTACATTGAGAAAGAGATTCACTTTCTTTAAAAAAACTTTTTTGGATTCCTTCATTAGCTTGTAAAAAACTTGAAAGGATAAATGAAACAAGAACTAATCTTTTAAGAGGCATACTTATATTGAAAAGATTTTGATAAAAAAGTTTATTTTAAAGTTAATAAATATTCCTCAATCTCAACAAGCTTGTCTTTTCCAAAGAAGATTTGATCATTAACAAAAAAAGTTGGTACTCCAAAAGAACCTCTTTCAACAGCCATGTTGGTATTATCAAATAATTGTTGCTTTATATCTTCAGAAGTAATCTCATTAAAAAAATGATCATGATCAATATCAAACTCTTGTACAAAGTTCATTAGAATTTCTTGATCACCCAAGTTAATGTCGTCTTCCCACATTGCTTGCAAAACTTTATCTCTATATTCTTCGACAAAACCCATTTCTTCAGCAACTAAAGCACCTCTTTGAAGGCTTACGGTAGTAATTGGGAAATTTGAGTTCATTTTGAACTTATCCAGGTTATGCTTTTTCATAAACCTTTCCATCTCAATTCCTTCATAATCAAGCTTATTCTTAATCTCAGAAAATTGAATCATCGGTGCTTGATTATTAGTTAGTTTAAAAATCCCGCCAAGAAGACAATGAATATAATTAAATTTAATACCAGTTCTATCCTGTATTTCAGGAATAACCTTATGACAACAGTAAGCATTCGGACTTGCAAAATCAAAAATAAAATCTACTTTCATAACACTATATATATTTGGTAAAGTTATTTAGTTATAAACTTTACATAGTAAATATTAGTTTTAAATGAGAGATTATTCAAAATTTTCTGCCATCATAATTGGTGCTGGGGTATCTACTGGTTCAGCCATTACACGAAAGTTTGCTGAAATGGGATATCACGTATGTCCTGTTAGAAGAGAAAGAAACTTTTCTGAACTAGAAAAATTAGCAAATGGCATTAAAGAAGCTGGTTATTCAGCAACCCCCTTTGGTGTTGATGCCAGAGATGAGGATGCAATAGCAAAATTATTTAAAGAGGTTGAAGAGAATATTGCTCCAATTGATGTAGTAGTATTTAATCCTGGTGCAAATGTTTTTTTCCCAATTGAAGACACTACTGCGAGAGTTTATAAAAAAGTTTGGGAGATGGCAGCCTTTGCAGGATTTTTAACTGGAAGAGAGGCTGCAAAATATATGAAGAAAAGAGGGCATGGATCTATATTTTTCACTGGTGCAACTGCATCTATAAGAGGAGGTGCAGGATTTTCTGCATTTTCAGGAGCAAAGTTTGCATTAAGATCTCTTTCTCAAAGCATGGCAAGAGAACTTGGTCCACAAGGTATTCATGTTGCCCATTTTATTATTGATGGTGCTATAGATACTCCATTCATAAAGGAAAATTTCCCAGATACATACGCCTTGAAAGAAAAAGATGGTATCTTACAACCTAAGGAAATTGCTGAAGCATATTGGAATATTCATGTGCAGCATCCTTCAGCTTGGACTCAAGAAATGGATCTAAGACCATATATGGAAAAATTTTAATAGGAGAAATTATGAGCCTTAAAGATAAAGTAATATTTGTATCCGGCGGTAGTCGAGGAATTGGGCTGGCGATAGCAAAAAGAGCAGCTCAAGATGGAGCAAAACTTGCTCTAGCAGCAAAAACCGCTGACCCTCATCCAAAACTTCCAGGAACTATTTATACTGCTGCGGAAGAAATTGCTAAAGCTGGAGGAGAAGCTTTACCTCTAATTTGTGATATTAGAGATGAAGACAATGTAAGAGAAGTTGTAAATCAAACAGTTGATCACTTTGGTGGCATTGATATATGTATTAATAATGCATCTGCTATCCAACTTACCAATACTATGGATACAGAAATGAAGCGATACGACTTAATGCATCAAATTAACGGCAGGGGAACCTACATGGTTAGTCGATATTGTCTTCCTCACCTGCTTAAAGCTGAAAATCCTCATATTTTAAATTTGTCACCACCGCTTGATATGTCAGCAAAATGGTTTGCTGGCCACACTGCATATACTATGGCGAAATATAATATGAGTATGTGTGTTCTTGGTATGGCTGAAGAATTTAAAGATAGAGGAGTTGCAGTTAATGCTATATGGCCAAGAACAGCTATCGCAACAGCGGCAGTTCAAAACCATCTCGGAGGCGATGAAATAATGCGTCTTTCAAGAACACCTGAAATTATGGCTGATGCAGCATATGAGATCTTAACTAAAGACTCAAAAGAGTTTACTGGAAACTTCTGTATTGATGATG
>CABYHU010000011.1 GCA_902518715.1 uncultured SAR86 cluster bacterium
TAATCTTTTAAGATTTTTGAGATTCTTGATCCAATTATTGAAATAGTTACAGCAAATGGAATTGCCATTATTGGTGCAACACTAAAGGCTACTTGAGTTCCTTTAAATAAACCCAAGAAAATGCTTCCACTAAAATCTCCTAAGCGAGCAAAAAAAGTATCAACAAGAACTGAGGATTTGTACCTCTTATTTTTGGATAAGTGACTAAATACGATCTCCCTACTCGGCTTATTAATTGAATACTCAAATACTCTGAGAAAAATAGTTATTAAAATCGCTGAAATTAGTAAAGGAGCAAAAGCGTAAACAATAAATACAATTGAAAAAATTACTCCATAAGAAAATAAAATAAATTTAATACCCAGCCTTTTAACTATAAAAGAAGTAAGAAATATTTGTGTTACTCCAGCAATCAAGCTGACTGCTAGTTCAATATCAGCAAAAAGTGCTACCCTCTCGATTGAGCTTTCTATTGCTTCTTCAAATATAATTGCTGAAGTTATCCAATGAATAGTCATCAACGATGTAAATAGGAACATATATAAAGCGAGCTGCCTAACATCACTAGAATCAAAAAGATTTTTAAATGCATCTTTAGCAGATCCGCCAAGGGCAATATTCTCACTTTTGACTCTACCAATACAATATAGACCAATTAATAAACCAATTATCAAAAGTCCTAATGTAAAAATAGCAAATATTGAGATGTTTATTTCTTCGGGACCACCATTAATAGGAGTAATTGAGAAATTGTTAGCAATATATTTTGATAACCTAGAACCAAAAGCTGCTCCTAAAGTTCCGCCAAATGAAATGAATCCAAAGTATTTTTTTGCTTTATTTTGTCGGAATAGATTTATAGCCACTACCCAAAAAATTGCCACAACAAAAAAGCTATAGATATTGCACCAAACATAGAAGGATCTTCCCACCCATGCGCTTGAGGAAAAATCAAGATTTATAAAAACTACTAAGTTACTGGCAAGGAAAAGATAGCAAAAAATAATTAGCTGCTAAAGATTTGTTTTTGAAGCTACCCACGAATAAATGAGGTTAGCAAATAGCATTCCGATTCCAACCATTGCCAAAAGAAGAGATATATTATCAATGTCCTGAACGGCTAGCTCATTCCTAAGAGGTCTTAATGTGTACCACGAGGAAAGAACAAAAAAGAAAAAAAGACTAGCTAGAAAAGAATCTTTTGAAAAAGACTGCTTTAATGTATCTAGATAATCATTCATAATTGGTGGGTCGCACAGGATTCGAACCTGTGACCAATTGGTTAAAAGCCAACTGCTCTACCAACTGAGCTAGCGACCCATTCATATTACTAAAGATGGTGATTATTCCATATTTTCCAATATCTGCAAGACAATTGATGATACAGAATTATTGGGATAGTTTTTTAATACAAAATTATATTTTGCTTTAGCATTATCTAAGTCATCTTTTGAAAGATAAATGTCGCCAAGTCGCTTATGCGATTGCGGAGCTCTCCAATGATCTTCATGATTCGAAACAAGTTCTAGAAAATATATGAAGCTATCATCAATATCTCCATTTATAAAAGATATCTCTCCTAACCAAAATAAAACAAGAGGTATTCGTTCGGCATCTGGAAAATTAATCAGAAAAAAATCTAAAAGCCTTTTTGCATTTTCTAGGTCATCATTTTCAAGTGCGTTTATGGCAGAATCATAAACCTCATCTATACTTTGCGAATCATTGATGCCCTCAAATCTAAAAATATCTTCATCGACAATTTCCTCTGTCAATTCTGCCTCTGATTCTTCTCCAATAGACTCTAATTCGTTAAGAAGCTTTTCAAGAAGAAATGCTTGTGTTTCAAGCTCATTTCTTAGCTCTGCAATTTCCTGTTCAAGCTCTTGTATTTTTAGAAACAAAATATCAGATTCTGTACTTTCAAAATCTTGAGAATAAGATTGAAAAGAAGTTAATGCAAGGAAAATAAATGCAAATCGCATAAATTTATTTTATTTCTACTCTTCTATTCCTTGCCCAAGCTCTCTCATTAGACTCAGAAACAGCTGGACTTTCCTCTCCATAACTTTTAATTACCAGTCTTGATCTATTTATTCCTCTTGATTCAAGATAATCTGCAACAGACTCAGCTCTTCGTTGTCCTAGAGCTAAGTTATATTCTCTAGTCCCTCTTTCATCTGCATGTCCCTCGAGAACAAGAGTTATGGAAGAGTTTTCTTTCATCGCTGAAATTACACCTCTTAAAGTTTGAATAGATCTAGATGTAAGATTGTATTTATCAAAATCAAAATAAATTGTTGCAGAAGTTGATACAGCCGTTGATTTTGTTTCATAGGTGTCAGATGTTGATACCTCTACAGTTGCAATACTTGATTCTCTAACAGACTCCTCGGTTACCTGAACAGAGCTACATGAAACAACAAATATTGTCACTAGAGAAATTGTGAAAAAAGATTTAATTAATTGCATTTTATCTCCCATTTATTTTAAGAAACCTGACCAAGCTGGTTCTCTTACCTGACCTTTTGCAGAGGGTAAACGGAACTTGGCTCCACTTAAAGTTACTCCTGCCAAAATGTCATTATTTTGTTCGCTTATAGCATAGATTATCACATTACCATTTGGAGAAACACTAGGAGATTCATCCATTTTTGCATCAGTAAGAGGAATCACAAAATTGTCTTCAAAATATTTTATCGCTATTTGGAATTTATCAGAGGACCTATGAACAAAAACAATACCCTCTCCACCTGGAAGATAAGAACCCTTTGCATTGTAATTTCCTTCAAATGTTAAGCGTTTTGGCTTTTTATTTAGCTTTCTTAAATCAAGCTCATACAATTGAGGTGAGCCAGACCTTCCTGACGTGAACATCAGTTTCCTCCCATCAGGCGACCATTGAGATTCTGTGTCAATGGAATAATGATTTGTTAACCTTGTAAGGTTTCTTTTTTGAAGGTTATAAATATAAATCTCAGCATTTCCATCTTGATATAAAGTTAATGACAGATACTTCCCATCTGGCGACCAAGAGGGAGAACTAATTTGTTCATTAGAGATGCATGTCAAACACCTCTTCTCAATAATTGATTGTCTCTCTCCAGTTGAAATATCCTGAATGTATACATTCGCAATGCCAGTTTCAAAAGAAACATAAGCGACCTTCTTGGAATCAGGTGACCAGGCTGGAGATATTATTGGCTCAGGACTTTTCACTAAAAGTTGTTCATTAACTCCATCTGCATCTGCTACGTAGAGCCTGTATGATGCATCAACATCATTTGACTGACTTACATAAAGTATCTTTGTTGATGCGACACCTTGGATTCCTGTAATTGCTTCATAAATTCCATCACTTACATAATGAGAGAGCTGTCTTACATTATTTGTAACTCCATAAACCTTTGAGCTTCTAATTTTAGATTTTTTCCTAACATCAAATATTTCATATCTGGCCTCAATACCCGAATTGCTATCAATAACTGATGTAAGAAGAAGAAAATCAGCATTTATAAGTCTCCAGTCACTGTAATTAATATCTTCTTCACTGGGTGGATATGCAATCAAAGACTTCTCATCAAAAATATAAAATTCTCCTGTTCTAATAAGATCATTCTTAACAATCTCGTTAGCTTGTTTTGCTGCACCAGATTCTCCTTGGAATGGAATTAATGCTATTCGGTATGGATTATCGGAACCTTTTGTAATCTCAATTACTAGCTCAGCATTCAGGAAAAGTGGAATTATCAAAAAGTATTTTAAAAATTTCATTTTATTGGATTAAATCTAAAAATAATGTTCTTAAAAGTTTCCTCATAAACTTGTCTTTCCATCTCTTTAAATATAGAAAAAGTTTCAACCCTTCTTACCGCCTGCATAGCAGAATTATCAAATCTTATATTCCCACTACTTTTTAAAAGATTTAAGCCAACTACTCTGCCTTGCGGATTGATTGTAATTTTTAGATCACATGAAAGGTTAGAAGGAATATTTCTTGGCTTAATCCATGCTGATTCAATCTTAAGTTTTATTGCATTATAAAATCTTATAATATCCTCATCATAAGAATTATCAGAATCTTTTTCTTCACTCAATAAGGAATCTATTCCAGAGTCAAATATCTCATAAGATTTTGTTTTCACAACTTCCTGAATTATTTCTGCTGATTCAACAATAGATTCCTTGTAAATATCTGGCTGCATCTTTACATAGTTCTTTTTTTGAGTGTTTGGAGTTACTTCCTCGACAAGCATTTTTACACTGAGAGGCGAGCTAAGTATTTTGTTTGGCTTTGCAGTTTGTTCAAAATACCCAAAAAATCCTAAAAAGAGTCCTGCATGAATTAAGAAAGAATAAAAGGATGCAATAAGTATATTGGTGCTAGTCATCATATCCCGAAGTTACAATTCCTATTTTTGCAATGCCAACACTTTGGATTGCCGCCATTGCAGCAGCCACACTTTGAAAATCAGCTGCCTCATCGCCTTTAAAAACAACTTCAATTTCTGGATTAGCATCAAAAATAACAAATGCCTTATCTTTAAGCTCATCAAGCGAAATGGCAATTTCTTCTTCCCCCAGATTAAGAAAATAATTACCATTTTTATCGATTGATACCACCAAAGGCTCATTCTGAATTGACATTTTTGTTGTATCTGTTCTGGGAAGGTTAACATCAATACCTTGTATCAATAGTGGTGATAAAACCATAAAGATTATTAGCAATACAAGCATTACATCAATGTAGGGGACTACATTAATTTCTGCATGTAGTTTCTTTCTTCGACCTAGTCTATAGATCATCTTTTTGGTTTACTGATTCTCTATAGAAGATGCTTGCAAGCTCTTCAGCAAAAATTGTTGTTGTCTGCAAATAAGAATCTGCTTTTGAAGTAAATCTATTAAAAGCTATTACAGCTGGTATAGCTGCAAAAAGACCCATAGCTGTTGCAATTAAAGCCTCAGATATCCCTGGTGCAACAGCATTAATAGTAGCCTGTGTTGCATCTGAAAGGCCTTGGAAAGAACCCATAATTCCCCAAACTGTTCCAAATAAGCCAATATAAGGACTCACCGAACCTATGTTTGCAAGTATCGATAAATTTTTATTCATATCCTCTTCATCTCTTGCTATGGAAACTCTCATAGATCTATTTAGACCTTCAAGATCCATATCTGTTAGTCTGCCCCTATTAGATATCCTTTTGAATTCCTTGAAAGAATTTTTAAAAACACTTGTCGAGCCAATTAAATCAACATCTAATCCGTCAAGTTCAGAATAAAGATCATTTAGATCAGTTCCTGACCAAAATTTATCCTCAAAAATAAATCTATTTTCATTAGCTTTCCTAAAGAAAATGTATCTTTCAAAGATAATTATCCACGAAATAATCGAAGCAAAAATTAAAATAATCATTACTGACTTAACAACTATTCCTGCTTGCAAAAATAACTCTATAGCTGATACTTCATTCATTTTTAAAGACTTTTAATAATTTTTTTGGGAAAGCAACTGGTTTATCTTTATTTTGATCGTAAAAACATACCTCAACTTTTCCACTACATATAATATCATCACTTTCTTTCCTTTTGATTTGTTGGTGAAAGAATAGTCGAGCATTAGATGAGTATTCAATTTCTGAGGAAACAACCAAAATATCCTCAATCTTAGCTGGTTTTACGAACTCAATATTTATAGTCTTAATGATAAAAACTTTTCCTGCAGCAATTTCCTCACTCTGAGAAATATCAAGGTCTTTAAGGCAGCTTGATCGCGCTCTTTCGAAATATTTCAAGTAATTTGCGTGGTAAACGATTCCTTGAAAATCAGTATCCTCAACAAAAACAAAAATGTCGAGATCTCTACACTTGTGGACTTTGCTCATGTAAGTCAATATCTTCTAAAAATAATTCTTTAATAATCGAAATGAAATCTTCCCATGATAGATCAACAGTTATATCTTGATTTTCAATCTCAGTATTAATGCTTGATGCCAGAATCCTAACTTTTAGTGGTTTCCTATTAAATTTATAAACCAAAGCTGGTATTTGATTGTCATTTCTTGATGCGATAAGTACTTGATTCCACCAATCAGCACTTGGCTCAGAGCCATCACCATAACGTTTACATTCAATACACCATCTTCCCAACATGAGATCGGGCAATTCTTTCGTTCTAGTCTGTTCAAGGATCCTTTTAACAGGATTCTTTAAGCCTAAATCTTTTACAAGAAGGTTTCCAATTTCTCTCTCAAAATTAGCCCCTTTAGCTCTAGAATTAACTGGCATTACTGCTCCGAAGGTTTAAAGTCATCAGGAAATTCTGCATTTGAATGGACTTCTTGAACATCATCTACTTCATCTAAAAAATCAAGAATCCTTAGAACTTTTTCTCCCATTTCTTGATCAACAGGTACGCTTGTATCAGCTTTCATTGTGACCTCTGCATTTTCAACTTCTATCCCTTGCTCCTTAAGCTTCTCTACAAATGCAGAAAGATTTTGAGATGGCACAGTCGCTACAAAATTATCTCCAGTATCTTCTAAGTCTTCACCATCAAAATCCAATAAAATTTCCATTACAGCATCTTCATCTTGATTTTTTTCAATCATCGCAAGACCAATTTTGTTAAATAGGTAACTAACGGAACCATCTGTACCAAGGTTACCTCCAAACTTTGTGAATGCATGTCTAACATCTGCAACAGTTCTATTTCGATTATCAGTCATTGCCTCAACTAAAACAGCAACCCCTCCTGGACCATATCCTTCATATGTAATTTCCTCAAGGTTCCCAGCTTCTCCTGCACCAGTTCCCCGCTCTATAGCCCTATTTATTGTATCTTTAGGCATATTTTCAGAATTAGCTTTATCAAGAGCCAATCTTAATCTAGGATTATCATTAGGATCACCGCCACCTGCTTTTGCTGCAACGGTAAGCTCACGGATCAATTTAGTATATATCTTTCCTCTTTTAGCATCTTGTCTAGCTTTTCTATGTTTTATATTTGCCCATTTGGAATGACCAGCCATTATTTATTCCTCATTAAGATCTTTTTTAATATGCAGCTCATTGAGTTGAGACTCATCAACAATATTTGGTGCATCTGTAAGAAGACATGATGCGCTCTGAGTCTTGGGGAATGCAATTACATCTCTTATATTTTCAGTTTGAGTAAGTAGCATGACAATTCTATCAAGACCTAGGGCTATACCCCCATGAGGCGGACATCCAGTTTTAAGAGCATCAAGCAAAAATCCAAACTTAAGACTTGCTTCCTCACTTGAAATATTTAGAGCATCAAAGATAGCCGATTGCATTTTAGAGTCATGAACCCTCAAAGAACCTCCTCCGATTTCATATCCGTTGAGAACTAAGTCATAAGCATAAGCTTGAGCACCAGATGGATCCTTTCTAAATTTTTCTAGATCCTCTTTAGGTCTTGTAAATGGATGATGGAGCGCCTTCAAATTACCTGCGTCACTTTCAAACATTGGGAAATTAGTTATCCAACATGGCGCCCAATCTTTTTGATATAAATCTAAATCTTTTCCAAGTCTCTTTATTAAAGAGCTCATACTTAAATTAACTACTTCAGAAGGTCCTGCACCGAAGAAAATTAAGTCATCATCTATAGGATTCAACTTGTTAAAAAGATCAGTTATGAAGTCTTTAGAAAGAAACTTAAGAATTGGAGATTGGAGTCCATTTTCGATGTCAGAAGCATCATTAATTTTTATATAAGCAAGCCCTTTTGCTCCCAATTTACCTACAAAATTTGTATATTCATCTATTTGAGATCTTGTAAGTTTATTTCCTCCATCTACTTTTAAAGCAACAACTCTTGATCCATCATTTTTTGCAGGATCAGAGAAAACTTTAAATTCCTCCTTTTTAGCTTCATCAGAAATCTCTATCAACTCAAGAGGTATTCTTAAATCAGGCTTGTCTGAGCCGTATTTATTAATAGCATCCGCATAGTCAAGTTCATCAATATTATCTATGTTGTGATTTGCAAAATCTTTAAGGAGAAGCTTTAGTAAGCTTGAGCCAAGCTCAATGATATCTTTCTCCTCAACAAAAGATGCTTCTATATCAATCTGAGTAAATTCAGGCTGTCTGTCTGCTCTTAGATCTTCATCTCTAAAACATCTTGCAACTTGATAGTATCTGTCCATTCCTCCCATCATGAGCATTTGCTTAAAAAGTTGAGGAGACTGAGGAAGAGCGTAAAAGCTTCCGGGGTGAACACGACTTGGCAAAATATAGTCCCTTGCTCCTTCAGGAGTTGCTCTTGTGAGTATTGGAGTTTCTATTTCATTGAAGCTTCTGCCTTCTAAAAAATTTCTTATGATAGATACAATTTTAGATCTTTTAAGAATCCTATTATTCATTTCAGGTCTTCTTAAATCTAGGATTCTATTTTTTAATCGAACATCCTCATTAACATCTTGATAATCATCTAGTGGGAATGCTGGTGTTGCTGCAGAGTTTAAAACCTCTAATTCGCTTACTTCTATTTCAATCTCCCCAGTCTTCATTTTAGAGTTAACAGTGCCTTCGGGTCGCTCACGGACACTTCCTTTTATCTTAATAACAAACTCGCTTCTACATTTATCTGCAAGGGAAAATGCCTCTTCGTTGGATGGATCGATAACTGCCTGACAAATACCCTCAAGATCTCTTATATCGAGAAAAATAACGCCACCATGGTCTCGCCTTCGATGGACCCAACCACATATTGAAACATCTTTTCCTAAATGTTCTTTAGTTACATTCCCACAGTATTCAGTTCTCATTGCTTACCTTTTCGCTATCCTTGTTCTTTTTTTTAGACTTTGTGGAGTCTTTAGTATCTTTTTCTTTATTTAGTATGTTCTTTTTATTACCTGTTTTAAAGTCAGTTTCATACCATCCACTACCCTTAAGCCTAAATGATGGGCTGGATATTAACTTATTTAAAGCATTTTTATCACAATTTGGACATTTTTTTAGTGGTTCATCCGAAAATTTCTGTATTTTTTCAAATTGGTGCCCACAATTTGAGCATTTGTATTCATAAATGGGCATATAACTAAAAAAAACTATAAAATTATAAACTATAAGTATTTTTTATATGCAAAAATAAAATAGATATGTTTTGGTCAAATTATTTCATTCCTACACTAAAAGATACTGCTTCTGAGGATGCTCAAGTTATAAGTAATAGCCTCATGCTTAAGTCTGGCATGATAAGAAAAAATGCCTCTGGGATTTATACATGGCTTCCACTTGGTTTAAGGGTCTTAAATAAAGTTGAAAATATTGTTAGAGAAGAGATGAACAATGCAGGAGCGCATGAAGTGCTAATGCCGATGGTGCAACCAAAGGACTTATGGAATGAATCAAAGAGATGGGACAAATTTGGTCCAGAATTGCTTAGATTTAAAGATCGTCACGATAGAGATTTTTGCCTAGGCCCTACTCATGAAGAAGTAATAACTGATTTAATTAAAAATAATGTCAAAAGTTATAAAGAGCTTCCTTTGAATATATATCAAATACAAACTAAATTTAGAGATGAAATAAGACCAAGATATGGAGTGATGAGGAGTAGAGAATTCCTAATGAAAGATTCTTACAGCTTTCATCTTTTTGAAGAAAGCTTGGAAGAAACATACCAAATAATGAGAAATGCCTACTCAAAAATTTTTGAGAGAATAGGACTAGATTTCAAAATAGTAAAAGCAGACTCAGGCGCAATTGGTGGAGATAAATCTGAGGAATTTCATGTACTTGCAGAAAATGGTGAAGATACTCTTGCAGTATCTGATAAATCTGATTATGCAGTTAATGCTGAGCTTTTGCTTGAAGATGGTCAAGATTCAAAATTACTAGTTGGACAAGAGTCACCTGATGGGAATGGATTGCTGGAAATTACAAAAGGTATTGAAGTTGGACATATATTCCAATTGGGCAAGCTGTATAGCGAAAATATGAATGCGACTGTTTTAGATGGCTCTGGTAAAGCTAAAAATATGCACATGGGATGTTATGGAATAGGTATCTCAAGGATAGTCGCGGCTGCAATAGAACAAAATTTTGATGATAAGGGAATTATTTGGCCAAAATCTATTTCTCCTTTTGATCTAAATATAATTACAATCGGGGCTGATAAAGACAAAAATATTGAAGCATCATCCAGAAAACTTTATAAAGAGCTCACTCAGAAAGGGTTCGAGGTAATATTAGATGATCGAGATGATGGTTTTGGAAAAAAGATTAAAGATTCTGAGTTAATTGGCGTTCCTGTATCAATCGTTTTTGGTAAAAATTTTACGGATCATAATAAGGTTGAAATTATCTTCAGGAATGGAAAGAAAGTAGCTTCTGCTTTAAATGAAGTAGAGAAAATAATTTAAAAAGGAGAAAAATATGAGTATTTCGCTTAGCGATGCATCGCTTAAAACTTACAGACAACTTCTTCCTGCATCTTTAGCTATTATGAAGAAAGCTGAAAAATATTTTACTGATGAAGGTGCAAACTTAAATGATCTAGCTGAAATGAGATTGATAGAGGACATGGCCCCATTAACTTTCCAAGTTTTCAGTGTCGTACATCATTCTGTAGGTGCTATAGATGCACTAAAAACAGGTGAATTCGCTCCTCCAAAAATGCCAGAGAATTTAAGTTTCAATGATCTTATTGATATGCTTGAAAATGCTGAGGAAAAATTAAAACATTTTTCTGATGAAGATATAAACTCTCTTTCAGGGAAAGAAGTAATGTTTAGAATGGGGCAAATAGAATGGGCCTTTACAGCAGAGGACTTCATTCTTTCTTTTTCACTTCCTAATTTCTATTTTCATGTTACAACATTATATGATCTGTTCAGAGTTAAGGGTCTTGAAATAGGTAAACTTGATTTTGCTGGAACACTAAGAATAAAAAACTAAACTAATACTCTTAAGTGCCACAAAATGTTACAAATGGTGTATCTGTTTCAGAGGGCTTCATAAAAGTTTCAGTATATTCATTCTCATCAAAGGGGTTTTTATATAGCTCAAGAATTTCATTGATAAGATTCATGTCGCCATTTACAGCATTTTCAAGTGCATCCTCAATAATATGATTCCTTGGGATATAACATGGATTAGTTAAATCCATTTTCTTTGTAATGTCTTTAAGATTGGTATTTTCTGTAATAATTTTTATCATCCAATCTTCAGTCCACTTCTTGAAATCGCCTGAATTTTTAAAAACTGAATCCTCTATACTCTTTGTCTTGTTAAGTATCTTTGATAAGTCTCTAAATGACAGAGTGAAATCAATTGAATTTGAATCTAATATTTTAAGATAATCTTTTACAAGGTTTATATTGTTTTGATTTATCGTATCAATACCTAGCTTTTCCCCCATTTCCGAGTAAAAGTACTTTTCGAAGGAAGGCATTACTGCTTGAAGAACTTCAGTTAATTTTTCAATTGATTTTTGCTCATCATCATCAATGAGGGGGATGAGAGCTTCAGCTAATTTAGAAAGATTCCAAACAAGAATTGCGGGTTGATTTCCGTAACAATACCTTCCTGCAACGTCTATTGAGCTAAAAACTGTCTTTGGATCATAATAATCCATAAAAGCGCATGGTCCATAGTCAATCGTTTCTCCAGAAACAGTCATATTATCTGTATTCATAACGCCATGAATAAAGCCAATATTCATCCACTTAGAAACTAATCTTGTCTGACTTTCGCATACAGCGGCAAAAAACTTTATATATCTTTCATTGATATTTTGTAATTCAGGGTAATGTCTAAGAATAGAATAATCCGCTAACCTTTTTAATATTTGAGTGCCTTGCATAGCAGCAAACTCGAATGTACCTATTCTTATATGACTATTAGCAACTCTTGCAAGAATACCTCCAGGAAGCTTAGTGTCTCTTGTAACACTTTCATTAGTTTTTAAAGCAAGTAGTGCTCGAGTTGTTGGAATCCCAGCTGAATTCATGAATTCGCTTATTATGTATTCTCTTAATACAGGACTAAGAGCAGATTTTCCGTCTCCCCTTCTAGAAAAAGGCGTTTGTCCAATACCTTTTAATTGAATATCTAGATTGTTAATCTCTCCAAGCAAGATCGCTCTTCCATCACCAAGATTTGGATTAAATTGTCCAAATTGATGTCCGGAGTATGCTTGTGCAATAGGTATTGAATCTCTAAGTAATGCATTACCACTGAAAATATTTAGACATTTATCAGAGTCTAGGAACTTTTTACTAAAACCAAGCTCTTCGCCAAGTTCATAATTTTTAAGAATTATTTCAGAATTCTGGAACCCGGAAGGAATACACTTCTTTGATAACTCAGGCAAATCCTGGGCATAAGAATTCTTAAGGCCTGATTGCATAACAATTTAAGAGTATCTACTTAGGGTTTCTTTAACTTACTCTTTTTATTATGGTCGCATTTGCAGTTCCGCCACCTTCACAAATTGCTTGGAGACCATATTTTGACTCTCTTCTCTCCATTTCATGAAGAAGTGTAGTCATTAGTTTTGCACCCGTAGCTCCAAGGGGATGACCTAAAGCCATTGCGCCCCCATTTACATTAAGCTTTTCCTTATCGGCATTTAGCTCAGATGCCCATGCAAGAGGAACAGGAGCAAATGCTTCATTGACCTCATAAAGATCCATATCATCTATTGATAAATTTGCAGCTTCTAATGCTTTTTTTGAAGCAGGAATTGGACCAGTCAGCATAAATACTGGGTCATCTCCTACGACAGAGATTGATACTATTTCTGCTCTTGGGTTTGCTTGAATTTTCTTGAGGCCTGATTCATTACAAACTAAAACTGCTGCAGCTCCATCAGTTATTTGGCTTGCATTTCCAGCGGTTATAACCCCACCTTCGGTAACAGCCTTTAAGCCAGCCAATTTATCAAAGCTTGCATCAAATCTTATTCCCTCATCAGCGATTACCATATCTTCAATGCCTTCGGCATTCTTGCCTTTAACGGGAAGAATTTCACGATCAAAAAAATTAGATTCTGTTGCATTAGCTGCTTTTTGATGACTTTCTAGGGCAAATTGATCAAGGTCTTCTCTTGAAAGATTCCATTTATCTGCAACAAGTTCAGCACCAGTAAATTGTGAAAAGAATATCCCTGGATATCTCTGTTTCATTCCCTCTGAATCAAATGGGAGTCCATGACCTGCATCAAAACCGTCTTTTACTGCGGCTCCAATTGGAACCATTGACATAACTTCAACACCACCACCAATGACGATATCCTGTGTACCAGACATTACTGCTTGAATAGCAAAATGAATTGCTTGTTGCGAAGAACCGCATTGTCTATCCACAGAAGTACCAGGAACAGACTCTGGAAAAGAGGAAGAAAGAACTGCATTCCTTGCAATATTTCCTGACTGGGCTCCAACTTGATCAACACAACCAAAGATTACATCATCTACTAGCTCAGGATCCATATCCAGTCTAGAGACTATCTCATCAAGTACTTTTGCCCCTAAATCTGCAGGATGCCATAAACTTAATCTTCCATCTCTTTTTCCACCAGCAGTCCTAACTGCCTCTACAATAAATGCTTTTTCTGCCATAAAAACTCCAAAAAAAAATGATTGAGTAAATTCTAATACTCAATCATTTTTCAGGCAAATATATTGAATTATTTTTTCTTTGATTTTGATTTGATGTGGGCTGCTTTTATTTGTTTTACGAGAGCATTTCGTATCTTTTTATTTTCCCTTAAAAAATTGCTTGCATTAGTTTTGCCCTGACCAATTTTTTCATCATTGTAGCTATACCAAGAACCTGCTTTCTCAATGAGACCTAGTTTTTGTCCAAAGTCGATAATTTCTCCTTCAACATTAATTCCCTTTCCATATAAGATTTGGAACTCTGCTTTTGTGAATGGTGGAGAGACTTTATTTTTTACTACTTTTACTCTCGTCTCATTACCTATGACTTCTTCTCCTTCTTTTACTGCACCAATTCTTCGTATATCTAATCTAACTGACGAGTAAAATTTAAGAGCATTACCTCCTGTGGTAGTTTCAGGATTACCAAACATAACTCCTATTTTCATCCTTATTTGATTGATAAAGATTACAGTGGCGTTTGATCTTTGGATGTTTCCAGTAATTTTCCGTAAAGCTTGTGACA
>CABYHU010000012.1 GCA_902518715.1 uncultured SAR86 cluster bacterium
TTTTTTTGCATAAAGCGGGTCTAAAGCATGTTCTGCATCAATAAAAGCTGCTGTCCCACCTGCCTTTTGGCATTCTGCAATCACTTGCAAAGTAAGTGTTGTTTTTCCAGATGATTCAGGTCCGAAAATCTCAATAACTCGACCTTGTGGAACTCCCCCAATTCCAAGAGCGATATCTAATCCCAAAGATCCAGTAGAGATAGAGGGAATATCGACAACTTCTCTATCGCCCATTCTCATCACAGTTCCCTTACCAAATTGTTTTTCAATCTGACTTAAAGTCTCGTTAAGTTGCTTTGATTTATCTTCTGCCATAATTAACTCCTACTGTATATTTGTACAGTATATTAGAAAAATGTCAAAATTTAAAGACTTTATATACAATTTTTCATTGTTGTTAGCTAGAATCACCCTATCTAATAAGTAATCATGGCATTTATAGTTACTGAAGCTTGTATAAAGTGTAAATACACTGATTGTGTAGAAGTTTGCCCTGTTGATTGCTTTTACGAGGGGCCAGAATTTCTTGTCATACATCCGGATGAATGTATTGACTGTGCTTTATGTGAGCCAGAGTGCCCTATTGATGCAATCTTATCGGAAGATGAACTACCAGAAGATCAAATCGATTTTATAGAAATAAATGCAAAATTAGCTGATGTTTATCCAAATATCTCGGAGGCAAAAGAACCTCTACCTAATGCCGATGAATGGAAAAACATTAAAGAAAAAAAACACCTTCTTGATTATTAAATTATTGAAGAGCCAGCACCAAGAATAAAACCTGCGAAAATCATATAGATATTCTTATCAAATATAGATAGAAGCTTTTCTATTAATTTTGGCATTGTAATTAATGAAAAAAGCATTCCTGTCGCAAAAGGAAGAAGCACTAATAAGTTTAGGTCTGCTACTGATCCAATAATTAATGGATAAATCCCTATTGCTAGCAGAAAAGCGCTCCCGGATATCCCTGGTATCAAAAGAAAAGAAAACGCAATAAATCCATATATAACTAAAGGAAAGGTGCCAACAGATGCATCCAAACCAGATAAATTTCCAATTGCGACTCCAATAGCTACTGAAATAACAAACAATAAAGAAAAGAAAAATAGTTCTTTTCTTTTAGATTTTTGAATATTGCTTAAGAATAAATAAGCACCATAGAAAATCATAAGAATTCCAATAAAAAACTCGAATAAGTTGGTGTAATTTAAAAATAAAAAATTTATCAGTTTTGAAAAACCAAAAACACTTACAGCCATTCCAAGCAACAATGGAACAAGAAGATCTAGATCTTTTAGTTTGGAAATACATTCAATAAGTTTTTTATATATGCCAAACATCAGGGCTACTGTTGCCCCTGAAATCCCTGGGAGTAACTCGGCAAGACCTATACAAAAACCAGCCAAAAGAAATCTTAGTCTAATACTCATTTTGAAGTACCACCTAGCATTGGAACAAATGAAACGTTTTCGCATTCTTGTACATCAAAACCCTTTTTAGTTTTAGTAACTATTTTTAATTTCTGAGATTTGCTTCCACCCACTGGAAGAACAAGACAACATCCAACCTTTAAAAAAGCTAAAAGGCTTTTGGGTATTTCTGGGGGTGCTGCTGCACAAAGAATGCCATCATATTTAATTTCTTCATCCCAACCCTCAAAGCCATCTCTATTTTTAATTAGGACATTATGAATTCTTAGATCTGATAGATTCTCACGAGCCTTGCTAACTAATTGTTTAATTCTTTCCACGGAATGCACCTCGTCAGCGAAGTAAGAAAGAACAGCAGATTGGTATCCACAACCAGATCCTATCTCAAGAATCTTTTCAAATTTCTCATTTTGTTTTGCTGAATTTCGAACCAATAGTTCTGTCATTTTTGCAACAATATATGGCTGCGATATGGTTTGTTTGAAGCCAATAGGTAAAGACATATTTTCATAAGCTCTGGACCTTAAGGCTTCATCAATAAAAATATGTCTAGGCACCCTTCTCATTGCATCTAAAACACTAAAGTCTTTGATGCCCATTTCAAGCAATTTTCCAATCATCTCTTCAAGCGGTCTTTCATATATTGCTTTAGGGTTATTCATTTATGAAGTCCTCAAACTCAAGACTATTAAAATTAGGATCTAGTAATTCATAATCTAAAATTGATATAGATACATACCCAAGTTTCACAGCCTCCGCATCAGTAAGAAAATCTTCCTTTATTGGCGCTCCAGATGCCGCATACCTAAATGATTGAATGTCAGAATTATTTTTTAGAATATCAGGAGTTGGCGGAACATCTCTTTTAGCAATTGGAACCACTTTAATGCCCTTATAAGATTTTTCATCAATATCAGGAAAGTTTATATTTACGACTTTATTTAAAATTTCCTGTTTTTCAAAAGAAGTTATTAATTCAACTAATTCACATGACTTATTTGCTATAAACTCAAGAGATTTGGGCTTGTACTCACATGAAGAAATTGCAATTGGCGGATACTTCAGCTTTCTTCCTCCAAGCGCAGCTCCCACAGTCCCAGAATACAAAACATCATTCCCAATATTTGCTCCAAGATTGATACCTGATACAAGCACATCTATTTCATCATTTAGAAGATTTAATAAGCCAATATATGCGCAATCAGCTGGAGTTCCTTTAACAATGTAAAGTCTTTCTGATTCCTTCTTGATTTCAATTTCTTTCATGTACGAGATAGATGCACTAAGGCCACTGCAATTTTTTTCTGGAGCTACAACATAGACATTATGACTCTTTTCTAATGCAGTTCTAATGGCCTTAATTCCATCAGCATCAAAACCATCATCATTTGTAAGAAGAATATTCATATTTATCTCTTTAGTGTTACAGATGTCATTACTGCAAGAGCCTGCTCTTTTCCGATTGTTCCAATTTTTTCCATAGTTGAGCCTTTCAAACCTATTTTACTTGAATCAATTGAAAAAATTTCAGATAAAGATTTTATGATCTGATTCCTAATTGGACTAATTTTTGGGATCTCAGATATAACTGTGATATCTATATTATTTAGATGATATCCCCTCTTTTTCATCAAATCCAAACAGTGCGTAATTATTTCTCGACTATCTAAATCTTTACTATTTGGATCATCTTCTGGAAAAGAAGTTCCAATATCGCCTTCAGATAATGCACCTAAAATTGAGTCAGCTAAAGAATGTAAAATTACATCGCCATCGGATATTGCTTCAATTCCAAATTCGAATGGAAATTTTACTCCACCAAAGACTATTGAATTTCCCTCACAAAATCTGTGTAAATCAAACCCATTCCCAATAAGAATATCCTCTTTTACTAAATCCTCTTGAAAAGTAATTTTTATATTTTTTTGCGACCCCTCAATAAAATTTACACTATATCCAGAGTTCTCCATTGCTGAGCTCTCATCAGTAGGATAAATATTTTTCGAAGTTAGTACTTCAAGAGCGTTCTTTAATTTATTAGATTTACAGATTTGAGGTGTTTGAACTAAAATAAAATTATCTCTTTCTTCAACCTTACAAGATCCTCCCTCTAATCTTTTAATTGAATCTTTTGGCTTTATTCCATAAAAAATACAATCATAATCAGATTCCAAGATAGATGCATATATCTTTTCTAAAGAATCAAGGTCAATATATGGCCTCACTCCATCATGAGTCATTACATAGTCATATTTTTCAATATTTTCACTTCTAATTCCGTTTAATACAGATTCTGACCTAGAATTTCCTCCACTTACAATTGAGAATCTTTCATCTAGTTTGATACTTATTTTTTTTTGGAAACTTTCTGGATCTTTTACAACAACCACAATCTTTGAAGCAGGCTTAAACATCATAAAAGTATCTAAAGTTGTGTCAATAACTGATAAATCTCCCAAACTAGCATGCTGTTTTTCAATTTGTGACGAAAATCTATTACCTATTCCAGCACATGGAATAATTACCAAAAGGTTATTATTCATTTTCATCCTCTTCCTCAAAAACTATGAACTCTTCATCAGGCATAGTGAGGTTAAATTTTTCACGAGCAATATTTTCAATATGCATATTTGGGTTTTCTTGAGCTTGTTTAATACTTTCAGATAACTTTTTATTTTCATCCATTAGTCTTTGATTTTCTTCTAGCAACTCTTTGTTGGTCTCAACAATCATATTTCTCTCATTAATACCGCTTTCACTGAAAAATAATGAATACATAAGAGCTGCAATAAGAAAGAAAAATAAAATTATAATTAAAGGCGCTAATCTCATCATCAGCCATATGAAAAGCTATTTTTCTTATCAATCCAATAAAGCCTATTATATTTTGCAACCCTTTCAGATCTGCATGGTGCTCCCGTTTTAATTTGACCGGCTCCTGTTCCAACTGCGAGATCAGAAATTGATGAGTCCTCGGTCTCTCCAGATCTGTGCGAAATAATATTTTGATAGTCGTTATTTAAGGCAATAGAAATCGTTTCAAGTGTTTCTGATATTGTTCCAATTTGGTTATATTTTATTAAAACTGAATTAGCAATCTCATCACTTATTCCTTTTTTGAGGACTTCAGGATTTGTAACAAAAAGATCATCGCCAACAAGCTGACATTTTCCTCCAATTTGTTTAGTAAGCAATTTCCATCCCTCTAGATCATTTTCATCCATCCCATCTTCAATAGACATTATTGGGAAATCATTTGCCAAGCCCTCTAAATATTCAGCAAATTCTGAACTAGTAAGCTCTCTATCTTCACCCTTAAGATGATAAGTGCCATTTTCATAAAATTCACTTGCAGCACAATCCAAGGATATACAGATATCTGAACCTAACTTAAGATCAGTTTTATCTACCGCCCTTGCTATTAACTCAAGAGCTTCTCTATTTGTGTTGAGATTTGGAGCAAACCCACCTTCATCACCTACTGCAGTTGATAGGCCTTTTTCTTTAAGAATAGATTTAAGATTCCAATATATCTCAGAAGACCACTGCATGGCTTGCGAAAAATTAACAGCTCCTTTTGGAATAATCATGAATTCTTGTATATCGATATTGTTGTCGGCATGCTCACCACCATTAAGAATATTTAACATGGGTATTGGAATAACTTGATCAATTGTTTTGCCCATTTTATTACCAAGCAAAATGTTAAAATAATTATGTAAATCTAAATTCTCTGATTTAGATGATGCTTTTGCAGAAGCTATTGATACAGAAAGAATTGCATTAGCTCCAAGATTAGATTTGTCACTTGTTCCATCTAAGTTATTTAAGATTTGATCGATATGATCTTGGTCAAGTGGATTCTCTCCTATAAGAGAATTCTTTATGCAATCATTAACATTATCTATGGCTTTTGTTACGCCTTTTCCAAGGAATGCTTGACCTCCATCTCGAAGTTCAAGAGCTTCTTTTTCGCCAGTTGAAGCGCCGCTAGGTACCATTGCAACTGATCTAGTCCCATCATCTAACAATATTTCAGTAGAAATTGTGGGAAGTCCTCTTGAATCCAGAACTTGAATGGAGGTTAGATTTTCAATTTTGGGCATTTTATTTAAGATCTAAATCTTTTTGAGACTTTACAAGTTTATCTAATTCTTTTACTTGAAGAAGAAATGATTCAAGCTGATCAAGTCTAAGAGCACATGGTCCGTCACATTTGGCTTTATCTGGATTAGGATGAGCTTCAAGAAACAATCCAGCAATCTTTTGAGAAATTCCAGCTTTTGCCATATGCAAAAGATATTCTCTTCTACCATCAGTAGATTTTCCCAATCCTCCGGGTAGTTGGAGTGAATGAGTAACATCAAAAATAACTGGAACAGAGTATCCTTTCATTATTTGGAAATTAAGAGTATCAACTACAAGATTGTTATAACCAAAAATATTTCCTCTCTCGCATAAAATAATTTTTTCATTTCCAGCAGACTTACATTTTTCAACAACATTTTTCATTTCAGCTGCTGAGAGAAATTGTGGCTTTTTAAATTGAATAGCTGAACTTGTTTTTGCAGCTGCTGAAACAAGATCGGTTTGTCTACAAAGAAATGCAGGAATTTGAATAACTTCGCAAACTTCACTTACAGGATTAGCCTGGCTTGGTTCATGAATATCGGTAATTATAGGAACATCAAATGCTGATGAGACTTTTTCAAGTATTTTGAGTCCTTCATCCATGCCTGGACCTCTAAAGGATTCAATTGAACTTCTATTTGCTTTATCAAAGGAGGCTTTAAAAATCCAATTTATTTTTAATTTATCAGTAACTTTTTTAAATTTTTCGGCTACTAAAAGAGCTGTCTCTTCTGATTCAAGAACATTCATTCCACCCATTAAGGTAAAATCTTGATCATTTCCTATTTGAAAATCTTTTATTGAAATATCTTTCATTTTTTAGTCTTTATTGTACTTGAAATGAAGCTATTAAAGATAGGATGTCCATCTCTTGGATTTGAAGTAAATTCGGGATGAAACTGACAACCTAGAAACCAGGGATGATTTTTTATCTCGATCATTTCAACCAGCATATCATCCACAGAAGTACCAACTATATTCATTCCTTTAGTATTAAATCCTTCTCTAAATTCCGGGTTTACCTCATATCTGTGCCTGTGCCTTTCAACAATCTCGTTCTTTTTGTACATTCTAAAAACATTGGAGCCCTTTTTTAAAATGCAGGTCTGTCCACCCAGCCTCATTGTTCCACCTAAATCCGAGTCAGCTGTTCTCCTTTCAGTTTTACCGGTTTTATCCTTCCACTCCGTAATAAGTGCAACAACAGGATAATTTGTTTTTGAATCAAATTCAGTGCTATTAGCTCCTTTGAGGCCTAACATATTTCTTGCAAACTCAATAAGAGCAATTTGCATTCCAAGACATATTCCAAAATAAGGTATATTTTTTAGTCTTGCATATTCGCAGGCTATGATCATTCCCTCAATACCCCTACTACCAAATCCGCCAGGTACTAATACAGCATCCGCAAATTTAAGCTTGGTTTTTACATTTCTTTTGGTTAATTTTTCTGCCTCTACAAAAGTTATATTTACTTTTGTATTATTTTTTATGCCTGCGTGATCCAGCGCTTCATTGAGAGATTTATAAGAGTCTTTTAATTCTGTGTATTTCCCAACCATTGCAACTTCAACAGATTTTTTAGGATTTAATTTAGCTCTAACTACTTTTTTCCAATCATTAAGATTTGGTTTTTTGGTCTTGAGTCCTAAATCTTTTAAAACTATTTCATCTACCTTCTGTTTATGAAGTAACAAGGGTATTGAGTAAACGGTGTCTACGTCGTGCATAGATATGACATTAGACATGTCAACTGAGCAAAATAGTGCTATTTTCTTTTTCTCGTCTTTAGGAAGTTCTTTTTCAGATCTACAAATAAGACAGTTAGGACCAATGCCCAGCGACCTCAGCTCTTTAACAGAATGTTGAGTAGGTTTAGTTTTTAGCTCGCCTGAAACATTAATGTAAGGAACTAAAGTCAAATGAACAAATGATGTTGATTTTGAAGGAAGATCTAAAGACATTTGTCTAATAGCTTCAACAAATGGCTGACTTTCTATATCACCAATAGTTCCACCAATTTCTACTATAGCAACATCACTTCCGGCTGCTCCTGCCTTAATCCTTCTTTTAATTTCATCGGTTATGTGTGGGATAACTTGAACAGTACCGCCGAGATATTTACCTTTTCTTTCGTTCTTAATAACAGATTCATAAACTATACCTGCTGTAAAATTATTCTTTTTGGAGGCCTCAAACCTAACAAAACGTTCATAGTGTCCCAAGTCAAGGTCCGTTTCTGTTCCATCATTAGTGACAAAGACTTCTCCATGCTGAAATGGACTCATAGTCCCAGGATCAACATTGATATAAGGATCTAATTTTAATAGGGAAACCTTAAGTCCACGAGCCTCAAGAAGAGCTCCAATTGAGGCAGCAGCAATACCCTTTCCAAGAGAGGAAACAACTCCACCAGTGATAAAAATATACTTAGTTTTCGCCATCATTAAAGATAATCATGATGGGATAACAGAATAACAGATATTAAAGATTATATAAATGCTTTATGGTGCTAACTCTGCAGTTTCTTTGAATAATGGCCTTGATAAATCAGCCCAATCAATGTCAGCATCACTTGCATCATCTTCATACTCAAGAATACCGAGTTTCTCAAATTTTGGTCTAATTGAATCAGTTAGTAGTCCAATTCTCTTAAGATTTGGCATAACCCTTTGAAACAGAAGTTTTTGGAATGTTTGCATTATTTCAGAACTTAGCTGAAATTGTCTTGCATCTTCAACGTTCCAACCAAAGTGTTCATAGACTTCTATGGAAACAAGCCTTTCTTTACTTAAGTAGCATGCCTCATAGGCAAACTGCGCTCTTTCTTCAATCTCTTTTTCGGATAAAGTTGTTACAAACTCTTCTAAATAATTAATACCAAAAGTAACATGTCTTGCTTCATCTCGGATTATTAAATCAAGCATATCTTTTAAGACAGGATCTGGTGTTAAGTCCCTTGAGGTTCTAAAAGCTGCTAGTGCCAGTCCTTCAATAATTAATTGCATCCCAATGAACTTAAGATCCCATCTTGGATCTGTAAGGATCTTATCTAAAATTGATTTAAGAGCATTGCCAATTGGATACATGAGCTCCATTCTCGATTGAACGTATCTATTAAAGCTTTCCACATGTCTAGCTTCATCAAAAGTTTGTGAAGCTGCATAAAGCTTTGCATTATAAGTTGGTGCACAGCTAGTTAGCTGGGATGCCACAAGTAAAGCTCCCTGCTCACCATGCAGGAACTGACTCATGCTCCATGCCTGTCTATGTCTAAGAAATCTCAATTTTTCTTTGTCTGACATCTTTATATAAGGCTCATAATCATCCCAAAAGATTGGTGGCGGTTCATCTAAATGAACCACGGGTCTATCCCAGTTAATATCCATATTAGAATTCCAGTTAAGCTCTTTCCCTAACTCGTAAAGCTTTTTTATTCTATTATCTTGAATTGTATAGTCCCAATTATATGATCCCGTTAAAGGCGTATTAAAAATTTCAACAACATCGGTAACATCACTCGCTGACATATAGTCAGGCAAGTCGTCTGAGTCGATTACCTTTCTAGGTGTATTATTAAGATAATTAATTTTCATTTAAATTACTTTTATATTTACTCTGCTACTGATTCTAGTCATAAGCTCATATGAAATCAATCCATTATTGTTTGAAAATTCATTGATTGGAAGTTCTTCAGACCAGAATGAAACAAGATCATTTTCAGAGACTTGAGGGAGATTTGTGATATCTATTGATACTAAATCCATACTCACTCTCCCAAAAATCTTAGCCTCTTTGTCATTTACCAACACTTTAGTCCCATCTGTTGTTGTCTGTGGGATTCCGTCAGCATACCCGGCATAGACTATAGCAATTCTCATATCCTCAGATGCTTTCTTTCTTCCACCATATCCAACTCTTTCTCCTTTTCTTATGTTTCTTATCGAAATTATTGGGGCTCTGAATGTCATTGCTGTTTTAAGGTTTAAATTTTTAAATTCTCCTCCATAAGCAGCTATACCTGACCTAACCCAATCAAATGAAAGTTCAGGAAAATTTATTAAGCACGCACTATTGCAAATACTTCTTTTCGTTTTCCTTTCGACCAAGTCAAAAGCTTTTTCAAAGTTATTTATTTGCATCTTATTCATTGGATCATCCGGATCATCTCCACATGCCATATGTGTCATAAGCACAGAATCTGAACCTATAATCCCCTTTTTGTAGACTAATTTTAATTCTTCTTGTGAAAGTCCTAATCTATTCATGCCAGTATTTATCTTTATCCAAAGACCAAGCTCACTGTCATTCTTGCCAATTAACTCAAACTGACTCATTTTATGGATAACTACTTGTATATTATTTTCTTTAGCTGTTTTTATTTCACTCTCTGTATAAATACCTTGCATAAGAAGAATAGGCTTACTTGTAGCTTTTCTAACTAAAATAGCTTCTTCCATTCTAACGACACCAAAAGCATCAACATAGCTTTCAAGATTTTTTACAATCTCTTTTAAGCTGTGTCCATATGCATTGCTTTTCACAATGAACATAAATTTTGACTCACTGCTTATAAGTGATTTTAGATGAGAAATATTGCTAATAATCTTAGTGCAATCGACAATTAGCTCAGCTGAGTGAGTTGTCATTCAAACTTACTGTAAAGACCCTCCTCTGGGAGCCTATCATCAGGAACAAAGTCTTCAAATCTTGCATACTGTTTCAAGAAAGTTAGATAAGTTTTTCCAATTGGACCATTTCTTTGTTTTCCAATAATTATCTCAGCTTTGTTACCCTGATCAGTATCTTCATTGTAAACTTCGTCTCTATAAATAAACAAGATAACATCTGCATCCTGCTCAATTGCTCCTGAATCTCTTAAATCAGCCATCATCGGTCTTTTATCTGTTCTTTGTTCAACTGCCCTGTTTAGCTGAGATAGTGCTATGACAGGAACATTTAACTCTTTAGCCAAAGACTTTAAAGATCTTGAGATCTCAGAAATCTGATTAACACGGTTTTCGAGAGACCCTGGAACCTGCATTAACTGTAAATAATCTACTACAATTAGTGAAAGCCCATTTGGCTCTTGTCTATTTATTCTTCTTGCTCTGGCTCTCAGCTCCATAGGTGAAAGTAGAGAACTATCATCAATATATAGAGGGAGTTCACGCAACCTTTTGCTTTGTTCAACAACCTGAGTTACTTGCTTATTATCAAGCTTTCCCGATCGAACATCCTGTTGGTCTAGTCTTGACATTCCTGAAAGTAATCTAGTGGTCAATGATTCTGCAGGCATCTCAAGACTAAATACAAGCACTGCTCCTGTGTTTTCGTCGTTATCTACTAAAACATTTTCAGCTATATTCATTGCAAATGCAGTTTTACCCATGCTTGGTCTTCCAGCTACAACAATCAGATCTCCATCTTGGAGTCCCTGCAATTTATTATCTATTGCTTTAAAGCCAGTTGAGCTTCCAAGGAGTTGAGAACCGCTTTCAGCCAATTGATGAAGTCTGTCAATCGATCTTGGTATTAATTCCTTCATTGATAGAATGCTTGACTGAGACCTGTTAGCTTCATCATTTAGAGAAAATATTTTTCTTTCAGCTTCATCAAGAAGACTAAAACCGTCCATTCCTTGAGGGTTATTTATTAATTCAGCAATCTCAGAATTTGCTTTCATAAGTTGTCTTGCTACAGACCTTTGCCTGATAATTTCGGCATATGCCTCGAGGTTCGCTGCAGTTGGGGTCTCGGTTGCTAAAGATATTAGATAATCTTTACCTCCGATTTTATTAAGAAGATTCTTACTATCAAGCTTTTCAGAAACTGTAAGTGGATCAAGTGGCTTATTCTCATTAATAAGCTCTCCCATGCTCTCAAAAATTAATTGATGATCTTTGCCATGGAAATCTTTATCAGAAATTTTAAGGATAACTGAATCAAATCTTTCAGTTTCCAGCATTAGTCCACCTAGGACGGCTTTCTCTGCTTCTCTTGCTTGTTGATTAAAATTGTTAGTTATTTCTGACATGGATTTATGATTTTTACATCATATTCAAAAATAAACAACTACTCTGATTCTACTTTTACTGTGATTTCGGTTGAAACCTCTTGATGGAAGGATATTGTTACTGAATGCTCACCTATTTCCTTAATTGGACCCTCTGGAAGTTGAACTTGGCTCTTGTCAATTTGAATATCTGATGACTGACATGCTTCTTCTATTTCTCTAGTCCCAATCGAGCCATACATAGAGCCTTCTTCGGAAACAGCAACTTTGATTACTACTTCTTTTCCGGATACAGCATCTGCTGCAGCTTGAGCTTGAACTTTAAGATCTTCAGATTCTGCTGCTAATTCTGCTTTTTTTGCTTCAACTATTTTTATATTCTCTTCATTGGCAAACATTGCT
>CABYHU010000013.1 GCA_902518715.1 uncultured SAR86 cluster bacterium
AGACGCTATCAGTGATGCAGAAGATTTATCCATCACATAGACGAGCTGTTATTTGCAGAGAAATGACAAAAAAACATGAAGAAGTAATTAGAGGATCAATCTCTGAGATTCTTTCGAAGGTATCATCAAGAGATATTAAAGGAGAGATATGCTTAGTTATTGAGGGCGATAAAGATTTAACAGAACCGTCAATAGACTTAGATAATGAAATAAAAGATCTTATATTGAGGAAAATGTCTCCGAGCGAAGCCGCAAAGCTTTTAAGTTCTATCACTCAACAAAATAAAAGAGATCTCTATAAGTGGTTAACTAAAAAAAGTTGAAGAAAAAGTTTTTTTAAATAAAATGTAACCGAGTTGGTCGGATGATCGCTGGTAATCCAGAGGAAAGTCCGGACTTCATGAGCAAGGCGCCAGGTAACTCCTGGGGGGCGTGAGTCCACGGAAAGTGCAGCAGAAAATATACCGCCTTAGGGTAAGGGTGAAAAGGTGAGGTAAGAGCTCACCGCATGAATGGTAACATTCTATGGCAGTGCAAACCCCGCTTGAAGCAAGACCAAATAGGAGTTCAATAGGAATGCTCATTCTGAGCTCGGGTAGGTCGCTAGAATATTATGGCAACATAATATCGAGATAGATGATCATCTTGAACAGAATCCGGCTTATAGACCAACTCATATCTTTATAAAAAAGTGTTATAAAGTGCGTTAAAAGTATTGTAAAGTGCGTAAATACTTTATAATATGTAATGATGTTTGGCTTTAATAACATATCTATAGACAAAAAAAGCAGATTTTCATTCCCTGCTAAATACAGAGATGCATTTATTAATTCAAATGAAAATCAAATAGTTATTACTAAAGATCCTCAATATCCTTCACTTAAGGTTTACTTAGGAAGTGAGTGGGATCAAATATCTACAAAACTATCTTCCTTACAAGGCCTAGATCCAATAGTCAGAAATCTTCAATGGACAATTCTAGGTAATGCAAGCGTTTGTGATTTTGAACCTAGCGGGAGAATGCAGGTTTTAATTTCTGCTGATTTAAAAAAATATGCACAAATAGAGGAAGCAAACAGAATATGTTTAATTGGAATGGGTAATAAGTTTGAAATTTGGAATCAAGAAAATTGGGAGCAAAGACAGACTGGAGGAAGTCTTGCAACAGAGATCCTAGATATTGTTCTTCCAGAATCTATAAAGGATATGAGTTTTTAGGGGAGATGAAATGAATTGGGAAGTTGTAAACGATATTGATCAAGCAAAAATAAAAGTTATTGGGGTGGGTGGTGCCGGAGGCAATGCTGTGATCCACATGATGAATCACAAAATCCAAGGTGTAGAATTTATATGCGCTAATACAGATTCACAGGCCTTAGAAAATGCTAAGGGCGCCACTATTTTAAAGCTTGGAGGCGGAATGACTAAGGGACTTGGTGCTGGAGCAAATCCTGAAGTTGGAAGACAAGCTGCTGAGAGAGATAGAGAAGCAATTGAGCAACTACTTCACGGCTCAGATATGATCTTCATAACTGCAGGCATGGGTGGAGGAACCGGAACCGGAGCTGCACCTGTAATAGCATCAATTGCTAAAGAACTCGGTGCATTAACAGTTGCAGTTGTTACGAAACCATTTAAGTTTGAAGGTAAACCAAGAATGAGTTCAGCTGAAAAGGGTCTTGCTGCTCTTGTTGAGGAAGTTGATAGTTTAATAACAATACCAAATCAAAAATTAATAGATGTTCTTGGAGCAAACACGCCTATTCCAGAAGCTTTTGCGCAAGCAGATGATGTTTTAAAGGGAGCTGTTCAAGGAATTTCAGATATTATTATGAAACCAGGTCTCATAAACGTTGACTATGCTGATGTAAAAACAGTTATGTCAGAAAAAGGCATTGCAATGATGGGTACTGGAAGATCTAACACAAAAGACCGTGGAAGAGATGCAGCTGAATTAGCTGTTGGAAGCGAACTACTTGAAGATATAAATCTTAAGGATGCAAGAGGTGTTCTAGTAAATATTTCTGCAAAAGATCCAACAATGGGAGATTTTACTGAGGTAAGTGAGGTTGTTGAGGAGTTTACTGCTGATGATGCGACATGCATCTACGGACTTGTAATTGATCCATCTCTCAAAGATGAACTAATGGTTACAATAGTTGCAACAGGAGTTAATCAGAAATCTCCAAAGCTTGCTATCGATAATAAACCTAGAGCATCTATTAAGCTCTCACCGGTTGGATTAGATAAAGATTTAACAAATAAAGAAGTTCAACAAGTTGGTGCATCGTCTGCAGAGGCAATTGATTTCCTCGATGTACCAACTTTTATGAGAAAGCAAGTAGACTAGAAGATGCTTCATTCTCCAGTATTGCTGGAAGAATCAATTGATTTCTTAATAACCAATCCTTCTGGCAAATATATTGATGCAACCTTTGGTAGAGGTGGACATTCTAGAAAGATATTAGATTCAATAACAAAAGATGGAGCTCTTTTAGCTTTAGATAAAGACATCGATGCGATTAGATTTGCAGAAGAAAACTTTAAAGACAAAAATTTTTCAATTAAACATACTGGCTTTGAGGACTTAGACTCAATAAATATAGCAAAACAGGCTGACGGTATATTATTTGATTTTGGACTTTGTTCTACTCATTATGATGACCCACTAAGAGGCTTTAGTTTTAGTGAGGCTGGACCGCTCGATATGCGAATCGACAAAAGGCAAACTAAAAAACTTGAAGATTTACTTCAAACTGTTGATCCTGAAACATTAGCAAACATTATTTACCAATATGGTGATGAGAAAGAGTCTAGAAAAATCTCGCAAGCCATTATTAATTCTTATAAGGATGGCAGGATTTTAAATACTATTGATTTAGCTGAAGTAATAAAAAAATCAAAAACTAGACTACCTAATAAAATACATCCTGCAACACAAACTTTTCAAGCTCTAAGAATTTATTTAAATGATGAGATAAACAATCTAAGAGCAGGATTAAATAAATCAAAGGATTTGCTGAAAACTGGAGGAAGAATAGTTTGTATTTCTTTTCATTCCCTCGAGGATAGATCAGTTAAGCAATCTTTTGCTCCAAAAAGGATAAGTTATCCAAAAGAAATTCCACTGAATAATGAAGTTATTAAAGAATTTAAAGTAGTTGCCAAAAAAATTAAGCCGAGCGCTTCTGAGCTTCAAAGAAATAAGAGGTCAAGGAGTGCGATTATGAGAGTTTTTGAAAAGATATAATGAAAAATTTTTATCTTCCTATTATATTTTTCCAGCTAGTAATAATTACTTACTTATCTTTTATTATCGTCGATGTCAGATGGGAAATAAGATCAGGTTTTAAGTCACAAGAAATACTAACTACTCAAAATGAAGAATTGGAAAATCTTTATTATCAGCTCTTAACAGAAGAATTCTTTCTTAACTCTCCAGCAAGAATTGAGCAGAAAGCTAGAGAGGATCTTGGAATGGTAAAGGTCAGGCCAAGGAAGATTAAATGAAGATTTATTATAAAAATTGGAGATTATCTTTAATATTTTTATTTCTTTTTTTATCAATTGCAGCAATTGTTTCGAGAATGGTTTATGTTCAAGTTGAGCAGGGTAATTTTCTTCTACAAAAAGGTAATAATCAAAACACTTCAGAAAGGGTTATCAAATTTAAGCGCGGATCTATTTATGATAAAAATGGGATTCCTCTTGCAATAAGTATTACAGGTTTTGACTTATTTGCGTTGAGCGGTCTTAGCGAAGATGATTTTTTAAAAATTAAAAATACTCTTAAACTCAATGATTTAGAATATAAATCCTTCAATAAAAAATCCTTAATAAAGAACTCATTATCTTTTGAAGAGATGCGTAAAGTTAGGTCTCTTAGAATAGATAGGCTTGAGTTAGAGAAAACTTACAAACGTCACTATCCTCTTGGAGAACAGGTTGCTCCACTGGTAGGTTTCTCTGGAAGGGATGGGTATGGTTTAGAAGGCCTTGAAAAAAGTTATAACTCAATTTTGACTGGAAAGCCTCTTAAAGAGAGAGTACTAAGAGATGGTGCGAGAAGCACAATACAAAGGCTTGAAGTCTTGGAGTTTGGTGAAAACTCAAAAGATATCTACCTCACCATTGATAGCAATATTCAATATATTGCATATAAATATCTTGTTGAAGCCATTAAAAATAATGATGGTACTGGTGGGACAGTTATTATTTTAGATAATTCAGCTAAGGAGGTTCTAGCCCTAGCTAGTTATCCTTCTTACAATCCAAATAATCCGATGAGAAGCATAAAAAAAAATAGAGCTTTTCTTGAAAGCTATGAGCCTGGATCAATCGTTAAACCATTAGCTCTTGCCGGAGCTATTGAAAAAGATCTCATTGATATTGACACAGAATTGGAGCTTCCGATAAAGATCGAAGTTGATGGAAACATTATTAATGACAGAAAAAAATATGGGCAACTTAAAGCATATGAAATTATTAAGGAATCAAGCCAGGTTGGCGCAACTCAGATCTCATTTCTCTTAGGAGCAGAGAGGCTAATTGATAATTATAAAAAATTTGGATTTTCAAAACCTGTAAATATTAATTTTCCTTCTACATCATTTGGTGAGATTAATTCTAGAGATGAAATTTCTGATATTGAAATAGCTACACTCGGATATGGTTATGGATTAACAGCGACACCTTTCCAAATTTCACAGGCATATGCAATCTTTGCAAATAAGGGTACCTATTATGATTTTAACATCATTAAAAATAATGAATCTCAAATCTTCTCAGAACAAATTATTAGCGAATCAACTGCTAATGATATTTTATTTTCAATGAGGAAAGTCGTAGAAGATGGAACAGGAGCTCTTGCAAAGTTAGAAAACTTTGATGTAAGCGGTAAAACAGGAACAACAGAAAAACTTAGAGACGGTAACTATAAAAGTTCAACATATACAGCTTCTTTCATTGGAATTGGGCCTAATCCATCAAATGAGTTGACCATCTTTGTAAATATTGATGGCTTGGGATCTCAAAAATATTCTGGAGGATCTGTTGCAGCCCCACTTTTTAAAAAGATCTCAAATGATGTTTTTAGCTATATGGGATATTTTAATAAATGAAAGTTTTACGAGATCTAGGCTTAAATATTAATGAAGACATATTTATATCTGGATTGACAAGCTCATCTGGATTAATAGAAAAAGATCAATGTTTTATAGCTCTTCAAGGTTTAAGATCTCACGGACTTGATTATATTGATGAGGCTATTGCTAATGGAGCCAGCTGTGTCTTGCATGATAAAGAAAATTATAATGATCAACACAAGATACCATGTTTTTTTATAGAAGATTTATTTAAGAGACAGAAAGAAATATGTCTTAATTTTTATAATATTCGTGAAAAAAACTTAAAGTTTCTTATTTTTACAGGGACTAATGGAAAGACTTCGACCGCTTTCTTTTCTTACCAAATACTATTAAAAACTAACAAAGATGCTTTACTAGCAGGGACCTTAGGACTTGAAAGTAAAACAAGATTTAAGGAAACAAGTAACACAACTCCAAATCTTTTTGAACTTTTTGAATTTATATCTGGAGAAAAATATGAAGATGACCTATTTGTTTGTATCGAAGCTTCTTCTCATGGTTTAGAGCAGAATAGACTTATAGGAATAGATGCTGAAACTAGGGCAATTTTGAATATCGAGCAAGATCATCTAGATTTTCACAAAAATATTCAAAATTATATTGACTCAAAACTGAAGATATTAAATTTCTCTTCTCAAAATAAGATTATCTTAAATGGGGACTGTGAAACTTCTGCTTCACTTATAGGTAAAGAATTAGCAGAATATGAAAAATGCATAGTGAGTAGCTCCAATAAAAAAGCAGATTACTTTTTTTCGATAGATAAAACTAATAAAAATGGCTGTAATTTTAGATTAATATCGAATGATAGATGTATTGACTTAAAAGTAAGATTTTTTCAAAAACATAATATTTATAATTTAGTTTTTGCAATAGCATGCCTTGATCAAATAGAAAAAAATATTTTTTTTGACAAGGAGCTTATTAAGTCAATAGATCTTCCTTCTGGTAGAGCAAAAATAATATCTAAAAATAATAAAAATATTTTAATTGACTATGCACATAATTTTGGGGGCATCAGAGCTATAGTTAATTCTGTCTCAAATATTTATCATGATTTAATCATTGTTTATGGATGTGGAGGAGAGCGAGATAGTTCTGAAAGAGGAAAAATCATGAAATTTACATGCGCTAATTCACGAAAAGTCATTTTTACTTCTGACAATTGTAGAAATGAAAGTTTCCAGTCAATTTTGGATGATTCTAGAAAAGATCAGGAGTATAGTAACTTAATTGTTGAACCAGATAGGAAACAAGCAATAAAGAATGGTATAGATGCCTTAAAAGAAGATGAAATTTTATTGATTCTTGGGAAAGGGCATGAAGAATTTCAAGAAATAAAAGGAATCAAGATACCATTTAATGATCAAAGGGTTGTGGAGGAAATATTATGAAATATATCACTCTTATAATGTTAGTCTTTTCAACATTCTCTTTCTCAGAAAAAAAAGAAATAATCTGTGAGCTTGAAGGGTCATTTTCTGTAACCTATAGAGATCTTTCCAAAACAGTAATATCTGAAGGCTTAGACTTTTTTAAAAACCTGGCAACTCAGACGCAACAGTCTATTTTTCTTATCAATAAAGCAAAAACAAATTTTGACAAAGACGATTGGCAAAAAGAATCTTTGCAGGTTGTTCAGTATTGGGAAATTGATGAAAGCGATAACCTTATTAAACTTAATTATACATTTGACCCTTCACCAATTTGGGTAAATCCTAAAGCGAATTGGAGTAAAAAGATAAGTGAAAATGGCATAGAAGTAATATCATCAATGACTTTGGGAGAAGATCATCCAATTTTTGATAATTATAGTGTCGAATATTATGGAATCTCAAACTCTATCAACTGGTATACGGGCAAAGGGAGAATTTTTGGCGATATCTGGCTGAAAAGTAAAGATGGTGGCAAAAATAAGAATCCTAAGTTAGAAATCTTGGCAAAAGGAAATTGCACAAAAAAAGAAAGAAAATTTTAATGAAATTCATTTCTAGCACAAACGATATTAGAAAGTATCTTGGTTTAAAGCCAAAAAAAGATATTAAATTTAAAAATATTTCAATTGATACAAGAACTATAAAAAAAGACTCACTTTTTATTGCTTTGAAGGGGGAAAATTTCAATGGAAATAAATTTATCGAAAAAGCTTTCTCATCTGGAGCAATTGCAGTTTTATGCTCCGATAAATCTTATATTAAAAAAAATAATGTCATCTATGTTCCTAGTGTTAGGAAAGCACTTTCAAAAATATCATCGGAGATTGCGTCTGATTTTAAAGGAAAGAAAATATTAATTACTGGGAGTAATGGAAAAACATCAACAACAAATATCATCTCAAAATCACTCCCTAAGTGTTCGTCTACAATTAAAAATTTTAATAACGAAATTGGCCTTCCTATTAGCATTATGTCGTCAAAAAAGGATAGTAAATATATGGTTTTAGAAGCTGGTGCAGCAAAAAAAGGAGATATCGAATATTTATCAAAGATAGTTAAGCCTGATATAGGAATAATTACAAATATCGGAAACTCGCATCTAGAAAAACTTATAAATATTGAAGGTGTTTTCAAGGTTAAGTCTGAGCTTATAAAAAATATCCGTAAAGGAGGAACTTTGATAGTACCAAATGACATGAACTATCTTCAAAGATGGAAAAATATGGCAAAAGGAATCAATGTAATCCCTGTCCCTAAAAAATTTATTGCGAAGAATGAGAAAATCTCAAAAGATAAAAAAGTAATGACTTTTGATATTATCAAGAGCTGTAATGATGATAAAAAATCTAAAGCTATTTCTATTTCTTCATCACTTCTAGGGAAGCATAATGTTCAAAATATTTTGGTATGTCACACATGTCTTAATGTCTTAGGTGAGAGCAACTTAAAGATGCTTAAATCTCTAAAAAATATATCAAGTTCTATTTCAAGACAAAGAATTCTTACTTGGAGAAATAAATCCACATTGATTGATGATACTTATAACGCAAACCCCGAATCAGTCAAGAGAAGTATAGATGTACTATCAGAATTTTCAGGCAGAAAGATTTTTATTTTTGGAGATATGTTTGAGTTAGGAAGATTTAGAAAAAAACTTCATATTGATATAGGCTCTTATGCAAAAAATTCCAAGATTGATATTCTCATAACTTTTGGAGAGCTTTCAAAATTTGCTTCTAGTGGATTTCAAAAAAAATCTTACAATTTTTATAATGAAGAACAACTCAAGGCATTTATTGCAGACTTTATTAAAAAGAATGATATTGTTTTAATAAAAGGTTCTAGAGGAATGAAAATGGAGAGATTTATTTAATGTTTGAATACTTAGGCACCATACTTGTAGATATTGATCCTGGCTTCGATGTTCTCAGATATCTTACTGTGAGAACAATTGGAGGAACAATAACAGCGTTATTGCTGACAATATTTTTGGGCCCTAAGCTAATAAGCTGGCTTCAAAGGATGCAATTTAAACAATATGGAGTCGAGAGAGGTCCAGATTCCCACAAACAAAAGTCTGGTACCCCAACCATGGGCGGATTACTAATAATCTCCTCATTGCTAATATCTACTTTATTGTGGGCAGATTTAGGTAATAGATATATTTGGGTTTGCCTTTTTATTACATCAGGTTTCACCATCATAGGTTTTCTTGATGATTTCTATAAAATTAAATATAAGGACTCAAAAGGCATATCCGGAAGGCTTAAACTATTGTCTCAAACTATAGTCTCAATTATTGCAGTAAGCTTTTTATACTTCTCTGCCGAAGATTCAGCAGAAATATCACTAATACTCCTTTTTAACAAAGATTGGATCTTTGAAATGAGCATGCTTTCATTTATTCTGTTTGGCTCATTTGTAATTGTTGGTTCATCAAATGCAGTAAATCTTACAGATGGTCTAGATGGGTTAGCAATATTGCCAACTATTTTAATTGGTGGAGGCTTAGGATTAATAGCATATGCAATGGGTAACCAGTTAATTGCAGAATATTTATTTATACCTCATCTTAAAATTGCAGGTGAGCTAATTGTGTTTTGCGGAGCGCTTATAGGCTCCGGAATTGGCTTTTTATGGTACAACTCATATCCTGCAGAAGTTTTTATGGGAGATGTTGGCTCTCTTACTCTTGGTGCAATTCTTGGAGTCCTGGCTGTAATTCTGAGACATGAAATAGTTTATGCAATTATGGCAGGAGTTTTCATAGCTGAAACTCTAAGCGTCATGATTCAAGTCACTTCTTACAAATTAAGGCAAAAAAGAGTTTTTTTAATGGCACCAATTCATCATCACTTTGAGCTAAAAGGGTGGCCAGAGCCAAAAATTATTGTTAGATTCTGGATTATCACCCTTGTTCTAATTTTAGTTGCCCTTGCAACACTCAAATTAAGGTAATCCATGCCATCTTTGATATATGGCTTCGGTGTTACTGGAAAGTCATTCCAAAGATATCTTGACATCAAAGGCGAAGAGTTTGAAATATATGACACTTTGCACAGTGATTCATTAAAAATTGCTTCAAAGATTGAGGATGGTTTTTATAAAAATATCTATGTAAGTCCTTCAGTGCCTAAAGAGAAGTTCAAAAACTTAAAGAAATATTCAACAGTTTTTACTGATATGGATATTTTTTTCAATGAAGATGACTCTATAAAAATAGGAATAACCGGTACAAATAAAAAAAGCACCACCTGCTATCATTTAATGCAACTATTAGAAGAAAAATACTCTATAAACCTAGTTGGAAATATTGGTAAGCCAGTCCTAGATGTTTTGAATAATGGAAAAAAATATTCAATTATTGAACTTTCTAGTTTCCAATTAGATAAGGTTTCAAATATTGATCTTGATTATGGGATACTTCTCAATATAGATAGTGATCATCTTGATTATCACGAAAATATTGAAGACTATGTTCAATCAAAAAAAAGAATATTGGAGGCTAAAAAAAGTATTCAGAGTGATGATATAAAGACTATATATAAATTTATTACTGGATCAATGCCTCCGAAGAAAGAACTAAAAGATCTCCCGTTTAGGTTTCAAAAAATAAATCAAAATACAATCAATGACTCTAAATCTACTAACTCTCATTCCTTAAAATTTGCAATATGTGAAGCAAGTAAGATATTTAATGATTTTGCTTTGATCCTAATAGGTAATCCTGAAAAAGAAGGATATAAAGAAGTTGAGATTTCAAATCCATCATTAGTAGTTATATGCGGTAAACATGCAAAAGAAATCTTCTCATGTGTAAAACATGAGAATAAAGTTTTATGTGAAAATCTAAGTTTAGCAGTCAAAGAGATTGAAAAAGCTAATATTAAAAATATTCTCTTTTCCCCAGGGTATCCCAGTGGCGATGACTATATTAATTTTGAAGAAAGGGGAAAGGCATTCAATAAACTAATAGAGGAAAATAGTGGAACTTAAAAGCAATAATTTTCAAATTCTTTTTACTTTTGTCCTCTTACTAATCTTTGGAGAGATTATGGTCCTTTCCTCGAGTATGGTCAGGGCTGAATCAATTTATGATAATCCTTTTTTCTTTGCATCAAGGCAAGCCATTTTTATTTCGATTGGCTTTATTATTTTTTGTTTTTTTCTTCTTATTCCATCAGATTTTTTAAGAAAATTTGACTGGTTATTATTAATTCTATCTCTTATCTTGCTAGTCGCATTATTTTTTCCGGGAGTTGGTACTGAGGTCAATGGAAGCATGAGATGGATAAGGTTTGGACCAATCAATATCCAGCCATCTGAAGTTGCCAAGTTCTGTATGCTTATTTATATTTCTGGATATTGCGTAAGGAGGCTTGAAGAAATATCATCAACATCTGGTTTTTTAAGACCTCTTTTCGTTTTAACCCTTTTTGCTTCTCTAATATTAATTCAACCAGATTATGGGTCTACGGCCATACTTTGCTTAATCGTAATGGTTTTACTTTTCTTTGCTGGCATTTCTTTTTACCAATTTTTAATTTTAATAACGCTCTTTTTAATACTGGGAGCAATTGCAATATTTTTAGAACCATACAGACTTATAAGATTATTAAGTTTTATTGATCCTTTTGAGGATATTCAAGATAGTGGTTGGCAGTTAGCTCAATCGTTAATAAGTTTAGGTCAGGGAGGATGGTTTGGATTAGGATTAGGAAATAGCATTCAAAAGAATCTTTTTTTACCCGAGGCACATACAGATTTTATCTTTGCAATATTAATTGAGGAACTTGGAATAATAGGAGGTGTATGCCTAATTTTGATTTATGTATTCTTATTAATAAGCATTTTTAAAGTTTCTTTTGAATCATTTAATAAAATTAGACCATTCCAGGGTTACCTTTGTTTTGGAATAGGATTTTTAATATCACTTCAAGTAATCTTAAATATAGGAGTTAATATTGGGCTGCTTCCTACAAAGGGACTAACTCTTCCGTTCATTAGTTACGGAGGTACTAGTTTACTTGTAATGATGAGCCTAATAGCTATAGTTGTAAGAATTAATAACGAAAATAAGTTCTATAAATGAAAAATATAATCATTTGCGCTGCTAAAACAGGCGGACATATTTTTCCAGCACTTGGGTTTGCTAAGGAGGCTCTTAAAAATGATTATAAAATTACTTTCTTAGGCACCAATACTGATCTTGAAAAAAAGATTTTTCAGCAAAATGAGAATATAGATTTTATAAAATTTGAATTAGATGGCTTCAGGGGAAAAAGCATCACTCAAAAATTAATCTTTTTAATTAAGTTACCTCTAATTTTTTTCCAAGTCATATCAATTATTATTTCAAGAAAAATATCTTCAGTG
>CABYHU010000014.1:0-7500 GCA_902518715.1 uncultured SAR86 cluster bacterium
TTGGACGATGAAAAATAATATAGACATGATTGCTAAGGACTTAGTAGAAAATAATCCTGGAGTTAGAATTATAGTGGATCAATTTTCATCAGGTCCCCCAGTTTTTGCAGATATTGAATATAGAATTATGGGCGAAGATCAAGATATTCTTACAGAGCTTGGGGATAAATTGGAACTTATTTTAAGCAGGGCACCAGATGTTTATTTGACCCGCTCTCAATCAAATGAGTATGAAACAAACCTTGAAATAGATTTTGATAATTCAAGCATTGCATATTCATCAAGTGATATGGATTCGCTTATTAGTGAAATTAATTTTGCTAGCAACGGAGTGATCATTGGGACTATGCTTGATGGTAAAAAAGAATTACCAATAAGGCTAAAAAGAAATCAGGAAGCTGCTTCAGATATTTCCCAAGCTTCACTCTTATCAATTTCTGGTAACAACGGAATTGAGTACATTGAAAACTTTTCTGACATAAAGCTTTCAAGAAAGCTTGGAGCATTCTCTAGATATAAAGGTGAAAGAGAGAATGGAGTTTCAGCATGGACATGGCCGAGATCTCTTCCTTCTGTTTCTGAAGAATTTCTCCGTGAAGATATCCTTAAATTTAAAGAAAGTTTACCTCCAGGCTATAGGCTTGAACAAGCTGGAGAAGCTGCCGAAAGTGCAGAATCTAATGCACAGCTATTTGCTTCCGCAATAGTCTTTTTCATTTTAATTCTTGTTGGGTTAGTTTTTGCTTTGAATTCATTCAGGCAGACGCTTTTAATATCTTCAGTTGCGGGATTATGTGTTGGTTTAGCAATACTAGGTTTAGTTGTTGGAATGCAGAATTTTGGTTTTATAGGACTTGTAGGTGCTCTTGGTTTAGCTGGACTGGCCATTAATGACTCTATTGTTGTTTTAGCAGCACTCAAAGAAGATTCTAAAAAGGGTGAATATGATTTGAGCGGAGTAATTCAAACTGTTACTAGAGCCACAAGACATATTATTACAACAACTGCTACAACCATTGGAGGCTTATTCCCCTTGATACTTACAAGCATTTTTTTCCAACCACTAGCATGGGCAATGTCAGTTGGTGTTATTGGTGCATCCTTAATAGCTTTATTTTATATTCCAGCTATGTTCATGATTTTAAAAAAAATACCTAGAACTATTTAATACACTTTTCAGAGCAGTAGGTATTTTTACCTTTTTTAATAGCTAAATCTTTAGAAACAAAAGTCCCGCAGCTAATGCAAGAATCCATATCATTTCTGGTAATGCGATTAACTTTCTTTGGTTTAACTAAATGCCTTATTAAAAAAAAGATTATTACCAATAAAGGAACAATTATCTTCAATTAGTTTGTTGCACCTGAAAGTATGGTTCCTCCGATAATTAGAGGAAGTGAATTTGGGAGCGGTATATTTTGAAGAAATGATCCACTTGAAGTTTCTGAGTTTGGTGGCGGCGGATTAAGTGCAATCAATTTTTCAGTATCTTCGACAAGATCACTGTATCCAAGTTCTTCATAAGACGTCTTTAAGATTTGAAGCGCTCTATGATTTTGATTTGAATTTGGAATATTTTCTAGAACATAAGATGCTCTTCTAATGGCAGCAACATAAGCTTTTCTAGTTACATAATAATCAGCAGCTGCAAGCTCATTACTGGCAACTAGATTTCTTAAATAAATTAATCTTTGTTTTGCATATGGAGCATATTGACTATCCGGGAACCTTGTAAGGAATTCTGTTAATTCTGAAAATGCTAATTTGGCTCCTGAAACATCTCTTGATGAGAGATCAGTATTTGTAACTCTTGCTAACAGTCCAGCATCTCTTGTATAGCTTGATAGACCTTTCATAAAATAAGCGTAGTCAATATTGGGATGTCTTGGATGAAGTCTAATGAATCTTTCTGCAGCTGAATGCGCAGCCTCAGTTTCTCCATTCATGAAATAACAATAGACTAGCTCAACTTGCGCTTGCTCAGCATATTTTCCAAAAGGATATTGTGTTTCTATTCTCTGTAGTGACTCAATTGCACCAAAATAATTATTAACCTTCATTCTTCTTTGTGCTGTATCGTAATAGACCTTTTCTGGTCTCTCGATTTCAACTTCATCCTTACTGCATGATGAGATAAAAAAAGCACATGCTAAAACCAGAGGTAGAGACAAAATATTTTTTAGATTTCTATTCATGGGTGTTATTTTACTCTAATATTTGATTATAAATCTTAAAAAAAGTTCATTATGTCAACAACAAAAAAAGTTTCAAAGGATTTAATAAATTTGAGACTTGATAAAGCAACATCAGTTTTATTCGAAGAGTTTTCAAGAACTAAATTAAAAGAGTGGATTTTGAGTGGAAATATTCTTTTAAATGGAGAAATTGCTTCTCCAAGAGAAAAGGTAAGTCTCGATGATGAAATTGAAGTAAATCCAATAAATGAAGTTTCAACAGAATGGTGTCCTGAGAATATTGATTTTAGCGTGTTGCATGAGACTAATGATTTCTTGATAGTTGATAAACCTATAAATCTAGTAATTCATCCTGGAGCTGGCATTTCTAGCGGAACATTAGCCAATGGTTTACTTTTTAAGTTTCCTAAACTTGAAGAACTTCCAAGAGCTGGAATAGTGCATCGTCTGGATAAAGATACATCTGGATTATTGGTTGTGGCCAAGAATGAGAAATTTAGACTTTATTTTATAGATCTTCTTCAATCAAGAAAGGTCAAGAAAAACTATAGGGCTTTGGTGATCGGAACACTCAGAGGTAATCTTGAAATAGATATACCCATTGGCAGGGATAAAAATAATAGAACCAAAATGACATGCAGAGAAGATGGAAAAGAAGCTATTACTCATGTAAAGAGTATTGATAGTTATGGAGGTTACTCTCTGCTTGATGTTGAAATAGAAACTGGCAGAACTCATCAAATAAGAACTCATTTAGCTCATAAGAAGCTCCCTATAATTGGAGACAAGACCTACAATACAAGAAAAATTATTGCCAAAGATACGCCAGATGAACTTAAAGATTTCATAAGATCTTTCCCAAGACAAGCCCTACATGCACATAAAATAGGATTTAAATTGCCAGATAGTGAAGATTGCGTTGAATTTGAGAGCAAGATTCCAAAAGATTTTAAAGAATTAATAACAACTTTGGAAAAATTTAATATTTCTTAAATATTCTAAAAAGCTTGTTTTTACAAGCGATTTTAATGTATAAACCTCAAGCTAAAAGTTTTTTATTATGAAAATTGCAGGAAACGACATATTAATTCAGTCTCTGATAAATGAGGGAGTGGAATACATCTTTGGTTACCCTGGGGGTGCTGCTCTTCATATCTATGATTCGATCTTTAATCAAAAAGAGATGCAACATATTTTAGTAAGGCATGAGCAAGGTGCAACACATGCTGCTGATGGCTATGCTCGTGCAACAGGAAAACCCGGAGTTGTTTTAGTTACATCAGGACCAGGCGCAACAAATGCTATAACAGGTATTGCAACAGCATTCATGGATTCAATTCCAATGATAATAATATCTGGTCAGGTTCAGAGTCATTTAATTGGAACTGATGCCTTTCAAGAGACAGACATGATAGGCGTATCAAGACCTATTGTTAAGCACAGTTTCACCGTAGACAAACAAGAGAATATTGCAAATATAGTTGCTGAAGCTTTCCATATAGCAACATCAGGAAGACAAGGACCTGTTCTTATTGACGTTCCAAAAGATTTAACAAATCCAGATGATTTATTTGATTTTGTCTACCCTGATAAGGTTCACGTAAGGTCTTACAATCCACCCACAAAGCCAGAAAATCATCAGGTGTCCCGTGCGGTTGATGCAATTCTTGCTTCAGAAAGGCCTGTCATTTATGCAGGAGGCGGAACCATTTCAAGTAATGCTTCCAAAGAGCTTAGGGAGCTAAATGATTTAATAGATGCTCCTGTAACAAATACGCTTATGGGTTTAGGCGTATTCCCAGGCACACACAAAAGATTCTTGGGAATGCTTGGCATGCATGGAACCTATCAGGCAAATATGGCTATGCACAATGCTGACCTAATAATTGCTCTGGGTGCAAGATTTGATGACAGGATTACTAATGCGCCTGATAAATTTGCTCCTAGAGCTAAAGTTATTCATTTTGATGTCGACCATTCTTCAGTCTCAAAAATTATCGAAGCTGATATTGCTGTTTTTGGCCAAATAAAAGATTCATTACAAGCTATAAACAATCATCTAAAGACTAAAATAGATGAAATTGATAATGAAAAACTTGCCCCGTGGCATCAACAGATAAGCGATTGGAAAGAAAAGCATGGCCTTAACCATGATTTATATAAGATTGAAGATGACAGTGGACCAATTTTGCCTCAAGCTGCTGTTCAGCACATATATCAAGAATCTCAAGGAAAGGCATTTGTTACTTCAGATGTTGGTCAGCATCAGATGTTTGCCGCTCAGTATTATCACTTTGATCAGCCAAGAAAATGGATAAATTCTGGCGGTCTTGGAACTATGGGATTTGGTCTTCCATCAGCGATGGGAGTTAAATTAGCTTATCCTGATGAAGAAGTAATTTGCATCACTGGAGAAGGAAGTATTCAAATGTGCATTCAAGAACTTTCAACATGTTCTCAATATAAACTGCCAATAAAGATATTTAATATAAATAACTTGGCTCTTGGTATGGTAAAGCAATGGCAAGACATGAACTACGATGGAAGACATTCCTCAATCAGCTATGAAGACTCTCTTCCAGACTTTGTTGGACTTGCTGAGTCTTATGGTCATGTTGGAATTAAAATAACTAAAAACTCAGAACTTAAAAAAGGAATAGCAAAAGCTCTATCCATAAAGGATAGGTTAGTTTTTGTAGATATTTATGTTGATCCTGATGAGCATGTTTATCCTATGCAAGTTGCAAATGGCAGCCTTAAAGATTTATGGCTTAGTAAAGGAGAAAAAACGTGATCCAAAGAAAGCTCACTCTCGTTATGGAAAATAAGCCAGGCGCATTAGCAAGGGTTGTAGGTCTTTTCCATCAAAGAGGTTACAACATTGATAGCTTGCATGTAGATCCTATTGAGGACTTTGAACCTTTTAGGTTTATTGAAGATGAGCTAGGTATAAGATTTCAAGTTGGTGAGGTCTCTAGACTTACAATTCGAACAACAGTTGGAGATAAGCTTATGCGACAAATTTTAAGACAAATTAATAAACTCATTGAAGTCATTGCCGTCAGTGACGAAGAAAGCACATATTTAAAAGGGATATTGAGAAATGAAAATCTATTATGATGAAGATGCTAACCTAGACATCATTAGAAATCTAAAGGTAACCATAATTGGGTACGGATCGCAGGGGCATGCACATGCAAATAATTTACATGATTCAGGAGTGGATATTACAGTTGGTCTCAGAGAAGGGTCAGCCTCATGGGAAAAGGCAGAATCTGCTGGCTTAAAAGTTTTAAGCGTGGAAGACTCAGTTAAAGGATCTGATTTTGTGATGATTCTCGCACCAGATGAGTTTCAAAGCGATTTGTATTCCAAAAAAATAGAGCCAAATCTCAAGGAGGGAGTTATTTTAGCTTTTGCACACGGGTTCAATATCCATTTTGGCAAGATCAAACCTACTGATGATATTAGTGTAGTTATGATTGCACCAAAAGGACCGGGACACACTGTAAGAAGCACATATATGTCTGGAGGAGGAGTCCCATCATTAATTGCAATATATAGAGATTCTATTTCTGCAAAAGACTTTAATGCAAAAGATGTCGCGCTCTCATATGCAAAAGCAAATGGTGGAACCAGAGCTGGAGTTCTAGAGACTTCTTTTAGAGAAGAAACCGAAACAGATTTATTTGGGGAGCAAGCTGTCCTATGTGGTGGAATGACAGCATTAATCAAAGCAGGTTATGAAACACTAGTAGAAGCTGGCTATAGTCCTGAGATGGCATATTTTGAATGTCTACATGAAACAAAACTAATTGTTGATCTTCTTCATGAGGGGGGAATCTCAAATATGCATTATTCAATATCCAATACTGCAGAGTTTGGTGATTACTTAACGGGTCCTAGGATCATTACTGAAGAAACAAAAAAAGAAATGAAAAAAGTCCTCGAAGATATTCAATCAGGAGATTTTGCGGATAAGTTTCTTGACGATTGTCGTCAAAGTAATGATGGAAGTGGAGGACCTTTTTTAAAAAATAATCGAGAAAAAACCAAGGAACACTCTATTGAATCTGTTGGAAAAGAACTACGATCCAAGATGAAGTTTTTGAGTGAAAAAAAGCTTGTTGATAAAGATAAGAATTAACTGAAGAAAGTGTTTCCTTTTATCATAAATAACGTGTAGAATTCACCTTCCGGCCTAGAGCCGGCTGTTCTTTATACATATTTGGTTACTCGTGTGGGTGTTCAAAATACGAGAAAATTATAAAAAACTTTGTCACAGTTTTTAAACGTGACACATTGATCATAATTGAAGAGTTTGATCATGGCTCAGATTGAACGCTGGCGGTAGGCTTAACACATGCAAGTCGTGCGAGAAAGTACCTTCGGGTGCGAGTAGAGCGGCGGACGGGTGAGTAACGCGTAGGAATCTACCTAGTAGAAGGGGATAGCCCGGGGAAACTCGGATTAATACCGTATACCTCCTTAGGGAGAAAGAGGGCTTAGCTTTGATGCTCTCGCTATTAGATGAGCCTGCGTAAGATTAGCTTGTTGGTGAGGTAATGGCTCACCAAGGCGACGATCTTTAGCTGGTCTGAGAGGACGATCAGCCACATTGGGACTGAGACACGGCCCAGACTCCTACGGGAGGCAGCAGTGGGGAATATTGGACAATGGGCGCAAGCCTGATCCAGCCATACCGCGTGTGTGAAGAAGGCCTTCGGGTTGTAAAGCACTTTAAGTAAGGAGGAAAAGATTGTAGTTAATACCTGCAATCCGTGACGTTACTTACAGAATAAGGACCGGCTAATTCCGTGCCAGCAGCCGCGGTAATACGGAAGGTCCAAGCGTTAATCGGAATTACTGGGCGTAAAGCGCGCGTAGGTGGTTTTTTAAGTTGGATGTGAAAGCCCTGGGCTCAACCTAGGAACTGCATCCAAAACTAGATGACTAGAGTACGAAAGAGGGAAGTAGAATTCACAGTGTAGCGGTGGAATGCGTAGATATTGTGAAGAATACCAATGGCGAAGGCAGCTTCCTGGTTCTGTACTGACACTGAGGTGCGAAAGCGTGGGTAGCGAACAGGATTAGATACCCTGGTAGTCCACGCCGTAAACGATGACAACTAGCTGTTGGGAGACAAGATCTCTCAGTGGCGCAGCTAACGCTTTAAGTTGTCCGCCTGGGGAGTACGGCCGCAAGGTTAAAACTCAAATGAATTGACGGGGACCCGCACAAGCGGTGGAGCATGTGGTTTAATTCGATGCAACGCGAAAAACCTTACCTACTCTTGACATACTTG
>CABYHU010000015.1 GCA_902518715.1 uncultured SAR86 cluster bacterium
GAATTTTATTTTCATCTTCATTTAATCTTATTTTTGATCTTCTAGACTGAAAATCAGTAAAGTTAGAGCACGATGAAATCTCTCGATATTTATTTTGGCTTGGTATCCATACTTCAATATCGTAGGTCTTTGCTGACGAAAATCCTAAATCGCCTCCACATAATTGGACAACCTGATAGGGTAATTCTAAGAGTTGAAGAATTTCTTCTGCATTACTCAATAAACTCTCAAGAGCAGCTTCTGACTCATTAGGATGGACAATTTGGACTATTTCAACTTTTTCAAATTGATGTTGCCTTATAAGACCTTTTGTATCTTTGCCATAACTGCCTGCTTCTGATCTAAAACAAGGTGTATGAGATGTTACCTTAATTGGGAGACTGCTCTGCTCCAATATTGAATCGGCATAAAGATTTGTTAATGGGACTTCGGCAGTAGGAATTAAAAATAAATCTTCTGTTATTTTGAAAAGATCTTCTTCAAATTTTGGTAGTTGCCCGGTACCAGTTAGGCTTCGCGAGTTTGCCACGAAAGGAACATATCGCTCTTCATAACCATTTTTTTCAGCAACATCGAGCATGAATGAAATAAGCGCTCTTTGAAGTTTGGCTATATCATCTTTTAAAACTGCAAATCTAGTTCCGGCAAGCTTAACGGCAGATTCAGTATCAATATCTGATGTTATCTCAAGATGATCAATTGAATCTTTTTTTTGCACATTTCCAAAAGTTTTAATCACCTTATTATCTTCTTCACTGTCTCCTGCCTCTACATCCTGATTAGGAATGTTTGGAATATCTAATAAGAAATTACTTAGTTGAGAAAGCGTTTTATTTAGTAACTCCTCTTTTTCTGAGAGATTTTTTTTAATTTCCTCTAATTGATTTGATAATTCAGATGTGTCTTGATTATTTCTTTTTAGCTCTCCGAAGTCTTTTGATAGCTTATTCTTTAGACCCTTTAAATCTTCGACTTCGGTCTGAAAAGCCTTCCTCTTAGACTCAATTTCGATAAATAAGTCAGAATCTAAATCATAGTTTTTGATTTTTAGACTATTTTTTACCTTTTCAGGATCTGCTCTAAGTAAATTAATATCAATCATTTTGAAAAAACTGTAAGGCCTATATAGGTAGCAACTATTGTAAAACTAAAAGTCAAAATAACATAGAAAATGCCGCATATAGAGTTTGAATTAAATAATTCGATTGTTTGTATCGAAAATGCCGACATAGTTGTAAAAGAGCCTAGGAATCCTATTACAAAAAATAAATACATTGGTGATGATTTGCTAGCAAAATAACCTGCAATACAGCCTATTACAAAACAACCAAGAATATTTACAGAAAGTGTTCCTAAGGGAAAAAGATCAGAAATATTATTATTTATATATTCTGTTAAAAGAAATCTTGATACGGCACCAAGACCACCCCCTAAAGCTATATATATTAGACTCATGATAGTTTGTTGAGGAATATTGAATTACCAATACCAAAATTATCTTTAAATTGAATAATTAGAGTCTCCTCTTCTCTCAAAGAGATTTTAAAAACCTGCTTAGTCAATTTATCGGTAATATATACAGAGTTCTCAAGGGTGATCACATTTAAAGAATCATCATCTTGCGGTATCTTCTTTCTGGAAATAATACTGATTATTGGAAAATCATTTTTAGAGTATTCAAATGTTCTTTGTTGCGAGAAATCAATATCATTATAAGTAATGAAGTTTTTACTTATTAGATAGCTTTCCCTATAAGGGGAGACAATCTCTAAGTAAATCTGAAGTGTATCTAAAATTAATTTACCTGAGATTACTTCAGTTGAATTTTCTGTAACCTGCTCATATGAGAATCTGTTTTCACTTAGGAAATTATTAATATTTTCAATTTCAGAATTTGCATAAATATTAAAAGAAAGTAAATAAAGAAGAATAGCTTTTAAATACATCTAATTTCTTTTTGGGACTAGAACTTCTCTTGATCCATTTGAACTCATTTCGGAAACTAATCCTGCTGCCTCCATTGACTCAATAAGTCTTGCTGCCCTGTTGTATCCAATTCTTAACTTCCTTTGAACTGCTGAAATAGACGCTCTTCTCGATTCAATAACGAAATTAACTGCCTCATCATAAAGCTCATCGTCCTCCTCACCAGATGCACCTGATGCATTAGACCAGCCCGGTATTGGACCAGTATCTTGAAGATCTGACGTTATCTCATCTACAAAATCTGGAGTCCCCCGTTTTTTCCAATCATCAACAACTCTGTGCACTTCATCATCTCCAACGAATGCTCCATGGACGCTTGCTGGAACTCCTTGACCTGCCGGAAGATATAGCATGTCTCCATATCCCAATAGCTGTTCAGCTCCTCCTTGATCTAAGACTGTCCTAGAGTCTATTTTGGTAGAAACTTGAAAAGAAATCCTTGTAGGAATATTAGCTTTAATTAATCCTGTTATCACATCCACTGAAGGTCTTTGGGTAGCGAGGATTAAATGAATTCCAGCTGCTCTTGCTTTTTGAGCAATTCTTGCAATAAGGTGTTCAACTTTTTTTCCAACCAACATCATCATATCTGCAAACTCATCAACAACTACAACGATTGATGGAAGTTCCTCTAAGAAATCTTCTTCATTTTCTTTTAATGGGTTTTGAATTGATTCACCTTTTTCAGCTGCTTCTTTAATTGCTGAGTTAAAGCTGGCTAAATTTCTTACTCCCATTGCAGACATTAATTTATATCTTCTATCCATCTCAGCAACACACCATCGTAATCCGTTTGCTGCATCAGACATATCAGTAATAACTGGCGTTAGTAAATGCGGAATCCCATCATAAACAGAAAGCTCTAACATTTTTGGATCAATTAATATCAACCTGACATCCTCGGGATCAGACTTAAATAATAAACTTAATAGCATTGCGTTAATCCCAACTGATTTTCCTGAACCAGTTGTTCCTGCAACGAGAAGATGAGGCATCTTTTCTAAATTAACAACAACAGCCTTGCCGGCAATATCCTTCCCAAGAGCGAGAGATAAGTGCGACTTTGAATCCTCAAAAGCTGAAGATGCAAGAATCTCTTTGAGTCTAACCATCTTTCTATTTGTATTAGGTATCTCAATACCCACAACAGATTTTCCCTCAATAACTTCAACAACTCTTACACTGCTCACTGCAAGGGATCTAGCAATATCTTGAGCAATATTTGTGATTTTGTTTGCTTTAGTACCTGGAGCTGGTTGAATCTCAAATCTAGTAACAACCGGACCTGGTAAAACGGATACAACCTCTGCTTCAATTCCAAATTCATCTAACTTAATCTCTAGAAGTTCTGATAAAGATTCAAGATCTTCTTTGCTTAGTGACTCTCCATCATCTAGCGCTCTATCTAAAAGCTCTGTGCTTGGCATTTTTGTAACAGGTTCCTTGTCTTCACCAATATCCAACTTAGATAAATCAACTTTATCTTCAGGTTTATCATTTTTAAGATTTATTACACTTTGAGTTTTAGGAACAGTTTTTATCTCAGGAGATTTTTTTGAAGCTGATACAAGAGGTTTTGTTTTTGAGGGCTCATTCTGTTTATTTTTTTGAATATCTTTAATATTTTCTATTAAAGTTTTTAAACCTTGAATAACAACACTAAAGAGCTTTTCTAAGAATTTAAAGATATTTTCAAGCACCAATCTCGCTAATGAAGATATCTTAAGTATTAATTTACCAGCATACGTAAAAAGCAATGGCCAAGAAATATTTAGACCAAGAGTGGCTGAAGGTATTAAGAATATTATTAAAAATAATAAGCTCCCTATTAAACCAAAAATTAAAACTAAATTTGAAAAAATGAACTTACCAATGAAGCCACCTGACGATCCTTGGGGAAAAGACTGACCTGCAATATAAAACTCGCACAAAGCAGTAAAACATATTAATGAGAGCAGCCCACCTATAATTCTAAATAAAAACTTAGGACTTGTGAGATTAAATATTTTTGGAGCAAGCGACTCTAATGACCACAAAGAAATAAATAAAAGCAAAAGATAAGAACCAAGACCTATAGTTGACAACAAAATATCTGAAACTACAGCCCCTAAAGGGCCACCTAAATTCATAACATTTGGATCATTGGTCTGATAAAAATAAGCTGAATCAGCAGCATTATAAGAAATTAATGAGATTAATATATAAATTGAAAAGCCTATTAAACCAAAGCCTAAGAAATTGGAAAGTATTTTTACTGGTTGGTTATCAGTATTTACTTTTTTAATAGCTATTATTATTCTCCGAAATATCAATTATATTAGTTCTTTAATATAATTTCTTCATAATTGAACTATAATTTTACTTCTTAAAGTATGACAAACAATAAATTAATAATTCTTGGGTCAGGGCCTGCAGGCTACGCAGCATCTATTTATGCAGCAAGAGCAGGATTAAATCCTGTCATTATCGCTGGAGCTGAGCCTGGCGGACAATTAACAACAACAACTGAAGTTGAAAATTGGCCCGGCGACAGTGATGATCTTCAAGGACCTGATTTAATGGAAAGAATGAAAAAACATGCTGAAAAATTTGGTGTTGAGATTATTAATGATCATATTTCAAAGGTAAACCTTAAGCAGTCACCATTTCTTCTAAATGGAACAGACTCTTATGAAGCTAATACATTGATAATAGCTACTGGTGCATCTGCTAAATATTTAGGTCTACCATCAGAACAAGAGTTTCTTGGTAGAGGTGTCTCAGCTTGTGCAACCTGTGATGGTTTCTTTTATAAAGGCCAAGAAGTTGCTGTAATTGGCGGAGGAAATACTGCTGCTGAAGAGGCTCTGTATCTCGCTAATATTTGTTCAAAAGTTCATCTTGTTCATCGAAGAGATGAATTAAGAGCAGAGAAGATACTTCAAGATAGAATATTTAAGAAGGCTGATGAGGGGAAAATCACAATACACTGGAATAGTGAATTAGAGGAGGTTCTTGGAGATGCTAGCGGTGTTACAGGTATTAAACTAAAAAATAAAGATAGTTCGATGTCGTCGATTGATTTACATGGTGTATTCATTGCAATTGGACATAACCCAAATACAGAAATATTTGATGGTCAGCTTGATATGAAAGATGGATACATTGTAATTAAGTCCGGTTTAGATGGTTCAGTTACACAAACATCTGTACCTGGAGTTTTTGCTGCTGGCGATGTTGCCGATAAAGTTTACAGACAAGCAATTACTTCTGCAGGTTTTGGATGTATGGCAGCTTTAGATGCCGAGAAGTTTCTATCTGATTGAATTACTGTCCAGAAACCCAAAAAAGAGCTGCAGCAACAAAACAAATTACTAGAACTAAAGCGACCCTTGCATCTGACTTTGAATCTTCATTTGATTCTTTATCTTCATAAAATTTTTCAAACTCATCTGACATATTAATCTCCGTGTTTAATAACTACTCTTCCGAGCTGCAATCCATTTAAGATTTTTTCAATCTCAGAATCTAGTTCGTTTAATTGTATAGTCTTTGTTTGTTCAGATAAATCTAATTTCCACTCATCTGCTAATTTTTCCCAAAGATGTTTCTTAAGCTCAATTGATGATTCTGCTGAATCAATACCGATCAAAGAAATGCCTCTCAAAATAAATGGGAAAACTGAAGATTGAAATGATGCGCCAGCAACATTACCACAGCAGGCAATTGATCCCTTTTGAGCTGTTTGAGAAAGCATCTTAGCAAGAATTTCTCCGCCAACTGCGTCAACACCTCCACCAAATGCCGTCTTATCTAAGGGGCGAACGCCTCCTTCAAGAAAGTCGTCTCGATTTAAAAAATTATCGCAACCAATTTTTTTTAAAAACCCTTCTTCAGATGATTTACCTGTAATGGCTGTAACAGAAAAGCCAATTTTACTTAAAATTCCGGCTGCAACTGAACCAACTCCTCCAGTCGCTCCTGATACAGCAATTGGTAAGGTATCAATGACGCCTTTATCCAAAATGGATTTGACACATGCTGCTGATGTTAGCCCTGCAACACCATATGACATAGCCTCTAAATCTGACATAGCATTTGGAAGATGGACAACCCAATCTGCAGGAACGCAAATCGCACTTCCAAAGCCACCATTAACACTCATGCCAAGCTTGTAACCTGAACAAATAACTTGATCACCTTCATTGAATGCATCCGAATTAGATTTCGCCACAGTTCCTACAGCATCAATTCCAGGAACAAATGGATAAGAAGCAGCTACACCTTTAACGCCTTTAGCACACAAGGCATCTTTATAGTTGAGAGATGAATAAGAAACACTAATTAACAGCTCATCATTTTGTGGCTCTGGTATTTCAAGATTTTTAATAGATGAAGAAAATACTCCATCATTCTCTTCAACATAGTAAGCTTTATATTCCATTATCTTGGCTTCATTCTCATGCCAGAATCTAGCCTTATAGTTTCTCCATTAAGATAAGAGTTTTCTACTATATGTGCAGCCAATTGACCAAACTCATTTGGTTGGCCAAACCTGTGCGGGAATTGTGTTGATTCGAGGAGTGGATCGCGAACCTTATCAGGTGCAAGTTGCATTAGCGGTGTATCAAATATACCAGGTGCAATTGTACAAACTCTAATTGAATGTCTGGCTAAGTCTCGTGCAGCTGTGATAGTTAATCCAATAACTCCAGCCTTAGAGGCGCTATAAGCAGATTGACCAATTTGTCCTTCATATCCTGCAACTGATGCAGTATTGATAATAACTCCTTTTTCTCCGCCTTCGTCAGCTTCATTCTTATCCATTAGTTCCGCAGCAATTCTCATTACATTAAAAGTTCCAACTAGATTTAAATTAATGATAAATTGGAAAGCATCTAAAGGATGTGGTGCTTCCTTACCTAAAATTCTTCCAGGGTATCCTGTACCAGCACAGTTGACTGCAATATGAAGTGCACCGTGCTCATCTTTAATTTTGTTTATTGCTGATACAACTGGATCTTCCTCCATAATATTTGTCGAAATGAAGGAAACTTTGTCAGCACCAAGATTCTCTATTATTTTGTTTGCATTATCTTCATTGATGTCTAGGATTACGACTTTTGCTCCTGCAGCAACAAAGTTTTCAACAGTTGCTTGCCCTAAACCAGATGCACCTCCAGTGACTAAAGCAACTTTATTGTTAAGATCCATAAATTTTCTCCAAAAAATATTTTCCTATATTTTAATGTAACAAGAATAAAAAGAACATTATTCAAAAGATTTATGTAACAAAATTGAAACTTTTTGTACTTTTTAGAGAAAACCTATTGCTTATATTTAATTATGCGGATATCTTATAAAGGCATTTTAGTTTTGCACTAAAGTTAAAATCGTTCAACTCTTCGGAGTCGGAAGTAAGCGAAAGCTGAAGGAACGCGCAAATCGTTCATCTCTTAGGAGACGGAAGTAGGTGAAAACCGAAGGAACGCGCCGTTAACAGGAAAACGTAAATCGTTCAACTTCATTGCGAAGTCGGAAGTAAGCGAAAGCTGAAGGAACGCAACCGTTAAACCCTATCGAGTTTGACTTCAAGAATCCTGCAGAAAAAAAATGCATAAAATTTTTAATTAACTTGGAGCATTTTTTGTTTGCAGAGTATTTGTTTTACTAATCAATCAAAAAATTTATCCTTTAAAAAAAGGAGTAAGAAATGAAAAAAATATTTTTATGTTTTTCATTATTAGGCGCACTTGCACTTCCTTCATACGCTAGTGTTAGTGCAAATGTAAGTTTTGCTTCAGATTATATCTGGAGAGGAATGACACAGACAGGTGAAGAGCCGGCAATCAGCGGTGGATTTGACTATGCTAATGATGCTGGTTTCTATGCAGGTATATGGGGATCTAATGTAAATTTCTCTGACGGTGCCGGTAGTGAATTGGATGTGTATTTTGGATATGCACTTGAAACAGAATCAGGTGTTGGAATTGATATAAGTTATGTTGATTTTACCTATCCTGGTGCCACCGATCTTGATTTTGAAGAAATTGGTATTGCATTAAGTTATGGAGATTTAGGTCTTGGATATTATTCAGGACAAAGTGGAGCTCCAGATTATATGGATGTTTCATATGCATTTGGAGATATATCTGTCTCATATGGTGACTATGATACTTATGGATCAAATTTCTTAATAAGTTATGGTTTTGGCTGTGGAAATTATGACTGCAGTTTTGCATATTCTGACTTTAGTTCAGACTCAGAAGACTTAATGGATGAAGATGCGCTAGTTTTTGCAGTTGGCGCAAGCTTTTAATTTTATTTAACTTTTAGGAGGTAAATTATGGAAGAAATAAAATTTGCAGTAGACACCTTTTATGCCGTGATGGCTGGTGCTTTAGTAATGTGGATGGCAGCTGGTTTTACGATGCTTGAAGCAGGAATGATTAAGAAAAAAAATGCAGCAGAAATTGTAACTAAAAATCTTGGTTTGTACTCAATTGCTTGCATTATGTTTTTAGTTTGTGGATTTGCTTTGATGTATCCAGGTGGAGCTCTACTTGATGGAGTAATACCATCAATTGGAACATCATTAGGATTATCTACTAGCATGGATAATACTGATATTGGAATACCTTATGGAATGGAATACTCTCAACAAGCAGACTTCTTTTTCCAAGTTGTATTTGTTGCAACAGCAATGTCAATTGTATCAGGTGCTGTTGCAGGCAGAATGAAGATTTTACCATTCTTTTTATTTGCAATAGTTTTGACAGGCTTTATCTATCCAATCCAAGGATATTGGAACTGGGGTGGTGGTTTTTTAAGTGGTTCAGTTGGATATAGTGATTATGCTGGATCTGGAACTGTTCATTTATGTGGAGCTGCAGCAGCACTCGCTGTTGTTCATGTTCTCGGTCCAAGAAAAGGTAAATATAATTCTGATGGTTCATCAAATGTTATTGCTGGATCAAACATTCCAATGGCTGCATTAGGTGTGTGGATCTTATGGTTAGGTTGGTTTGGTTTTAACGGAGGCTCAGAGTTAGTTGTAAGTAACGAAAGTGCTGCAATTAATGTGTCTCAAGTATTTTTAAATACAAATATTGCTGCGGCTGGTGGTGTTGTTGCATCCCTAATGATAAGTCAATTAGTTAAAGGAAAAATGGATATCACTATGGCAATGAATGGAGCAATTGCTGGTTTGGTTGCAATCACTGCAGCACCCAGTGCACCCAGTGCTGGAGCTGCATTATTAATTGGTGCAGTTGGTGGCATCATAGTTTATTTCTCAATAATAGGATTGGATAAAAGAGGAATTGATGATCCGGTTGGTGCAATCTCAGCACACGGAGTTGTAGGTATTTGGGGTGTGATGGCTGTATGTTTTACAGGTGGATCTCTATATGCTCAAGCTGCAGGTGTTCTTGCAATTGCAGGTTTTACATATGTGGCAAGCTTGATAACTATTCTAGTGATCAATAGTTTTATGCCTATAAGAGCAACTGATATGGAGCAAGATACTGGATTAGATCTAGTTGAAACTGGAGTGGAGGCATATCCAGAATTTTAATTTAAAGTTTTAAGTGCTATGCGATATTGCGCTTAAGCAAATTTTCAACTACCTCCCTTTAAGTTGGAAATCAAAAAGGCCGGTTTATCCGGCCTTTTTTCTAATTATTTCAACACAAAAAAAAACAGAGCTTGCGCTCTGTCTTTCAATTCGAGTTCCCCAG
>CABYHU010000016.1 GCA_902518715.1 uncultured SAR86 cluster bacterium
GTGTACACAGGTCCTTTTAAAAGATTATTTTCAAATGAATCGTTTTTAAAGGATTCCTGGTTACCAAGAACGCCAGGAATCTTTCTGGATAATGCATCTATTAAAGCTAATGCTGGTATTTCTCCACCACTAAGGACAAAGTCGCCTATAGAAAACTCTTTATCAACATAATTTTCAATAAATCTTTCATCGATGCCCTCATACCTTCCACAAATGATAGTAATTGATTTTTCGTCCAGCAACCCATCAATATGAGTATTGGATAAACGCTCTCCCTGAGGACTCATCAAAAGTACCTTTCCCTTATTTTTTATTGATTTCATTGCTAGCGCTAACGGCTCTGCCATCATAACCATTCCCTCGCCTCCGCCATAAGGTGCATCATCCACATTTTTATTGGTATTTTTTGAGAAATCCCTAGGATTCAAACTATTCATAGAAATTAAATCTTTTTCAATAGCCTTTCCAATAACTCCAAAATCAAATAATTTCGTAATTTCAGGGAAAATTGTTACTAAATTAAAGTTCATCTTTATCCCAATCAACTATCAAAAAACCTTTAACTAAATCAACTTTCTTAATAAATATATCTTTTACGTAAGGTATTAGTAACTGAGAAGTTTTGTTCTTTATTACCAAAGTATCATTTGCACCATAATTCCTTATTTCACTAACAATACCAATAAACTCATTATTTTCATTATAGACTTCCAGCTGAATAAGGTCTTTCCAATAATATTCACCATCTTCTGGTTTAAGATATTCATTTAAAGTATAAATTTCAGAGTTCGTAAGTTTTTTAATTTCTTCAACGGTCTCAATTCCTGAAATATTTACAATATTTTTGCTCGACTTAATATGCTTTGATTTGATATTAAACTCTAAGATCTTTTTTTCCTGAATTAGAAAAAAACGCTTGTAATTAAAAAAGTTATCTTCTGGATCACAATAGGAGTTCAAAAAGAATGAGCCCTTAAGGCCATGACTTTTTCCAATAGAGCCGATTGCTATTAAATCAGAGCTAGAAATATCGTTAGGACTTTTCATCCTCATCTTCGGAATCAGATGATTCTTCAGGATTATCTCCAGGAGCTTCTTCTGCAGGTGCTTCTTCCTCAGCAGGAGATTCTTCTGGTGCAGCTTCCTCAGCTGGTGCTTCTTCTGCAGGTGCTTCTTCCTCAGCAGGTGCAGCTTCCTCAGCCTCTTCTGCTTGTTTTTTGATTTCTTCTTGCTTAGCAGCTAATGCAGCTGCTTTCTTTGCATCAGCTTTATCTTTCTTTGCAGCTTTTCTTGCATCAAGCTCTTCCGGTGATAATTTAGAATCTTTAATTAATCTTTTGACTCTATCACTAATCTGAGCACCTTTTGATACCCATTCATCCACTTTTTCAATGTCTATACGTAATGTTTCTTCTTGGCCTTGAGCTGAAGGATTGTAAAATCCAAGTCTTTCAATAAAAGCACCATCTCTTGCATTTCTTGAATCTGCAACTGTAATAAAGTAGTAAGGATTTTTTTTCGCCCCACTCCTAGAAAGTCTAATAACTACCATAATTCCTATAAGTTAAATTTTGTTGGAGTATTTTAGGTTAACCTTGATGATTTTGGTAGTAAAAAAGTATAATTTCTTTAAATGATAGAACCTTTCCCGCTTGCCCTACTTTTGAGTGTTTTAGTCTTTGTAGGCTTAAGATTCATTATAAGGTTAAAATCTTCGACATTAATTTCTGCAACATTATCAATATTAGCCTTCTCTTTTTTGTTACCTGATGTTGCGGGTTCAAATAATGTCTATTATTGGGGCCTAATTCCTAATGAAAATTTCAATCAACTTGATGCCCTTAGATTGCATATATTTTTTTCAAGCTTAGCGATCTTGGTTTTAACAATGTCATTTTTGGAAATAATTTTGTTAACTAGAAAAATAAGACTTACTAAATCTCTAAATACTTCTGCAAGTGATCATATTCCCATTGAAACAAGATATAAAACAGTGTTTTGGCTCATTGGTCTTACCTTAGTCTTACTTTCAATAGGTTTAGCATCTGGATTCATGCTAGATCTTAATAATGTTGATTATTTGATTGTAAAGATTGTTTTCACGGTCATGGCATGGATTACTTACATGACTACCTTCATAAGAATGCGTTACTTCAATCTACAAACAAAATTCATTGTTCGCTATAGTTTTTTATCAATAATCTTTATAATGATCGCCTTTTTTGTGAATATTTAGTTTTAGATGTCTGAAGAACCCTCCTTACTAGTCTTAATTTTATCCATAGTATTTTTACTATTATTGTCAGCATTCTTCTCGGGCTCAGAAACTGGAATGATGGCTTCAAATAAGATTAAGCTAAGAAATAAAGCGAAATCTGGTCAAAAAAACTCTAAAAGAGCCCTAGAGCTTTTGGCGAAACCTGATAACTTGTTATCAGTAATTCTCGTAGGTAATAATTTTGCAAATATTCTTGCCTCTGCATTGGTTACAATCCTAATGATAAACTTTTTTGAGAGTAGAGTCCTTCTTGGATCAATTGTTCTCACCATAATTATCTTAATCTTTTCAGAAATAACACCTAAAACAACCGCTTCCGCATATCCAGAAAGCTTCGCCTCAAAATCATCCTGGGTGCTATCAAGACTTAGCGTTGTTTTTAGACCAATTGTTTTTTTTACAAATCAAGTAAGTTCAAGATTATTAAAACTATTAAATGTTGATATAAAAAAATCGACAGAATCTGATAACTTAAATACTGATGAACTGAAAACGCTTTTAGATGATTCAAATAGTTTAATTCCAAATGATTACAGAAAAATGCTTAGCGCAGTTCTCGGGATGGATAATCTCATTGTTGAAGATATTATGATACCCCTTGCAGAAATTGAGGGAATTAATATTAAAGATGATCTACAAAAAATAAAAAGTAGCATAAAAAATTCACCTTATTCAACACTTCCTGTTTATGATCAAAACATTTCAGATTGCATTGGTATGCTTCATTTGAAAGACTCATCAGACTTTTTGGCCGCTTTTGAGTCTAATAAGTCACTTGATTCTTCGTTATCTGAACCATATTTTGCATCTTTAACAACAAACCTTACCAAGCAACTTCATGCATTTCAGGACACTGATAATAATATCGCTTTAGTTGTAGATGAGTATGGGGAAATAGAAGGATTAATTAGTGTAGAAGATATCTTCATAGAAATAGTTGGAAAATTTGGAAGTGATATTATTGAGCAAGAGAAAGAATTTTCTCTTCAGCCTGATGGTTCAGTAGTTACTGATGGTAACTCTAAAATAAGAGATTTAAATGGTTTTATGAATTGGTCTATTAACGATGAAAACGCAAAAACTATCAATGGTTTAATTTTAAAAACAATAGATGAGATTCCTATTGCGAATTTATGTTTTACAAATGAATCTTATAGGTTTGAGATTCTTAAGATAAAAAATAATTCAATTACTTCTGTAAAAATCCAAAAAATTTAAACTTAGAGTAAATCTGTAATTAATTTCAATACAACTGCAAGTACAAATGATGATGTAATGACACCTCTCACCGAGGCAATCATAGGTAACATTTTTCCCCAAATTGCATTAGCTTCAATTGCAAGAATAATGCCTAAGCCTATATAGAGACTGAGGCTGCTCCATTCAGGATGAACCAATATATTTGATGGTACTTGTCCATGAGCTGAATAAACCATATACATAAGCATTGGAACACTAAATAATGTATTGGTTCTTGATGCCAGGGCTGCTTTTGCACCAGCAACAGCTGCATCACCCTCTTTCATTCCTAAAACTATTTTCTGATTTCTCCAAATTATGCCCCAAACGTTTAACATCATAAGTGTTCCCATAACTAAACCTAATATGATCTCAGTTCCAATTCTTGCTGTTATCTGATGAATGAGAATTACTCCAGTTAGAAACGTAAATAATGCTGCCCATCTAAACCACCAGAGGGCATTTGGTGCTAACTTTTCGAAAACGTCAGCTTTTGCATCTGGAGTAGCTACTTTTACATATTCCCCTTGTACAAAATTAAAATAATAAAGAAGTCCTATCCAAGCTATTCCAAACAAAATATGAAAAGCTCTAAAAAAAGATTGATCTGCCAATATATCCATAATACTCCCTATATGAAATGTTTATTAAATATAATATTAAAATTATTTGAAGTAAAGAGGGCAAAAAAAAGCGGGGATTAACCCCGCTTATAAGATATAGAAATTAATTTCTTATTACATCATTCCTGGCATGCCGCCCATTCCGCCCATATCTGGCATCGCAGGTGCAGCTCCTTCATCTTTAGGAATGTCAGTAACCATAGCCTCAGTAGTAATCATCATTCCAGCTACAGAACCAGCAGCTTGAAGCGCGGTTCTGGTAACTTTTGCAGGATCGAGAATACCCATTTCAATCATATCGCCATATTCACCAGTAGCTGCATTAAAGCCATGAGAACCCTTACCGTCTCTGACTGCTGCAACAACAACTGATGACTCTTCACCAGCATTAGATGCTATTTGTCTTAATGGAGCTTCTAAAGCTCTCTTTGCTATGCTTATACCTACATTTTGGTCTTCATTATCGCCTGAAAGCTTTTCAAGAGATTCAAGTGCTCTGATGAGAGCTGCTCCACCACCTGGAACAACACCCTCTTCAACTGCAGCTCTAGTAGAGTGTAAAGCATCTTCTACACGAGCTTTTTTCTCTTTCATTTCAACTTCAGATCCAGCACCAACTTTAATTACGGCAACGCCACCAGCAAGTTTAGCAACTCTTTCCTGAAGCTTCTCTCTGTCATAATCTGATGAAGTGTCTTCAATTTGTACTCTAATTTGATTAACTCTTGCTTCAATAGCTGACTGATCACCAGAACCATCAATAATTGTTGTATTATCTTTATTCAAAACAACCTTTTTTGCAGTTCCTAGATCTTCAATAGTTGCGCCCTCAAGAGATAGACCAACTTCCTCAGAAATAACTGTACCGCCTGTGAGGATTGCTATATCTTCCAACATAGCCTTCCTTCTATCTCCAAAACCTGGAGCTTTACAAGCAGCAGCTTTCACAATGCCTCTTAAGTTATTAACTACTAGAGTTGCCAGTGCTTCACCTTCAATATCTTCTGCAATTATTAGTAATGGCTTACCAGCTTTGGCAACAGACTCTAACAATGGAAGCATATCTCTAATATTTGAAACCTTCTTATCATGAAGAAGTATTAGTGGATCATCCAGTTCAGTAGTCATATTGTCTTGATTAGTAACAAAATATGGAGAAAGATAGCCTCTATCGAACTGCATACCTTCAACAACATCAAGCTCATTATCGATACCACTTCCTTCTTCGACTGTTATCACGCCCTCTTTTCCAACTTTACCCATTGCTTCAGCAATGATCTCTCCAACAGCTGTATCACCGTTTGCAGATATTGTGCCAACCTGTGCAATGGCTGTGTCATCTGCGCATGGAACACTTAGTGACTTTACAAACTCAACGGCTGTTGAGACTGCTTTATCAATACCTCTTTTTAGATCCATAGGGTTCATTCCTGCTGCAACTGATTTATTGCCCTCGTTTACGATTGATTGTGCAAGAACAGTAGCTGTTGTAGTTCCGTCACCCGCCTCATCAGAGGTTTGAGATGCAACTTCTTTAAGCATTTGAGCACCCATATTTTCAAACTTATTTTCAAGCTCAATCTCTTTAGCAACAGAAACACCATCCTTAGTAACAGTTGGTGCCCCAAATGACTTATCTAAAACAACATTTCTTCCTTTTGGGCCAAGTGTAACTTTGACGGCATTTGCAAGTGTGTTAACACCATCTAGCATTTGAGATCTTGCTGAATCACCAAATTTCACATCTTTTGCTGACATAATATTTCTCCCTATAAATAAATTAATTTACGACGCCAAAAATATCTGACTCACTAAGAATTAGATACTCTTCGCCGTCTATCTTGATTTCGTTTCCGCCATATTGACCAAAAATTACTGTATCGCCAACTGCAACACCAACTGGTGAAACATCACCATTTTTAGACTTTTTACCAGGTCCCACAGCAATAACTTCACCTTGAGATGGTTTTTCTGTAGCGCTGCCAGGTAAAACTATACCTCCAGCAGACTTCTCTTCTTCTTCAGTTCTTTTAACGAGAACTTTATCGTGTAAAGGTGTAAATTTCATAATTAAATTCCTCTAAAAAAAAGCAATTATATTCCTAATCAGATAAATATGGTTAAAAAGTTTTAAATCAATAGTTTTTTTAAGTTTTTTGGAACGTTTTATAAATTGTTCTTGCAAGAATAATTCCAAGAAAATTGGCTAATAAATCTGCCCATTCAAAATATCTGTAGGGATGAACATAGTGAATAATTTCAATGGTTAACCCAAAAGAAAAGATTATAGCCATGAAGATATAGTATTTGATTTTAAAATCACAAAACATTCCGAGTATTGATATATAAAAGAAAATAACACCATGCAATATCTTATCTCCAATGAAAGATAAAGCGTTAAAAAATTCCAGCTCTGAAGCAGGAATTAAGCTTAAATAAAATATTAAAATTATTGATATAAAGAACGTGCCTCTTACTACTAAAATCATCTCTGAATTAAACTTTTATTTAAAGATATTAAGATAATTGCAGGTAAAGCCAACATTGAAGTGAAGATAAAAAATAACATCCAGCCATAGTCTGCCCCTGAGATAGATTGGAAATAATCCGCAAGTATTCCTGAAAAGCCACTAAACACCTTGCCTGGTAGCATCATGAAAGAAGTTAATAATGCATATTGAGTTGCTGTAAACTGCTTTGAAACCAAGCTTGTTAAAAATGCTATGTTGACAGTACCAACAATGCCTGCTGAAAAGCTATCAGTGAATACAATTATTGAAAGAAGATTTAAATTTGGTTCTGAAATAGCTACGATCGAAAAAAGGACATTTGATATCATCACTGCAAATGCTCCAAAAAGTAGCGATCTATAAAGACCAGCTTTCTTAATAAGTATTCCTCCTAAAAAGAGACCAATAATTGATGCTATTAAAGCCACAATTTTTACAATAGATCCAATTTCAGTCAATGAGAAGCCCATATCTATGTAAAAAGGGTTGGCCATTGGGCCCATGACAATATCGGTAAGCCTATATGTTGCAACAATTAGCAACAAAATAGATGCAACGAATAAATTAAATCTTTTTATGAAATCCTTAACTGGTTCATAAAAATTTTCTAAAAAAGTAAGTTCACTTTTTTCATTATTTTTCCCCTCAGGAGTAATTAATAAAGCAATTAGCCCTGTAAGCATTAAAGCAGCCATCAAGAAATATGCACTTCCCCAGGAATAATTTTCAGCATAGATTAATGCAAAAGATGTTGCAGTTAAGATAGCTCCTCTATATCCAAATTGATAATAAGCTGCCAAGTTCCCTTGCTCCTCAATTCCTGCAAGCTCTATTCTAAATGCATCAATTGCAATATCTTGAAATGAGCCAGCCAAAGCTATCAAAATTGCGAATGTCGCTAAATATTTAATATCTATTACTGGATCTGCATTTGAGAGACAAATAAGAAAAATAACAATGAAAATCTGCATCAAAATGATCCAACTCTTTCTACTTCCAAAATAATTGAGGAATGGTATCGAATATCTATCTACTAAGGGGGACCAAAGAAACTTCAAAGAGTAAGTCAAACTAATCCAAGCAAAAAAACCAATAATTGTAAGATCAATACCAACATCTCTTAGCCAAATTGAAAGAGTTGAAAAGATCAACATATAAGGCAGGCCTGATGTAAATCCAAGACCTGTCATTGTTAAGTTTTTATTCATAATCTCTCAAGATAATAGCTCCATTCAAAATATTTCCCAGGATCTTGCTTCCTGTCTGGAGAAATATCACTATGCCCAACTATATTATCCTTATTTAAATCTCTATAGTTATTTATAAGCGCCTTGGAGACTTCTACCAATGATTCATATTGGTTATTTGTATATTTTTCTGTGTGATAACCCTCAAGCTCAATACCTATAGAAAAATCATTACAATTTTCTTCATTTTTAAAAGAAGACAATCCAGCATGCCAAGCTTTTTTATTGAAAGGGACAAACTGAATAATTTCGCCACTCCTTTTTATTAAAACATGACTTGATACCTTAAGATCTTTTATTTCTCTAAAGTAATCGTGATCATTAGGATTTAATTTATTACAGAAGAAGTCTTCAATGTAGCTATTTCCATAGATTTTCGGTGGAAGACTTATGCAATGTATGACTATTAATCGTATATCGGAGTCATTTGTCCTTTCGGAATAATTAGGAGATTTGACTAATTTTGTATTGTCTAAAATATGGTTTGAGATGAGCATTAACTTGCTCTTAATTCTGGAGGTAATTTAAAAGAAATATTCTCTTTGACTCCACCCTTCTCTTCTATCTCTGCATCTAAGAAAATACTAAGATTTGAGATTATTTCTTGAACTTTTGATTCTGGTGCAGATGCTCCAGCAGTTAAGCCAATATTCTTACAGTCTTTTAATTCATTTAAGTCAAGATCACTAAATTCATCTATTAGGACCGAGTTGACGCCACACTTATTTGCAAGCTCCTTTAGGCGATTTGAATTTGAACTTGCTTTTGAGCCAACAACAATAATGTAATCTGTTTCGAGTGCAAGTTGTTTCACTGCATCCTGCCTGTTTTGGGTGGCATAACAAATATCATCTTTTTTTGGACCTACAATACTTGGAAACTTCTCAGTCAACTCACTTATGATATCTTTTGTTTCATCTACACTTAAAGTAGTTTGTGAGACATAGGCAACATTTTCCGGTTGGTTTACAGAAACCTCCTTTGCCTCTTCTAAATCCTGAACAAGATATATTTTTCCATTTTGGCTAAAGTATCTTCCCATTGTTCCCTCTACTTCAGGATGACCCTCATGGCCTATTAATATTATGTCCCTATTTGCTCTGCCATGTCTGATTACTTCCATATGAACTTTAGTAACAAGTGGGCAGGTAGCATCGAAAAACTGCAGATTTCTCTCTTTAACGGATTCTTCAATCTTACGTGAGACTCCATGAGCGCTAAAAATAATAATTGAATCATCAGGAACATCTGATATTTCTTCAATAAATATAGCACCTCTTTCCTTTAGATCATTCACTACAGCTTCATTGTGAACAACCTCATGCTTTACATAGATGGGGCTTCCAAACATATCAAGTGCTCTATTTACTATTTCAATAGCCCTATCTACACCAGCACAAAAACCCCTAGGATTAGCAAGTGACAACTTAGTTTTTTGTTTCATGTTTGGATTTTAACAAAATAAGTTCGCTAAATATAAAAATTATTGCGCCAAGAGTAATGTAAGCATCAGCAAAATTAAAAATGAACAATGAAAAATCAAATGGTTTGAAATGAAGGAAATCTGTTACAACCCCATCTGGTAATCTATCAATAAAATTTCCTAAAGCACCGGCTATAATTAGTAAAAAAGATTTCTTTTTCAAATTATCTTTTTCATCCAAAAAAATCTTTAAAAAATACATTGTTATAAGAAAGACAATTATTAATAGGATATATCTAGAAACAAAGTTGTTTAAATCTAGAAAACTAAACGCAATACCAGAATTAAAAACTATCAAGAA
>CABYHU010000017.1 GCA_902518715.1 uncultured SAR86 cluster bacterium
CTCTGATATTTTGATAAGCATCTACCATCATGTCATTAAGTCCTGATCTAATAAGATCAATTTCATCAACTCCATCAAAAAGCTTTAATTTATCTACTTTAGACATCTTTTGATTAGTCATTTTTTCAACAACTTTTATAAATTGATCAATTTGTGCCTCATCTCTTCTTTTCTCAAGCCTTCCAAATCTCATTTGAGAAATATTTCTAACCCACTCAAAATAACTTACAACTACTCCACCTGCATTAAGATATACATCGGGAATAACTAAAACACCATTTTTATTTAAAATCTTGTCTCCTTTGAATGTAACTGGCCCATTTGCTGCTTCAGCTACTACTTTAGCTTTAATATTTTTAGCATTTTTTTGATTAATAACATTTTCAACAGCTGCTGGAATTAAAATGTCACACTCCCTTTCAAGCTCCTTTGCTGAGTCGCTAAAAAACTTTCCATAGGGACATCTTTTAAGACTTTTACCTTCATCAAGCCATTTCTTAACTTTTTTTACTGGAAGACCTTCCTCATTGAAAAGGGAGCCACTTTTTTCAACAATTGAAATTATTTTACATCCATCATCTTCTGAAAGACATTTCGCAGCATGATATCCAACCTTACCAAGACCTTGGACAATAACTGTCTTCCCCTCAAGACCAGTTTCAATTTTTTTTGTATCAAGAAGCTTTTTGTCTTCAAAAAACTCGCGAAGACCAAATTGAACTCCTCTTCCAGTTGCTTCATTTCTCCCAGCAATTCCCTTTTTATGAAGAGGCTTCCCTGTAACACATGCTTTGCCGTTAATATCATTGGGATGTAACTTTTGATATTCGTCTGCAATCCATGCCATTTCTCTTTCAGAAGTTCCTAAATCTGGTGCTGGGACATTTTGACTTGGATTAATTAGATCTCTTTTAATGAGTTCTTGCGCAAATCTTCTCGTAATCCTTGCCATTTCTCCTCGTTCATATTTTTTAGGATCAATTTTCAAAGCTCCTTTGGAGCCAGAGAATGGAACATCAACAATTGCACATTTATAAGACATCAAAGCTGCCATAGATTCAACCTCATCTTGGTTAGCATCTATTGAGTATCTAATTCCTCCTTTTGCAGGCATGATATGGTCTGAGTGGACCGATCTCCACCCAACAAAATTATGAATTTTTTTACCTAACTGCACACCAAACCTTACTGTATAGGTCGAGTTACAAGTTTTAATTTGATCAGCTAGGTTAGTTGGGATTTTAGTGTAGGCGAGGGACTCATCAATAATGGATTGTGTGCTTTCCCAAAATGAATATTTTGAACCATTATTGGCCATTTTATTTATCCTCCCAAACAAATTTTACTATTTTTTTATCAATGTATCATTATAATACTTAGTTCGCGGCGGGCGTAGCTCAGTTGGTTAGAGCGCTGGATTGTGGCTCCGGAGGCCGTGGGTTCGAACCCCATCGCTCGCCCCATTAATTAGGTATTAAAAAATGACAAGCAGTATAAAAAAACTTAAAGACCTGGAAAGAAGTCTTACAGTTTCTATTGAAAAAGATTTATATCAATCAAAATTCAATGAAAAGATTTCAAGCCTTAAAAAAAATGTAAAACTTGATGGATTTAGAAAGGGCAAAGTCCCTAATGATGTTATTGAGCAAAGATATGGAGGATCAGTTCATGCAGAGGTCTTAAATGATCTTATTCAAGATTCATACCCAAAAGAAATTGCTGAAAAAAAGATAAGGCCTGCGAATACTCCAACTATCTCAATGGTCGAGGATAATCCTGATAAAGGCATTAAATACAATGCTGTATTTGAAGTTTTTCCAGATATTAAGCCAAAAGTGAGTAGTTGGAAAACTTTTGAAAAACATAAAATTAATATTCTCGATGAAGATATCGATCACGCTATCAAGGATATCTTAGAGAGGTATGGTGATTGGGAAAAAGTTGAGAGAAATTCAGCTGAAAATGACCAAGTAATTATTGATTTTGAGGGCACTATTGAAGGTGAGCCCTTCGATGGAAATACAGCCAAAGACTTTAAATTAGTTATTGGCTCTAAATCTATGATTCCAGGCTTTGAAGATCAATTAATCAATAAAAAGATTAATTCTGATTTTGAAATTAAGACTAACTTTCCTGATGACTATTTTAAAAAGGATTTAGCAGGGAAAGAGGCAGTCTTCAAAATAAATTTAAAAGAAGTCCAAGAAAACGTCCCATCAAAAATCAATAAGGATCTCTATGAGAAGCTTGCTATGGAAGTTAAGAACGAAAAAGAATTTCGTGATGAGATTAAAAAGAGAATGGAGAATGAGTCTGTAACTCAAGAAAAAGCTCTAACTAAAGATTCTATGTATGAGCTTCTTTTAAAAATTAATAAATTTTCTGCACCTCAATGCACTATTAAAGAGCAATCAGAGCTAATGAGAAAAGAAGCACTCTCTAGAATAGGAAGAAATCCTGAAGAGGAGAGTGATAATGACCTTTTTCCTCTTGATACTTTTAAAGAAAATGCTGAAAAGAGAGTAAAACTGGATCTTTTATTTACTGCTCTATTAAATCACTATGATTTAAAAGTGAATCAAGATGACCTTAAAGAATTTATAGAGGAAGAAGCAAAAAGATATAAAGATCCTAAACAATTTGAGACTTGGGTATATAATCAACCTAATCAGTTGGATCAATATAGAATGATAGTTCTTGAGAATCAGTTGGTTGAAAAATTAGATAATGATCTTAAATCAAAAGATAAGGTTATTAATTTTAAGGATTTATCGAAATACTAATGGAAGAACATAATTCAACCTTAATACCTATGGTAGTTGAGCAAACTGCCAGAGGTGAACGTGCTTTTGATATATATTCAAGACTATTAAAAGAGCGAGTTATTTTCCTAACCGGACCCATAAATGATCAAGTCTCAAACCTTGTAGTTGCTCAATTATTATTTCTAGAATCAGAAAATCCTAAGAAAGACATCAGCATTTACATTAACTCACCAGGCGGCGTCATATCATCTGGTTTAGCAATTTATGACACGATGCAGTTTGTATCTCCGTCTATATCTACCTTATGTATTGGTCAAGCTGCCTCTATGGGAGCATTACTTCTTGCAGGTGGTGAAAAGGGGAAGCGATTTGCTTTACCTAACTCAAGAATAATGATCCATCAGCCACTCGGAGGTTTTCAAGGTCAAGCTTCAGATATTGAGATTCATGCTCAAGAGATATTACTAATGAAGAAAAAAGTTAACGAAATATTATCAAAGCATACCGGAAAGAATTTAAAGACAGTTGAAAAAGACACTGATAGAGACAACTTCCTTAATGCTGAGGAAGCAAAAAAATATGGAATCATTGACGATATATTAGAAGAAAGAAGCTAATGACAGATACTAAAGAACAAAAAAAACTTCATTGTTCCTTTTGCGGAAAGAATCAAGATGAAGTAAAAAAACTAATTGCTGGTCCTAGTGTCTACATTTGTAACGAATGTGTTGATTTATGTAATGACATAATAGAAGAAGAAGTAAAGCATGAAGAATCAGATAGCGAGCATACTCTATTATCACCATTAGAGATATATCAAAAACTTGATGATTATGTCATCGGTCAGGATAAAGCAAAGAAAGTTCTTTCAGTTGCTGTTTATAACCATTACAAAAGATTAAAAAATTCAAAAGCAGATGATGTTGAACTTCAAAAAAGTAATGTACTTTTATTGGGACCAACAGGAAGTGGAAAAACTCTTTTAGCTCAAACACTTGCAAAAATATTAAATGTGCCTTTTACGATTGCTGATGCTACAACCCTAACAGAGGCTGGTTATGTTGGCGAGGATGTTGAAAACATTATTCAAAAGCTTCTTCAAAAATGTGAATATGACCCTGAGAAAGCTCAGCTTGGTATTGTTTACATCGATGAAATAGATAAGATTGCTCGTAAAACTGATAATCCTTCCATCACAAGAGATGTTTCAGGTGAAGGAGTTCAGCAAGCTCTTTTAAAGCTCATTGAAGGAACAATTGCTTCAATTCCACCTCAAGGAGGTAGAAAGCATCCGCAGCAAGAATTTATTCAAGTTGATACATCAAACATTCTATTTATTTGTGGTGGAGCTTTTTCTGGTCTTGATAAAGTTATTAGGGATAGAACTGATAAAACTGGAATTGGATTTTCAGCTGAAGTAAATGCTGCTAATGATAAAGAAGAAGTTAAAATGAATATTGATAATGTTGAACCTGAGGATTTAGTAAAATTTGGATTAATTCCTGAATTTGTAGGAAGACTTCCCGTTATTAGCACCTTGCATGAATTAGATGAAGATGCCCTTGTTAGAATTCTTCAAGAACCTAAAAATGCACTGGTAAATCAATATAAATATTTATTTGAAATAGATTCAGTAGATCTCAGCTTCAGAGAAGAAGCTCTAAAAAGTATTGCAAAAAGAGCTATTGCTAGAAAAACTGGAGCTAGAGGCTTAAGGTCTATACTTGAAGATATACTTATGGATGTAATGTTTGAGTTACCCAACGAAGACTTAGAAAAAGTTATAATCGACGAGAACTCTGCTGATAATGGCTCAGAGCCCATAAAAGTCTTTAAAACACCAAAAAAGAAATCCTCTGCAAGCTAATTGATAATTATTAATTAGTCCTTAAATATACATAATGGTCAAAGTCACAAAAGATTATCCAATAATTCCATTAAGAGATGTTGTTGTCTTTCCTGGAATTGTTACAACATTATTTGTTGGAAGATCAAAATCCATTGAAGCTTTAAATTCGGCCATGGCTTCTGACAAGAAACTTGTTTTAGTTGCTCAAAAAGATGCTTCAAATGAAGACCCAACTTTTAAAGATATATATCACTTTGGAACTGTAAGTAACTTACTCCAACTCATCAAACTGCCTGATGGGACAATGAAAGTTTTAGTTGAAGGGGCCAAGAGATGCAAAATCGATAAGATCTCTGATTCTAAAGGTTTAACTAAAGCAGCAGTAACAGAAATTGATGATGATATTATCAAAGTTTCCGATTCAATGAATCTTGTAAGATTTATCAAAACAAAGTTCAATGATTATGTTTCTTCTACAAAAAAAATTCCCCCTGAGATTTTATCTACAATTGACGCCATAGATGATCTTTCAAAGCTTATTGATAACATAGTAAATCACTTAAATATTGATACTTCTCAGAAACAAGAAATTTTAGAAATCTTTGATCTTCAAAAAAGATCAGAAAGTATTCTTACATTTATAGAGTCTCAACTTGATGTTATAGATGTCGAAAAAAGAATAAGGTCAAGAGTTAAGAAGCAGATGGAAAAATCTCAGAGAGAATACTACTTAAATGAAAAGATTAAAGCTGCCCAAAAAGAACTTGGTGAGATGGGAGAAGAGGGAGATGAGTTCGAGGTATTAAAAAATAAAATTGAAGATTCTGGGATGTCAAAAGAAGCAATGAAAAAAGCAAAGAGTGAGTTCTCAAAATTTAAAATGATGTCTCCAACTTCTGCTGAAGCATCGGTAGTTCGCTCATATCTCGAGTGTTTAATTGACGTTCCATGGAAAAAAAGAGGAAAAGTTAAATCAGATATCAAGGCTGCTTTAGAAACCCTTAATGATGATCATTACGGTCTTGAAGAAGTAAAAGATAGAATTTTAGAGTACCTTGCAGTTCAAAAAAGAGTAAAAAATCTTAAAGCTCCAGTTTTATGTCTTGTAGGTCCTCCCGGTGTAGGTAAAACATCTCTTGGAGAGTCCATAGCAAGAGCCACTAATAGAAAATTTATAAGAATGTCTCTTGGTGGTGTAAGAGATGAGGCTGAAATAAGAGGTCATAGAAGAACATACATTGGCTCTATGCCAGGAAAAATAATCCAAAAACTAACAAAAGTTGGTGTAAAAAATCCTCTTTTCTTATTGGATGAAGTAGATAAAATTGGTATGGATCATAGAGGAGATCCAGCCTCTGCACTATTGGAGGTTTTAGATCCTGAGCAAAATACATCATTCAGCGATCATTATCTTGAGGTCGATTATGATTTATCAGAAGTGATGTTTGTATGCACGGCTAACAGTTTAAATATTCCTGGACCACTTTTAGATAGAATGGAAATTATTAGGATTCCTGGGTACATTGAAGATGAAAAGTTACAAATTGCTAAGAATTATCTTCTTCCTAAACAGCTTGAAAGAAACGGGCTTGAAGATAAAGAACTGAATTTAAATAAAAATGTCCTTTTAGATCTAATAAGGTATTACACACGAGAAGCTGGTGTCAGAGGTCTGGAAAGGCAAATCTCAAAGATTTTAAGAAAGGTTGTCAAAGAAAGACTGCTATCTAAAAAGAAAACAGCGACAAAAATAGATTCTAAAAACCTAGAAAAATATTCTGGAGTCAGAAAATTCAAGTTTGGCGAGGCTGAGTCTTCAAATACTATAGGTCAAGTTTGTGGACTAGCTTGGACTGAGGTTGGCGGTGAACTTCTTACCATTGAAGCATCAAAAGTCTCTGGTAAAGGTAAAACAATTAAAACTGGCTCACTAGGCGAAGTAATGCAGGAATCAATTCAAGCTGCTTTAACAGTTGTAAGATCAAGATCAGACTCGCTGGGTATCAAAAAAGACTTTTATGAAAAGTTCGATACACATATACATGTTCCTGAGGGAGCTACTCCAAAAGATGGACCTAGTGCTGGAGTTGGTATGACAACTGCACTGATATCTGCTTTTACAGAAATCCCAGTAAGATCAGACGTTGCAATGACTGGTGAAATAACTTTGAGAGGTCAAGTCTTGAAAATTGGCGGTTTAAAAGAAAAATTACTTGCAGCAAAGCGTGGTGGCATAAAAAAAGTGATAATACCTTTAGACAATAAGGCGGATTTAAAAGAAATTCCTGACGTAATAACTGACAAACTTGAAATAATTCCTGTCGAATGGATTGATGAAGTAATATTGCATTCACTTGAGTCGCAGCCAAAAGCAATTAATAAATCTTCAAGCTTTAAATCTAAATCAAAAAAATCGACAAAAACTGTTAGCAAACACTAATCCTCAGTTACTAAAAAAACCCTTTAAATACTTGACTTTTTGGGGTTTCTGGCATTTCATAGAAGGGTAAATT
>CABYHU010000018.1 GCA_902518715.1 uncultured SAR86 cluster bacterium
GATAATCGGTAAACTTTTAAATTTATTATCAAAAATGAATGTTTTCATAATGCTTACATCAAATGCAAAGATAGAAAACCTTTATAAAAATGGACTTCAAAGAGACAAATTTATTAGACATATTTCAAAGCTGGAAGAGAGCTTTGTAGTATATGAATTCATTGGAGATAAGGATTATAGATTAAAAAATATAAATCTAAATTCTTTAAAGAGTGGGAAAGACTTTAGCCAAGATCAGATCTTTGACTTCATTAAGAAAAACTTTAATTTTATCGGCGATCTTAACAAAGAGCTTGAAATAAATGATAGAACTTTTAGATGCAAAGGAAATACTAAAGACTTTATTTGGCTCTCATATAAAGAATTCTTTAGACAAAATTTAGCAATTTCTGATTTTTTAGCTATATGTAAAAATTATGACTGGTTTTTTATTGATGATTTTGAACAAAATGATGATTATGGCAAGGATATTATTAGAAGGTTTATCGGCTTTATTGATATTGCTTACATTGAAAAAGTAAAAATCAAGTTCTTTATGAATAATGATGACATTCAAAGCCTTTATAATGGTGAAGAGCTTTTATTCTTATGGGATAGAACAATAAGCAGGATTGAAGAAATGAGAGATATCAATGATAAATAAATTACAAAAATTATTGATTAAATAGCTCTTAACCTTTAATATTCGTCCACACAAAAATTGATATGAAAACATTTAGCTTAAAAAATACTGAAGTTGTTAGAGACTGGGTAGTATTCGACGCCGCGGACAAAGTTTTGGGCCGTTTTGCTACTAAAATTGCAGATAAACTAAGAGGTAAAGACAAGCCAACATTTACACCTCATGTCGATGGTGGTGATTTTGTAGTGGTAATAAATGCAGACAAGGTAAAAGTTACTGGGAATAAGGCAGATCAAAAGAAATACTATAAACATTCTTTATATCCAGGAGGGCTAAAAGAAAAATCATTCAAAGAAGTTCTTGAGAGCAGTCCTGAGAGAATTATTGAAAATGCAGTAAAGGGAATGCTACCTAAAAATAAGCTAGGAAAATCAATTATTAAAAAATTAAAGGTATACAGCGGATCAGAGCATCCTCATGAATCTCAAAATCCAAGTGAGTGGAATCCAAAAATATGAGCAGTGAAAGACTTTATGCAACAGGAAGAAGGAAAACATCCTCAGCCAGAATATATTTATCCCATGGCGAAGGGTCAATCAAAGTAAACAATAAAGAGCTTTCCGAGTATTTTGGAAGAGAAGTCGCTCAAATGCTTGTTAAGCAACCGCTTGAGCTGTGCGACTTAATTGACAAAGTAGATATAGTTGCAAAAGTTAAAGGCGGAGGTAGCTTTGGGCAAGCAGGAGCAATCAGACATGGTATCTCCAGGGCTCTTTTACTGCTTGATGAAGAGCTTAGACCGCAACTAAAAAAAGCTGGTTTCCTTACAAGAGATTCAAGAAAAGTAGAGCGAAAAAAGCCTGGTTTAAAAAAGGCAAGAAAGAGCTCGCAATTTTCAAAAAGATAGATCTAATTTATTATCAAAATATACTTCCATTATCTATATTTTTATATTATATTGTGCGTACTTTAACAATATACAAAAGGAAGTATATGGGTACATTGTTCTTAAAATACCCTAATTTAAAAGGTTTTTTTACATCATTTTATACTTTGGACTGTATAAGTATTCCTTTTTTAAATTCTGCTATGAGTACTTTTTTTTTATCATATGGGTACAACCTCAACCTAAACCTCAGATTACCACCATTTAATTATTTATTTTCTCCAAAAGATGACTGATACCATAGAAAAATACCTTACTCTCAGAGGAGCTAATAATGATATTTACTTCTTTCAAAAAAGAGTTAATGAAAAGGTTGCAGAGGTCATCGGAACTAGTTTTGTTAAAACTTCCTTGAAAACTAAGGTTTTAGATGAAGCAATTTTAAGAAGAGACGAACTTATTTCTGCACTAAACGAACTCGAGAAGACTGATTTATCAGAATTAAGTGAGCATTTTCTAAATATATTTGAGAACTTTGGCATAAACGTTAAATTACCACTAGAAAAACTTAATGAAAGTCTTAGCAGTGTTCCAGATCAGGGTAGAAGAAAAGTATTGATTGGTTTAACTTCTGGATTTGCCGCTGCTGGTGTGGCTTTTGCTGCTACTCCTTTTATAACCACATGGAATCCAAGCGCTAGAGCCAAAGCAATTGGCTCTGCGGTAAAGGTTGATGTATCTAAAATGATGATTGGTCAACAAATTCAAGTTTCATGGAGAAAACAGCCTATTTTAATAATTAGACATTCTAAATCTGCTTTGTCAGGTTTGAGTTCTGTAACCTCAAAGCTAGCTGATCCTAACTCAGATGATATCGATGAGCCATACAAAAATATTAATTCTACGAGATCTTTAAGTTCAGAATATTCCGTTCTATCAGGTGTTTGCACTCATTTAGGTTGCTCACCTAAATATTATCCAGAAGTCGAGCCTAAGCCATGGGATTCCTCCTGGTCAGGAGGTTTTTTCTGCCCATGTCATGGTTCAATGTTTGATTTAGTAGGGAGAGTTTATAAAGGTGTTCCTGCACCTACTAATTTAACTGTGCCACCTCATTTTTTTGAGGGGAGTATTTTAACAATTGGAGAAGAAGCATAATGGTAACAAAGGTTCTAAATTGGATTAACTACAGACTGCCTATTATTAATACATTTGAAAGGCATCTTTCGAAGCATCCCGTTCCAAAAAAAGTTAACTTTTGGTACTTGTTTGGAGCTCTTGCTTCAATTGTCCTTATTCTGCAAATAGTTACAGGCATTTGGTTGATGATGCCTTATTCAAATACTGAAGAGGGAGCTTTTGCTTCCATCGAGTACATTATGAGAGATGTAGATTATGGGTGGATTATAAGATATATGCATACAACAGGAGCATCAATGTTTTTTGCAATAGTATATTTGCACATGTTTAGAGGCCTATTGTATGGATCTTACAAGAAACCAAAAGAGTTAGTTTGGATTTTTGGAATGACAATTTATTTAGTGATGATGGCGGAGGGGTTTTTAGGTTATGTTCTTCCATATGGTCAAATGTCTTATTGGGGAGCTCAAGTAATAATTTCTCTTTTTGGAGCAATACCCTACATTGGTGAATCACTAGAAGTTTGGGTTCGAGGCGACTATTACATTTCTGGGATTACAATTTCTAGGTTTTTTGCTCTTCATGTCGTTGCACTTCCTCTGATATTGATTGCACTCGTATTTCTCCATCTTGTTGCTCTTCATGAAGTAGGAGCTGGGAATCCTGAAGGGGTAGATATTGAGGAATATATCGATGAAGACGGGGTCCCTTTGGATAGCGTACCTTTTTTCCCATATAAGGTTTTAAGTGCAATGCCTGCAATTGGTGTTTTTGGCTTAGTTTTTTGCATAATTATGTTTTTCTTTCCTGAGGGCGGAGGTTATTTCCTTGAATTAGCAAATTTTGAAGAGGCAAACCCACTGGTTACACCAGAACATATTGCTCCTGTATGGTATTACGCGCCATATTACACAATGTTAAGAGCTATTCCAGATCCATTAGGAGGGCTAATAGTTATGGCGGCAGCTGTAGCAATACTATTTGTTGTTCCTTGGTTAGATAGAAGTAATGTGGCATCAATACGATACAAAGGAATATTAAGTAAGATAGCGATAGTTTTATTTGTTGTAAGCTTTATTACATTAGGATACTTAGGAACCGTCACTGTTACAGAGACTGGGAAAATCATGTCAGTAATATGCACTGTCATGTATTTTGCCTTTTTTCTTTTGATGCCTATTTATACAAGTATTGAAAAAACTTATGAGGTGCCAGATAGATTGTGATTAAATCAATATTAATTATAAGTTTTTTATTTTTTTCGCTTGCTCCTTCCTTAAATTCAGCTGAAGGAGGTCCATGTAAAGACTATGGAGACTGTGATCAGTTTAAACCAGATTTAAATAATATGGCTTCACTGCAGAGAGGAGTAGGGACCTTTATGAAATATTGCTATAGCTGCCATTCACTAAAATATTCTCGATGGGGAAGGGTTGCTAATGATCTTCAAATACCAGAGGACATTTTCTTTGAATATCTTGTTCCAGATCAAGATGTAGGACCATATGATTTAATGGTTGCCCCTATTCATGAATTAGAAATTGATAACGCTCCTCCTGATTTAACTTTAGTTGCGAGAAAAAGAACTTCAAGTTGGGTTTATACTTATTTGAGGGCTTTTTATGATGACTCTTCAACAACTTATGGCTCTAATAATCTTGTCTATCCAGGTGTAAACATGCCTAATATTTTGGCACCAATTCAAGGCAATCAAAAACTTGGTTGCAAAGAAGTACCTGTTTTAGCAAAGAATGGTGGTGAAAAGAGAGATGAATTTGGAAACACTATCACTAAAGAAAAATGTGGCTACCTCAAGCATCAAGATGGTTCAGGATTGTTAAATGTTGAAGAGTTTGATGAATTTATATATGATCTCACAAATTTTTTGACATATGTAGGTGAGCCCAGTAGGGCGGAAAGGGAAAGAATGGGAGTATATGCGATAATATTCTTTATTATATTTACATTTCTTTCTGCGCTTCTCTACAGAGAATATCAAAAAGACTATCACTAGGAGAAGTTCAACATGATTTTATATTCAGAGCGAGATAATCACTATAGCCATAGAGTAAGAATAGTTTTAGCTGAGAAAGATATAGCATGCGAAATAAGAGAATTCGATATTGAAGAAGCTCCGGATGATATTCTTTCTGTCAGTCCTTACCATAAATTACCAATTCTGGTTGATAGAGATTTAGCTCTTTACGATACATCAGTAATGATGGAATATCTCGACGAGAGATTTCCACATCCTCCATTATTACCAGTCTACCCGGTTGCAAGAGCTAACTGCCGAGAGTTAATGCTTAGAATAGATAGAGAGTGGTGCCCCTTAGTAGATTCAATAATTTCAGGAAAGCTTACAAAACCAAAAGAGAAAAAGACCAAAGAAGAACTGATTCAAGAGCTTGCGACTATTTCACCAATTTTCAAAGAATTTCCATTTTTTATGAATGAAGATTTCACTCTTGTTGATTGTTACTTAGCACCAATTATGTGGAGATTAACATCCATGGGTATAAATCTTCCATATAATAAACAACTCAAACCTCTCCTAGATTACCAAAATAAAATTTTTGAGAGACCTGGTTTTATTGATAGTTTGACAACAATCGAAAAAGATCTCAGAGCTGACTAAATCCTAGATTATCTATCTTAACAAGATTCGTTTGCATATCAGAGCAAGTATTTTGTGAGAAGCGAATATTTGCAAACTGGCCAGCAATTATTTGAGAATTGCCATTATTTTTTTTGATTGCAGAAATAAGTATTAAATCCTGCAAAAATGATAACTTTGATAGCTCATCAAGATTTAATGACTCATTTTCTTTCAAAAATGAGTTAGGAACTGCGAGAATAACTTCAGAAAAGTCTAATAATTTTTTTCTATCTTCAATTCTTGTTACCGACTGCGAAGACACATAAATTTCTTTACCTAAGATGTAGTTAAACCTTAATGAAGGAATAAAGTTTTTAGATTGATCATAGTCGGCAATAATATAGATCTTTTCAAAATCCTCTCTTGGCCTTGGCACAAAACCTATATCTTCCTCTTGAACTAATCTGTTTATTAAATCTCCTCTACTATTACTTCCTGACAATTCAAATACTCTCTTTACAAGATCATCATAATCCCCCTCCAATTTAAAGATTCTTACACCGGGATAACTATTCTTTATTGTCTCTGCTTGATATTTAAATCTTTCACTATAAAAAATAAAAACCTCATCATTTTTCTGAAAATCAAACAAGTATTGTTCTGTGACTTCCTCAAGATATACATTAGCGGGCTTGCAAAAATGTGTGAATTCTTGATTTAGAAAATTGTTTGATATTGGAAGGACTCCATTATCAATGCTATCGACAAAATTTATTTTTATATCAGAATCTAGAGAAACTATTGATTTAATAATAAGCTGCTTAACTTCTTCATTAGCATTAATTCTTAATTCTACTTGTCCAATATTATCAAGCAGATCATTAAGCTGTTCATCCTTTGAAATATCAACTAATTGTGTTGAAGAGCAACCAAGAAAAAAAAAGCAAATAAAGCTTATAATTAGTAGATCATTGAAATTTACAGTTTTCACTTATGATTTATTTAATTTGTACTCCAATAGGTAATTTAAATGATATTTCTCTAAGGTCAATAGAAATACTTAATAGCAGTGATCTTATATATGCAGAGGATACTCGCAAAGCTCAAAAAATTTTTGATAGGTATAAAATTGATAAAAAAAGTTTTTCTTTTAATGACCACAACGAAAGAAGTAAGACAAAAAGTATTATTAAAGAAGCTAGGGCAGGAAAAACGATATCATTAATTTCAGATGCCGGTGCTCCCTTGATATCTGATCCAGGATACATATTGGTTAATGAGTGCAT
>CABYHU010000019.1 GCA_902518715.1 uncultured SAR86 cluster bacterium
ACAAAAATAAATGGAAAAACGACCTCTTGGTTAGTTTGGTTTATGTTTCTAGGAGTTTTGCCTGCAATCATCGGTATGGGAGGATTAGTTGGGGCGGTTGCAGAGGCAGGAACAAATTTATTTCCCTTCATAAATATTGAGGTATGGGTTGTTCTGTCATGCTTAATTACTTGGCTGATATTAATTAGAGGCTCCTACTCGATTCTTGAAAATATTCTTCTTGGGATGGTTCTAGTATTTTCTTTGATTACTTTAATTATTGCTTTTTCAATGCAGTCCACTAGCTATGAGCTCAATACTGCTCAAGTTTTTTCAGGTCTAAATTTCTCTCTTCCTTTTGAATATTTGCCATTAGCTTTGGCAGTTTTCGGTTTCACTGGAATAAGTTATGGAGAAATAATGGCTTATACATATTGGTGTCTTGAGAAAGGCTATGCTCAAGGAGATGCTGGGGATATACAAGAGACAAAAAATTGGATTCGAACAATGCAAACAGATGTTTGGGTAACTATCTTTTTTATTACTATTGGGACACTACCTTTTTTCTTTCTTGGCGCTGGAGTTTTAAATACTTTGCCCCAACTTCAGGAATCTTTGGCAACACAATCATTTTGGGATGTTGATATCATCGGGGCGCTTCAAAATATGTTTTCCCTTGTTCTAGGAGACTGGGCAAAATGGCTTTTTATAGTGCTTGCATTTTTCATCCTTTACTCAACTCTTTTATCGGGAACAGCTGCATTTACGAGAACAATTTCTGATTATTTAATTTCAATGGGGTTTGTTTATGAAAAAGAGAACACTAGAAAGACATTAATAAAACTCATCGCGTTTTTAGTGCCATTTTTTTCAGGAGTTTTCTACTTTTTATTACCAAACCCAATAACTCTTTTATTAATTGCAGGTATTTGGGCTGCAATGGGATTACCCATTGTGAATATAGGGGCAATTTATCTATCAAATAAACTTCAAAAAGAATTACAGCCAAGCCTATTCATTAAATTAATCCTTTGGCTAAGCTTGCTATTTCAACTTTCAATTGCTGTTTTAATCGTAATTGATATAAGCGCTAATTTTTAGGATGTTTGATAAAATATCTTAAAAAGGAAAAAAATGAGTGATAAATTAGACTTAAAAAAACATATTCGAGATGTAGAAGATTTTCCAATTCCAGGGATAAAGTTTAGGGACATAACAAGCTTAATTGAAACACCTGAACCATTTAGAAAGACCTGCAAAGAATTAACAAAGATGACAGAAAGCTTCAATGCAGATTTAATTGTAAGTATTGAAAGTAGGGGATTTATCTTTGCTGGTTCCGTTTCAACCGACCTTTTACTTCCATTTGTTTTAGCAAGAAAACCGGGCAAGTTACCCAATGAAACATATGTAAAGAGTTTTGATCTTGAATATGGAAGCACTTCGATAGAAATTCAGAAAAATACAAATATCGAAAAAGGGCAGCGCGTCGTAATTATTGATGATTTAGTTGCTACTGGCGGAACTGCAATAGCATGTGCAGAACTTCTTACTGAAAATTTCAATGTTCAGAAATCGGATATATTAATTTTATGTATTATTGATCTGCCAGAACTTGGTGGCAGTAATTTAATTAAAGAACAAGGATATAATATTGAGACTTTAGTTTCCTACTAAATTATCTTTTTAAAACTTTTAAAAGCTCGTTAACTTTTTTCTCATAGTCTTTTGATCCTTCAAGAGAGCTTTTTACGCATGCACTTAAATGGGTCTCAAGGATTTTTCTTTCAACAGATGAAATTGAATTTTTTACTGCTTTCACTTGGTTCAATATATCAATGCAATACTTTTCACTTTCTACCATTTTAATGATGCCGCTGACTTGTCCCTCTATTCTTTTGAGACTTGCGATATGTTTCTTATGATTAGGATGACTCATTAGATAAATCTAGGAATAACATAAGTGAAGATAGTTGCTAATAAAAATAAGACAGCTGAAAAATAATAGATATAGCGTGATCTCTTTCTAGATTCTGCACACAATCTTCCCAGCTCAGGATCAGCCGGACAGGGCATATTATAGGTTTTATAATTTACATATCCTGCAAATGCCAACATTATTAGTGCAAATGAGGTTATCCATATTTTGTATTGCGATAAAACTATTAAGAATGGAAAGATAGTTATAATGCTAGCAAATGTTGCGCCAGCCCCAAGCAGAACAAACATTGATGGAAGAGCACAGCATATTAATGTAGATGATGACGCAAAAAGCGATAAAAAATTTGCTGACTTGTCATCCATTTAATATTTTAGATTTTCAAGACCTTCATTGCGGTAGCATTTTGACCATTCATGACTATTTTTGCTTTTATTTCCTCAAAATCAATTTTTCTGCCCATTTCATAAGCAATTAAAACTTTCCCTTGATTCAAATCAACATCTATCTTTTTTACAGTTTTGTCTTTGATGAAAGTCTTTTCAATCCCTCTTGCACAAAAGTCACAGACCATACCCTTAACACTCACAACAGCTACCTGAGAATCAGTTAATCCACTGAGAAATTTCTTATATCTCTCTGGATCTACCTCAAGATTTTCACCATCAACTAGCTTTTGATGTAAATGACTGTCATGATTATGCATTCCATCATCAGCCGACGCCGTTAAAAAAAATACTGGCGCTAAACAAAATAATAATAATTCACGTTTCATAGTATCTCCTAAAATCTATACATAATATGAGTGTCCCATTCAGTTTTGTCATTATAACCAAACTCCATGAGAAAGTTTCCTTTAAAAAATTTTAAAACTGGATAAGTTGAATTGCCTTCCAGAAGAGAATTTTTTTTACTTTTAAGCATAATCCATGTATGCAAATCACCATACTCTCCTAAATATGGTGCAAATCCGACTTGAATATATTGATCAGAGTAGTCCTTGATATTATTTTGAACACTCTTATATCCAAATCCTGTAAACCATCTTCTTGTTTCCCAATCTCCATGCATGCCAATAAAATTTTCTGAAAGTCGTTCAGGATTGATGCCTGACTGAAAATAGAGATTCCTTTGGGAAATATCAGTATTTTTTCTATTTAATAAATAAGTAAATCTTAAATTAGAGAAATCTTTTTCAAAATATTTATTATTGATAGCCTCGATACCAATTGAATATTTGTAAGTTGGCGAATAATGATAATAGAGCGAGTCTTTAATATTGTCTGAAAACGCCATTAAAGTAGAGCCACCTGAATACGATATTGGCCTAGCCTCTAGACCAAACGAGATAAATAGTACTAAAAAGACCTTAAATATACCCATAGGGGGTATATTATAATATAAACTTTTATCCTAAATACAATTTAAATTTAAGTGATGAGAAACATAGTCAGAAATACTCACAAATACTTGAGTTTTTTTATTTCAGTTCAATTATTCTTATGGACTGTTTCAGGTATATATTTTGCGTTCAATAAGATTGAGCTTGTGAGAGGGGAGCAATACAGATTAACAGAAAGCTTTCCAATTAATTTTGATGAGGTAAAGTTCTCAAGGTCTGATGTTCAGCAGGTAAAAGCAATAAATAGACTGGGGGAAATTATTTTTGTTGTGAGCGATAGTAAGAGCACCGAATACCTCGATTCTTTTGGCGCTCCTGTAAACAAGCTTAATAAAAGTGAAGTTTTTGAAATTGTTAGCTCATCTTCAACACTTGTGCCAATAGATTTAGAGGAAATTACAGAATCTTCAAAAGGCTCAGAGTATAGAGGGAGAAATCTTCCTTTATACAAAGTAACCTCTCTAAATGATAAAGATAAGAAGATTAATGTATATTTAAATGTTTTCTCTGGGGAAATAACTGCAGTTAGATCACTTCAGTGGAGAATCTGGGACTTAATGTGGGGATTTCACATTATGGATTGGCAAACAAGAGATAAGATAAATAATATTTTCCTTAAAATCTTTTCAATCTTAGCTTTAGTAAGCTCTATCTCAGGAATTTTGCTATTTTTTAAAGTTGATTATAAATCTAGATGAGTTTTTTTAACTCCAAATTTCTTTCTGAACTTATTGGTACCAGTTTTCTAGTAATGGTTGTCGTTGGATCGGGAATTATGGCAAGTAACTTGTCTAATGAGATATCAATGATACTTCTAGCAAATACAATAGCAACTGGAGCGGGACTAACTGCACTAATTTGGACTTTTATTAAGATATCTGGAGCTCATTTTAATCCATGCGTAAGCTTGGTCATGTTCCTAAGGAAAGATATCTCATTATTTGAACTATGTAACTTTATCCCTACTCAGCTTATTGGAGGGTTTATCGGAGTGATGTTGGCAAACCTAATGTTTGATTTAGATGCATTTCAGCTTTCACAAAATAGCAGGTCTGGCATTAATATCTTTCTATCAGAATCAATAGCTACTTTTGGCTTATTAATGATAATTCTTGGAACTTTAAGATTAAATAGCGATTTAGTTGCTCCCTCAGTTGGGCTATATATTTCTGCAGGATATTGGTTTACATCATCAACTTCTTTTGCAAATCCTGCCATTACGTTTGCTAGGATTTTTACTGATACATTTACTGGCATTTTTTATCTTGATGCGGCCTGCTTTATATTTTTCCAAATTCTGGGAGCAATATTTGCTTTTAAAGTATTCAAATCACTGGAGAATTGATTAAGTAGACTTTTTTACTTGTGGTATAAAATATAGAATTATGATTTATAAAAGCCATCAAACTTTGCCAGCTTGGACGTATACAAGCGATGCATTTCTAGAGCTTGAAAAAAGACACTTATTTCTAAATAACTGGCAGTTGATATGTCACTCTTCAAATATTCCTAATGCAGGAGATTATTTTACTTTCAATTTCTTTAATGAAAGATTAGTTGCTATAAGGAATGAAAATGATGAGATAAATGTTTTTCATAATGTTTGCTCTCATAGGGCAACAAAGCTTTTAGAGGATGATGGGAATTGTGGTAAAAGAATTAGATGTCCTTATCATGCATGGAGTTATGACCTATCCGGTAACCTTAAATCTGTTCCTTATGAAGAGCAATTTAAAAACTTTGACAAAGAGGATCACAACTTAAAGCCAGTGCAAATGGAAATCTTTTTAGGATTTATTTTTGCGAAGATAAATCCAAGTTCAGCGCCAAGCGTAGCCGATCAATTCAATCCTTATCTAGAAGAATTATCTTTATACAAATTAGAGGATATAAAACCATTAGGAAGGGTAACAATGAGGCCAAGAGATGTTAATTGGAAGCAGGTTGCTGATAATTATGTTGATGCTTTGCATATACCTGTTGCTCATCCTGGTCTATCCGGTTTAGTTGGCAATAGTTATGGAATTGAATTATCTGAGGACGGAGGATTTATTCACAAAATGTGGGGCGATCTTAATAAAACAAGAAAGAAAAATTTATCCAATGACCTCTATAAAAAAATACTACCAGAATCTAAACATTTACCTAAAAATAAGCAAATGCATTGGTCTTACTATAGATTATGGCCTAATCTAGCATTTGATATCTATCCAGATCAGATGGATTTTATGCAATTTATACCAATCAACTCTCGCAAGACTCTTATTAGAGAAATACCATATGCGTTGCCAGATGAAAGAAGGGAGATGAAAGCAGCGAGATATTTAAATTGGAGAATTAATCGCGAAGTGAATGCAGAAGATACGGAACTTATTAATTTTGTCCAGGAGGGAATGGAAACATCTGCATACAGTTCTGGTCCGCTTGCTGAGTCAGAAATATGTCTTATCGATAGTGCAGAAAAGATTCGTAATTCAATTCCTGTATCGTGCTTAGAGGTTGAACCAGACGC
>CABYHU010000020.1 GCA_902518715.1 uncultured SAR86 cluster bacterium
TCAGATGTCGTGGAAAGCACATTGGTAACTGAGGGAACTTCCTGACCTTCTGAATCTATATAAAATCGCCCCAATTCATTTTCTACTCTTTGAAGTTCAGGATATTTATATTTATCTTTAATTAATTTCATCTATTATCTTCTTTAGCGGCACAAGATGCTTTTCATAATTTTTCCAATAGTTAAGGCCAGATTTATATATAGGCTGTCTTACTTGCTCAGCACTTGGTGTTTTTACTGGTCTAGAAGACTTATAAAACTCAAGACATTCGTTTTCAAAAGGTAAGTTGCAATAATCTATTAATTCTCTGATAGTTTCTTCAGTTTTATTAATAACATTATCGTAATGAACAGTATAAATATCCTTACCATAAACATTATGCCAGTGATTCATTGCTCTTATGTAGTCAGTATAATAATTTCCTAAATCTTCCAAGCTGTATGTGAATAACTGCCCTCTAGCAAAAAATTGTTTAAAGCAACTAAAGCACGTATCCATTGGATCTCTCCTGGTATCTATAATCTTTGCATTGGGTAGAATAGTTTTGATTAATCCAATATGAATAAAATTGTTAGGCATCTTGTCGATAAAGAAAGGTGCGCTATCTCTTGCCCAAGTAGTTTCTTGTATATAATTTTTGCCAAGATCACTTAGCTTTGCTCCATCTAATTCTTTAAGTACCTCGGGATAACTATTTTTCTCATTAGTATTTAATTCAGCTGCGATTTTAATAATATTAGGTAATTCTTGTGTCCCATCAACTTTACTATGCGATGAAATAATTTGATCAACCAATGTTGATCCTGATCTAGGCATTCCCAAAACAAATATTGGATCTTGATCTTTAGTAGATGACTTTGATAGATTTTGAATGTTCTCTTGGTTGAAGAACTCTAATATTTTTTTAGTATTTTCAGTTGTATCATTAGAAGAATACTTAATCAGATCTTTTTTTACCTTGTTACCTTCATAATAATTTTTAAAAGATTTATCAAAATCCTTCTTTACTTCATAAGCTTTTCCAAGAGCAAAATGCATTTGCGATCTCTCTATATCCGACATATCACACTTTAAGGTTTCTTCCATATCTTTAATTTCATTTTCTGAAAAAGAATATGTCTTCAAATTTGCTAGACTCCAATAGGCTTCACCTGAAAGGTTGTTCTGAATGATTGTATTTTTATAAGAATTAATAGAATTATTTATTTCTCCCATAGTTTTGTAAACATGCCCAAGACTTAAATGAACTCTTGGACTATTAGGTTTAAACTCTAATGCTTTTAAATACGCATCTCTGCCCTCTTTATAGTCAGCTAACTTAGTTAATACAGTCCCATATTCGGCCCAAATTAAACCATTTTTAGGCTCCATATTTAGAATATTTTTAAATGACTTTTTTGCTTTATGAAGTTGTCCAGTAACGCTAAAGACTTGAGCTAAATTTGCCCACACTAAGCTATAAGATGGATCCAAGTTAAGTGCCTTTGTAAACATAGCTTCAGCAATATCATGATTTCCAGATTTGAATGCAAGTATTCCCATAAATCTTAATGCATCAATATTATCCTCATCTTCAATTAGCACTTTTTTAAAAGCATCCTCTGCTTTTCTATACCTTGAAGCATGAAGATGTCTAACACCCCTATAAAGAAGCCCATAATCTTCATTGTCCTCAAAAAATTTCTTTACAGCATCATCTGCTTCATCTGATTTATCTTGCTTGACTAAAAGATTTGTGAGTTGCTTGAGTGCTTTAAAGTCAGAGAATTTATCTATGAATGCTTTAAGTAAAAATATTGCCTCAGAGTCTCTCTCTAAAAATTCGTTGAGTTGTATTTCAAGATATAAAAGTTTTTTATCATCATTTTTAAAACTTAGTGCTTTATGAGTATATTCAAGAGCCTCGATAGGTTTATTAATTTTAATAAAACAGTCTATCAATAAATATATTGAGTTTAACTCGTTAGGAAAAACTTTTAAGATTTCATTTAACTGACTTATGGCGTGAAGATATTCTTTTTTATGAATTAAATCTCTTGCATTCTGGTATGCTATCTCTAGAGAATTTTTATTGTCCATATGTTTAAGAAAAGCTTTTTTATTAATAAAGACTGGAATCTTTCATTAATTTTAATACCCATTTTACTCTCATTTTTTATTTCTTTGTATGTTCTTTTAGATGTTGATAAATCAACTGAAACTCTTAAATTCCTCTATGATGCTGCTAGCTTAAAACTTGAAAATATTTATGAGCTTGGTGCATTTGGAGTAATAGTCTTTTTATTAACAATATGCTTACTTCCAATTGGTTCTAAAAAGATTTTCTTAATAAATAGACCTATTTTTAATAATACTTCTTGGGGTGCAATGATGTTTGTAGCTGGAATGGGTGCATCAATTCTTTGGGCATCCCCTGTTGAGTGGGCTCAAACAATGAACTCAAAGCCTTTTGGTTTAGATTCTACCTCTAGCGAAATAATAGAATATAGCCAAGCATATCCTCTATTCCACTGGGGTTTTGTTGGCTGGGCACTTTATGCTCTTCCTGGTGTTGCTTTTACAATAGCGATTTTAAAGAATCCTAATGTGCAACTAACCTTTGGGGGCATATTAATTAAAAATGATAATACTTTAAGTAAGCTGTTAAAAAATATATTTGACGTTGTTTTTATTCTTGCAATCCTTGCTGGTGCAGGTGTTGGTATGGGTGTATCCTTTCCAGTGATAGCTGAAATGACTTCCTATTTACTGGGTATTAATAATTCTTTTAGCTTCCAAATACTCGTTCTTATTTTTTGTCTATTTATATTTGGAACTAGTGTTTATAAAGGTCTTGAAAGTGGAATTAAAAGACTAAGTAATATAAATGTACTTTTAGTTATTGCGATGCTTTTAATAATACTTTTTGTTGGGCCAACAAAATACATAATAAGTAATTCAATTGAATCTACTTTCTTTATGTTTAAAAATTATATTGATATGAGTTTTTTTTCTGAAAGCTCATTTGCTCAAAGTTGGACTGTTTTCTACTGGGCTTGGTGGATGGCCTTGGCACCGTTTGTGGGAACTTTTATACTTCAAATTTCAAATGGTAAATCTATACGACAGATGATATTAGGAACAATTTTTATAGGTTCCTTAGCAACTTTTTTACATTTCTATGTTCTTGGTGGCCTTACTTTAAACCTCTATGAAAGAGGCATAATGGATGTCCCTGAGATGATAAAAGATATACCTAGTGGAAGAATAGCTCTTGAAGCATTGCTTTCTTTGCCTGCAGGATATTATTTAATAATTCTATATGCGTTTATTGCTACAATTTTTCTTTGTACAACGTATGACTCTTGCTCTTATGTATTAGCCTCAACAGCCATGAAGCAGGCATCAAAAAAACCAACTAAATCGTTAAGAATAATCTTTGCACTTCTTCTTGTAGTTCAGCCGATTATTATAATGTCGCTTAACGGTATCGATAGTATGAAATATATTTTAGTGCTCTCATCCATACCATTAATATTTATATATGTTCTTATGATTTTTTATATATCGAAAAATGCTCTTAAAAACTAGTCTTGGATCAGCTTATATCCACAACATAGATTTAATTGATAAATCAAAAGAAATTATTTTATTTATTCCAGGGGCTGGTATGGATCACAGAGTTGCAGATCTACTCCATCCAGATCCAAAAATATTTAATCAGGTAATATCAATTGATCTTCCGGGACATGGCGGGTCTCCTCCTTCAAACGCTTCAACGATTGAAGAATATGCTAATTTTATTTCTGCTTGTCTTAAAGAGTTAAATTTGAATAGTTTACATCTTTGTGGTCACAGTATGGGTGGATTAGTGTGTATGTCTCTTGCATCATTAAATAGAAAAATCTTTAAAAGTGTGTCTCTTTTCAATTGTCAGTATCCACTCTTTGTAGGATCAGCTCTTCTTGATGGCTCTTCAAGAAATTTAGATGGAGCAGCAGATTTCCTTACCAAGTATGGAATTCACAAAATACCTTCTGTAGAAAAACCTAAAAAAGCTTTCGGCATAAAAGGAAGTAGTTTTTATAAAAAAACTAATGGAAAAGTAATAACTCCTTATGGTTTTAAGGATATTGATGATCCAGAAAGAGAAATTGCTTTATATGATTTAAAAAAACTCTTTAATCAAATTTCTAAAGACATACTTGCTATAGATATGAATGCTTGTATGGAATTTCGTATGGACATAAAAGATATTAATAAATTAAAAGATATAAATATTATAGTTGGTGAAATGGATAAACTGGTATCACCAAAAAAGATTGATGAAATGATAGGCATGTTTGGAAGCGCAAAACTAAAAAAAATGGAAGGTGTAGCACACTTTCCATTTTTTGAAGATCCTAAGGTCTTAAGTAAGACCTTAGAAGATATTTTTAGTACCTATATCTAATCCTGATACCTATAACTCTTGGTTGAGAGCTAGTTTGTCTGAGATCACCAAAATCATCATATAGGCCTAGAACAGGTCTACTGTCATTAGCATTGTTTATAAACAACTCTCCTGAAACCCCGCCACCAAAATCCATACCAGTTCTGACATTCATCATCGAGTATGATTGCATAGGTGTAGTATTAGTTTCATCTGCCCATCTTCTTCCAGTATAAGAAGAATCTAAGCTGAAATAAGCGGGTTTCCCGGCAAGTGTAAAGTCTTTATCCATAGTTAGAATAAATCTTTTTTCAGGAACATATGCAAGAGTGTTTCCTTTATTACCAAGAACTGTTCCTCCAGCATCGACAATATCATCATCCATAGTTGGATCATTGAAATTAGCCATTAGCGACATTGAGAAAGAATCTGAAATATTGAAATAAGATGCCAATTCAGCTCCTTGAACAGTTGCCATACCTACATTATCAACATAGGCAACGGTTAGAAGATCATATACATATCTTGTAGACTGATAGTCCTCCCAATTCATATGATAAACAAGTCCATTAAATGTGACTTTTCCATCAGCCAATGAAGATTTCCAGCCAAGCTCTAAATTCCTCAAAAGGTCTGATGTATATGTATCTGGAACTAGTTCAGCAGTTCTTCCTGTTGTCCTATTAATACCACTTGGTCTAAATCCTTCTGAATAGGTTGCATATACCAACAGATCATCATTGGGCTTATGAGATATATTGAATTTTGGGGCTACACCACTATCTTCAAACTCATAGACATTTGATCTTCCTACCCAACCTGTAGGAGCAGTTTCATAATAGCCAAAGTAACCGTCCTTAGCATCAAAAACGTTTTCAGTTTCATACTTTCTAAAGCCTACTGTTAAATCAGTTTTATCAGAAACTGGAACAGTCACTTCACCAAATACTGCTTTCTGTTTATCAGATCTAACATTGTCTTGAGCCCACCATCTGTTATCAACAACCGTTAGTGAAGTTGCTAACTGACCAGTGAAGTCATAATAAGTTTGATACTCATGATCATTTTCTTCATGGAATGCGCCAAGAATCCACTGATAACCAGAGTCTGTTACAGATTGAATTCTAAATTCATTTGAGGTTCTTTCGAAATCATCAAACTGTGTATAGAAAACTCGTGGATCGGTTGAAGCATAATAATCATAATCATAATAATATGCTGCATAGTAGTCATAACCATAGTAATAAACATATTGCGTGTAGTCATAAGTATAAGCAATATCTCTGTCAAA
>CABYHU010000021.1 GCA_902518715.1 uncultured SAR86 cluster bacterium
TAAAAATCTTTCAAAAAGAAGGCCATGTTTAATAGGATCAAGAGCTGTAATTCCTAAGCAATAAGCAACTAAAGAGCCTGCTCCTGATCCCCTTCCTGGGCCAACAGGAACATCATTATTTTTAGACCACTTTATAAAATCATAAACAATTAGGAAATAACTGGAGAATCCCATCGTTTTTATTTGGTCTAGCTCATATTTAACTCTAGCCTCATATTCCTCTACCTGATCGTTAGTGAATTTAGCAGTTAGATTTTTTAGATTTTCTTCAACCAAGCTCTTTAAGTGAGAATCAAAGTTTTGTCCCTTAGGAACTGGATATTCAGGCAAAAAATACCCATCTGGCTCTAAACTTAAGTTACATTGTTTGGCAATTTCAAGAGTATTTGAAAGAACCTCTGGAAAATCTTTAAATAATTCTTGCATCTCATCCTGAGATTTAAAGTACTGTTCCTCAGAGTAAATTTTTTCTCTGTTTGGATCGTTCAGTGTCTTGCCGCTGTTAATGCATACCTTGGTTTCATGAATTTCAAAGTCTTCTCTATCTCCAAATAGAACATCGTTTGTTGCTATTACAGGAATGCTTAGCCTTGAGGCAATAGGCAAGATGGAAGCTATAAAGATCTTATGACTTTCTTTACCAGTATTTTGTATTTCAATTACTAAATTATTTTTAAAATCTGATTTATATTTCTCAATAAGCTCAACTGCCTCATCTTCCTTATCATTAAGTATAAGTGAAAAAATTTCAGAATTTTCAGACCCTGTTATTACAAAAATATCATCGCAAATATTTAAAAAATCATCATATATAATGGCTTTTGTCTGGTTTCTACTTGCTTTTGAAAGTCCATGCATTAGATTCTTTTGTCCATCTAGATTTTTAGCTAAGCATAAAAACTCATAGGGCCTGTCTTCTTGAGATCTTGCAATATTGAGTGTAGATCCGCTTATGGGTTTTATGCCTTCCTTTTCACATTTCTTAAAAAATTTTACGAGTCCAAACATATTGGAATGATCGGTTAATGCTATTGCTGGCATACCAAAAGATTTTGCTTTTTCAACAAGTTTTTCAATAGATAAGAGCCCTTTAAATATGCTGTATTCTGATGAAACTCTCAAATGAGCAAATGATCCATTCATTAATTTACACCTTTAAAGGTTCTTCTATGGATTCTTGTTAATCCATATCTTTTAAGCATTTCTTTATGAAGTTTTGTTGGATATCCTTTGTGTTTATCAAACCCATAATTTGGAAATTCTTTACTATACGTCATCATTAACCTATCTCTATATACCTTTGCTACTATAGAAGCTGCACTGATTGATGGTATCAAATTATCTCCTCCCACAATAGACTCTATTTCAATTGGGGTTTTAAAAATATGAGCGCCATCAACTAACACCTTTTTTGGTTTTACATCTAGCTTTTCTAATGATCTCTGCATTGCTAACAAGGAAGCTTGTAAAATATTAATTTGGTCAATCTCTTTATTGTCTGCAGCTCCTATAGCAAATATGGAATTTTCTATTATTACCTGACTTAGATGCTCCCTTTTTTTTAAAGAAAGTTTCTTTGAGTCCATAAGGCCTTTGATTGGCCTCTTTAGAATTACAGATGCAGCTATTACTGGTCCGGCAAGACAGCCTCTACCAACCTCATCAACACCAGCAATCATTTATTTATAAAATAGCTACTTCTTCTGCCAAGGAATCAAAACCAACTCCTTTAAGGTTTTTAACAATAAGGTTAGTCTTTTGGTCGAGTAAAAATTTATTTATTTTAAGTTTTTGTGTTTCTAAAAGTATGTTTTGAGGAGTACAAGCTGTTTGAACCAGCTCAGGAAAAAATCTTTGCGAAAGAAGAAGATTGGGCAGACCAATTATTTCTGTTTGAATCATTCTAGAAATAATGAAATGGTTAAAAAATGACGTTTTGTAACAAATAATTGGGTGAGCTCCTAAAACACAAGATTGCAAAGAAGCGGTTCCAGAAGTAACAATTGAAAATTCTGATAAAGACAAAAATTCATTTGCAGCATTAACCTCTATTGTGTATTTGATTTTTGAGTCTTTTAAATATGAATCAATATGCTCAAGATCATGATGATTCACAACAGGTATTAGAAAATGCGCATTTTCATTCAAACCATCATAGAGTTGCATAAATTCTATGTAAGTTGGCATCATATTCTTTATTTCTGAATTTCTGCTACCAGGCATAATGCTTATATATTTTTTATCCTTATCAAGGTTAAATTTCTTTAGAACATCTGATGACTTATTTGGTTTAAGTTCTGAGAAATGATGACCTAAAAGAATATTATTCAAGCCATGTTTTTTATAAAAATCGTGTTCAAATTTAAATAGTGAAGCACTGAGGTCAGTATATTTTTTGATATTCTTCAGTCTCCCCTTTCTCCAAGCCCAAATAGAGGGTGTAACGAGTTGAACTGTTTTTATTTTTGAAATTTTTTTTAATCTTTTTTGGATTTGCATATTAAAATCAGGTGAATCAATGCCTATAAAAACATCTATCTTTTCTTTTATGAATAAATTACAGAGATCATTTTTATAAGACATGATCTTGGAATAATTGAGAATGGGATCTACGAGGCCCATTATATTTAAATTGTTAAAGTCAAAAGCTGATTTGAGACCCTGACCCTCCATTTTTGGGCCCCCAACGCCATAAATTTCTACATTTTTTATTTTTTTTAGAGCTTTAAGAAGATTTTCCCCTAAAATATCGCCGGAATGCTCTCCAGCAACAATTCCTATCTTAATAGAATCTTTCACCTATCTGAGAATGCCTCTTTCTGAAGATTTAATAGTGTCTAAAAAGTTTTGGACTTCTTGGAGATCATTGGACTCCATAGATTCAACTTTCTCTATTGCATCCTTAAGATTAAATCCCTTTCTATATATAGTTTTATATGCTTTTTTAAGAATGGTTATTGTTTCCTGATTAATACCTCCTCTTTCCATTCCTACTGAATTAAGACCGACAACCCTTGCAGGATTTGATGCTACTTTTATGTATGCAGGTACATCCATTGTGATTGAAGCATTCATGCCCGCAAAAGAATAGTCACCCATCTGACAAAACTGATGAATAGTGGTTAAAGCACCAATTGTCACATTATTGCCTACAGTTACATGACCGGCTATGCCTGCATTATTAGCAAAAACATTATCACTACCAACGATGCAATCATGAGCAACATGAGCATATGCCATAAATAAATTCTTGTTGCCAATTATAGTTGTGCTTTTATCTTGGATAGTTCCTCTATGGACAGTTACACCCTCTCTAAAGATATTTTCATCTCCAATTTCAAGAGTTGTTTCTTCACCTTTAAATTTCTTATCTGGAGTATCTTCACCTATAGTACAGAACTGATAAAAAACATTATTCTTCCCAACAATTGTTGGCCCCTTCAAAACTACATGAGAAAGCAGTTTTGAACCAGATTTTATTTTAACTTTTTCTCCTACAACACAAAAAGGTCCGATTTCAACATTTTCATCGATTTCGGCAGAAGGATGTATTATTGAGGATTCGTGAATAGACATTTATTTTTTTCTCTCTGCACATAATATATTAGCAGAACATACCAATTTTCCATTAACTTCAGCAAAACACTCAAATTTCCAGATTCCTCTCGTGCTGCCAAGAACTTTACTGAAAATATCTACTTTATCTCCAGGTAATACTCTTTGCCTAAATCTTGCTTTATCTACTCCAGCTATGACATAAATTGAACCTTCTTCAGGAGTCTTATTCATGGTCTTAAAGCCAAGAATTCCCGATGCTTGACCCATTGCTTCTATTAGAATTACTCCAGGAACAATAGGATTACCAGGGAAATGGCCCTCTAAAAATACATTTTCATCTTTTACATGCATTACTGCATGAATGTTATCGCCCTCTTCAAGAGAAATTACTTCGTCTATAAAAAGAAATGGATCTCTATGCGGAAGATACTTTAGTATCTCTTCACCAGAAAGAATCATCTATTTACCTCTTTTTTTAATAAAAACAGCTGACTTTGACCAATTCATATGATTTTGAGCGGGCATAATACCAATATAATTTCCAGATGACTTTATACTCTTTGTAATTAGAGTATGTGCACCAACGGTTACATCATCACAAATCTCAAGGTGCCCAAGAACACCAGAAAGGCCTCCCATTTTAAAATTTTTTCCTATCTTAGTTGATCCAGCTATTGCGCAACAGGCTGCTATTGCTGAGTTAGATCCCAAAGAAACGTTATGAGCAATATGTATCTGATTGTCTAATTTGACTCCATCGAAGATCATTGTATTAGAAATTGCGCCTCTATCAATTGTGCATCCTGCACCGATTTCAACATTATCTCCAATCTCAAGACCGCCAAGCTGTTCTATCTTTTGATAGCTTTCGTTTTCAGGCGCAAAACCAAATCCATCTGAGCCTAAAACTGAATTTGGATGAACTATGCAATCTTGCCCAATTGAAACATCTTTAAGTATTGTCGTATTTGGATA
>CABYHU010000022.1 GCA_902518715.1 uncultured SAR86 cluster bacterium
ATATAAAGATTATCTATTCTTGAAGCAACAATTGCCTTTGCGCATAAGTGGCAAGGCTCGATAGTCGAATAAATATCACACCCAATTAATCTATAATTCTGTTCTTTCTTTGATGCCATGTTAATAGCCTCAATTTCTGCATGAGCAAAGACTGAATTTTTTTCAATTGTTCTATTTTGACCATATCCAATAATTTCATTATTTTTCACCACAACTGCACCTATTGGAACTTCATCTTTTTCGAAAGCTATCTTAGCCCTTATTAGAGCTTCTTTCATAAATAGTTCTTTCATTTAATTATTTGAGCTAGCAAAAAAGTTTTGAAGCTTTTCTAGTATCTTTTTTTGGGAACCCTCAGCAGTTTCCATCTTGGAAATAAGTTCCTCATAAGCTTTTGCGGCATCTGGCCATGGACCCTCTTCATTAAACCTTTTATGTATTAATTCTGAAACATTTTTTTCAATCTTGCTATCAATCCTGTCAGGGAAATGAAGGTATAAGATTCTTTTAGCAAATTCTCTATATCTATCATCTTTTATTCTGATAGCAATATTATGTTTCGTTTCAAAATCTTCAGATTTATGAAATTCTTGAAACAGTCTTGAATCGTCAGGTGATGGAAATCCTTCATAAACCTGTTGTTCAATAAAGTCCTTTGCAGGATAAAATGGCTTATCTATATCTGAACAAGCAGCAACTATTCTCTCTTTAAATTCAAAATTCTCTTTTATCTTTTTAGCCCTTGATACAAGCTCATCCTGAGTTAAATCAAATTTGAAATCAAATTTCTCACCATCGGCCACTGCTTGAGACTTATTTATTGCTAATACTTTAAAAGGTGACTCAGCATTCGGTTTTTCAATATAAGAAATGAGTTCATGGTATTCAAGCTCAAGGATATCCTCGATTGGATAAGACAGATCTAAGAAAATTGCTTTATTTGGAGACTCTGGATTCTGACAAATAAATGTTAGTGGATATATAAACCTGTATCTCGGGCCCCTTTGCACATAACCAAAATAGTTTCTGGTTGAAAGCATGTCTATGAAACTTGCTTTTGTTGCTTGAAGAAAAAAATTTTCAACTAAATCAGAGTGCTCTGAATAAATATACTTAATAAGATGCACCATGAATTCACAATCTGTAAGAGCATCGTGAGCATCTGACACATCGATACCAATTTTTGGAAGAATCTGATCAAGTTTTAGTATTGGTAGATCATAATTATTCATATTGAACTTAATAAAGTCAGGATAGAGATATGAAACTAACAAAATTAAGAAATATAAATCGCTTCTACCATTACCATTTGTGTTTGTAATATATGGTGGCAATAGATTCCAATAGAACTGTCTTCTATATAGCTCTTCGTCAAACTGATGACCGTTATAGGTTATAAAAATTGACTGTTTATCATCACTCCATTTCTCCCAAGTATCATATATATCTTTCATCATTTGATAATGAGATATATTTGAATCTAGGCTTGAAATCTTTTTATGAACTAAATAAGCGCCTGGTTGAGGAACAACCCATGGTAGTGGTCTAGATTCAATATTCTGAGCATCAATTCTTTCAAAACTCTCATTTGTTAAGATTGAGGCAGATTGAATTATTTGTATAAAATCTTTTTCTCTTAACCCTGTTGTTTCAGTATCACTGAAAATATAGTTTTTTTGCATCTATGCGTCTATTTCTGAGTCGATTAAAACAGCTATAAGAAGAGCTGGTTCATCTCCGTTATTTCGCCATGCATGATTTGTTCCTCTTTGAACAACTGTATCAAAAGGTTTAACATCTATTTCTCCTTCATCAAGTATGAGAGTAACATCACCTTTTAATAAAATTATGTAATCAATACTGTCTGTCTTATGCATTGCTGGATGCCTTGATACATCCACTCTGCAATGAGATGCTTTGATCTTATCAAATGCATCTGCAGCCATTTCATTTAAAATTTCAACTGGAACACCTTCTGGAGTAGGATTAATTTGAAAGTATCTAAATTTCGTCCCCCCCTTTGAAGGTTCAAGCTCTATATCGATATCAGCCTTATCCTCAAAACCCTTTGTTGTGAATGGAGTTGCTTCAGTATTCCAAATCTCATATAGACCTCCAACATCTTCACCAATGGATCTGGCCGGTGGCCCTTCATGCATTACAACTGATTTTCCATCCGCATTATGTCCTGTAATAATTCTTCTCATTTATTTATCCTCCTATCTTTCTTCTATCTAAATAAATATATGGCGAGTAAACTAAATATATAAAAAATATAGCTACTGGATATAGTATAAACATATGAACCGGCGGTTCGGGCATTAATGAAAGAATATTATCGCCATATGGTCTTTCATTAAGATACCAGTAATTTGCTCCTAAAATATAATTTATACCATACATAACCACTAACAGAATTGATGAATAAAATATTAGCTTTGGAATATCACTTAAATAAGGCCGTTGACCCAAGTTAACAATTGAAAAGACTACTGCCAATAAAATTAATGAATGGCCATACATAGTTGCAAAATACTCATAATGAGGAAAAGCAAACTCAGAGTCAGGAGTTAATATAGACATGCCAGCACCGGCAATTCCCCAAAAATATGCAAAAATAAATAAAGGTCTAAATCCTGTTAAAAGAAAGACTGCAATTACAATTGCTGAGAAGTCACACAGATGCAAAGGCAAATTTTCTAATAGGTTGCCCCCTTTAATAAAAGTTTCAACATACGTGGATCTAATCTGGTTCTCGACTAGTAGAAAAACTAAAAAATATTTTGAAAAATTTTCTAATCCTGGCTTTGCTTGAATTGCTTTTGGAATAAAAATTATTGCCGCTAAGCAAATACAAAAGCCCAAAAAGTGAGATATGGATAGTAATTCAAATTCTTGCATATAGGTATGATTTAATTGTGAAAATTTATGAAAATCTTAAACTGTTGTCCTCTATTTTCCCATAATTTATTTCGAAAATATCTTTCAGATAGTTTTGATTATTAATCCATGGTTTTTTATTTCCTTGCTTGACAGTAATGGAGGCTGCTCTTCTGACATAACCTGATGAGAAATCATCTAAGAATCCTTTAGTTTCCTCTAAATCCTCAGGAGCCTCAGGTAGACATTTAGCATAATTATTATCATCCATAAAATTGATTAATCTACAGGCATATTTACTTGTAAGGTCTGCTTTTAGAGTCCAAGAAGCATTTATATAGCCAAAAGTATTTATAAAATTTGGTATTTGGGTATACATCATGCTTTTGTAGATAAAACTTTTAGAAATATCGATCTCATTTTCGTCAACAAAAATCCTGATTCCACCAAAATTTTGAAGCTTTATTCCAGTTGCTGTAACAATAATGTCTGCTTCAATTAATTTTCCTGAATCAAGCTGAACTCCCTTTTCTGTAAATGAATCAATTGTTTCTGTCTCTATAGATACTCTTTTTTGTTTGATACTCTCAAAGAAGTCACTATCTGGTGCTAAACATAACCTTTGCTCCCAAGGGTTATAAGAAGGAGTAAAGTGTTTTTCAATATCAAAATCCGGTAGTTCGTCTCTAACAAGACCTAGTAAATAATCTTTTACTAATTCTGGACTTCTTCGCGCTCTTCTATAAATCCTTCTTTGTCTGAGAATGTTTATAAATCTGATTATCTTATAGCCAAACTTAGGCGAGATATAATTAAGTAAATGAAGAATCTTGTATTTACTTGGAACGGAAGCAATATATGTTGGAGATCTTTGGATCATGGTTACATGACTAGCTTCTTTTGCAATTTGAGGCACTAAAGTAACTGCTGTAGCCCCACTTCCAATAACAGCTACTTTTTTATTTTCATAATCAATGGTGCTATTCCACTCTTGAGGATGAATAATTTGTCCCACAAAATCTTCGGACCCTTTGAAGACTGGTTTATGTCCACTTTTGTAACTGTAATATCCAGCACACATCTGAATAAACTTAGTTTTAATTATTTCTAGTTTATTTAGTTTTTTATTATTGATACTCAGCTCCCAAAGCGAATCTTCGGAATTCCATGAAGCTGACTCAATATGCATGTTAAATTTAATTAAATCTTTAAGGTTATTTTCTTCAATAGTTTCATCTAAGTAGTTCATTATCGCAGGGCCATCTGCAATAAACTTTCTGCTATTCCAAGGCTTAAACGAGAATCCAAGGGTATGCATATCTGAATCTGAACGAATGCCAGGATATTTAAAAAAGTCCCATGTACCCCCAAAGTTAGCCCTGCCCTCA
>CABYHU010000023.1 GCA_902518715.1 uncultured SAR86 cluster bacterium
TAGATAGAGAGGGAGAGGGATACAAAAAGTTTTTAGATATTTTCGGAGAAACTTTTCTAGACAAAAACTCTGAAATAGATAGAAAAGCTCTTAGAAAGTATATTTTTCAAAATCCAGAAATGAAAAATAAGTTGGAGGAAATAGTTCATCCGATTGTGCAAAATGGCATATTAAACTTTATCAATAATTCAAATAGTATATATAGGATCATTATTGTTCCACTTATAGCAGAAACAAACAGTTCTTCATTTTATGACAGGGTTTTGGCAATAGATTGCAAAAAAGAAATCCAAATAGAAAGAGCCTCAAAAAGAGATAACTCAAACGAAGAGCAGATCTTAAAAATAATTCAGTCTCAGGCTTCATCTGAGGATAGGAATAAGATTGCTAATGATGTGGTTGAAAATAATGATACTAAAGATGAATTTTTAATGAATCTAGAAGATATTCATAAAAAATACTTAATTCTTGCAAATAATGATTAATTGTCCAAATTGTGAAAAAAAAGTTAGCATTGATAGCTCCAATGAATATAGACCTTTTTGCTCAAAGAAATGTAAGCTCATTGACTTGGGTGAGTGGGCTAATGAAGAAAAAAAGATCTCTAGACCTATCCAGTCGGAAGATTTCTATGAGGATTGATTAAACATTGAGATTCCTGCTATCCCACATGCATAGTGTTTGGAAGCAATCTCTAAATCATCATTGCTTAAGCCCCCAATAGCGTAACTTTTTATCGGGTATTTTTTAGCCATATCTGAAAATTTATCCCAACCCATTCCTTTCGTAATAATTTTTTTTTCTACAAGCTTGTCTTTTACAGGACCCAAAATACAATAATTTAAACCTAAATTGCTAGCCAAAGATATCTCTTTTTCATTATGACAAGAGCCACCAAATACCTTCTTTTTTTTAAAATACCTTAGGAGATCATTCTTCTTTAATTCTTTTAAAAGAGAGCTTGTAAAATGCACGCCATAACTTTTGGAAATTAGATCATCCATCCTCACAAAGGAATCTAAATTATCAAAATGAAGAATGCATGGCAGCTTCCCATTTAATGATTCCATTATTCTCTTAGCTAATTTTTGATACTCGTCTTTATCTATTGTTTTATTACGGATTATAAGAAACTCAACTTTATGAGTATTCTTTCTAATTAATTCAAGGTTATTTATATATGAATTTATATTTTCAGGGGAGAGATCAGGTGTTATAGCAATGCTGCTATGCTCTCTTCCTAAATTATTCTCCATCCACCAGTTTCGATTAATGACTTAGCTTTTTTATACTTCATCTCTTTTGTTTCTTCACCATTAGTTATTTTTACAAGCTCATTTCTTCCAATTTTTTCTGATGCTATGACTTGTTCAGCCTTATGATGTTTTTCAGGACTTTGAGCAATCTGAGATGGATCTTCATTCTTTTTCAACTCTAGATTTTTTTCAGCATTTTTAAGATTGTCTTTTTCAATTTTTTCTATTTCTTCTTTAGTAGCAATTTGAATATTGAATAAAATTCTTACTGTTTCTGAATTTATTTCATCCAACATATTCTCAAACATATTAAAAGCTTCTCTTTTGTATTCATTCTTAGGATTTTTTTGAGCATATGCTCTCAGACCTACACTTTGTCGAAGATGATCCATTTCTGCTAAATGCTCCTTCCAGTGGACATCAAGCACCTGCAGCATGATTTGTTTTTCTAAAAGCTTCCTTTGCTCGCCAATATGTTCAAATTTTGATTTATACATATCTTTAGCTTCAGAAATAATAATATTTTTAATTTCTTCAACACCTAAAGACTTATCATTGTCTATAACAGGTTTAAACTCTTTATTGAATTGAAAACTCTCTTTTAGGAATTGATCAAGTTCTGAAGTTTTCCATTGTGATTCAACTGATTCAAATGGAATAAAAGAATATATTGAATTTTCAAAGCTTTCCTCAATTAGCCCCTGAATTGTTTCTTCAATCTCATCCTCTTCAAGCAGATCATTTCTAAGAGCATAAATTGCGGTCCTTTGGTCATTTGCAACATCGTCATATTCAAGCAAGTTTTTTCGGATATCAAAATTGCGGTTTTCTATGCGCTTTTGTGCATTCTCAATTCCGCGCGAAAGCATTTTGTGCTCAATGTGATCATCTCCCATTCCTATTCTCTCAAATAATGCTCTCCTACTATCTGTAATGAAAAGCCTTAATAGATCATCCTCTAAAGATAGGAAAAACTGAGAGCTACCTGGATCTCCTTGTCTTCCAGAACGTCCGCGAAGCTGATTATCTATTCTCCTTGATTCATGTCTTTCAGTACCCAATATACATAGACCGCCTGCATCCAAGACTGTCTGATGGTTGGATTGCCATTCTTTGTTGTCCTCTTTTTTACCTCCAAGGACAATATCTGTTCCACGACCTGCCATATTAGTAGCGATCGTAACAACTCCCTGCTTACCTGCATTTGCAATTACTTCTGCTTCTCTTTCATGCTGTTTGGCATTTAAAACTTGATGAGGGATATTTTTCTTCTTTAGAAGATTTGAAACTTCTTCAGAGGACTCAACTGAAACTGTTCCAACGAGAACCGGAACATGACTTTCTCTAAGCTCCTCAATCTTTTTTATGAGGGCTTTATACTTTGCAGTTTTAGAAAGGAAAACCAGATCATCCTGATCATCTCTAATCATTTTTTTATTTGTTGGAATTACAACAACATTAAGACCATAGATCTGATTGAATTCTAATGCCTCAGTGTCAGCAGTACCAGTCATTCCAGATAAGGTATCAAAAAGCCTAAAGAAGTTCTGGAAAGTAGTAGATGCAAGGGTTTGTGATTCTCTCTGAATAGTAACATTTTCCTTACATTCAAGTGCTTGATGAACACCCTCAGATATTCTTCTGCCTGGCATACTTCTTCCCGTATGCTCATCAATCAAGACTACTTCACCATTTCTTACAAGATAGTGAACATCTCTGTTATATAAAAAATTTGCTCTTAATGTAGCTTGAACAAATCTCATTATCTTTATATTTGATACAGAATAGAGATTTCCAGAACTAGATAATATATCCATATCCTCTAAGAGAGACTCTACTAACATATAACCTTCATCAGTGAGGTCGATATTTCTATTTTTTTCATCAATTATGTAATGGCCAATTTCGCTCTCCTCTAATGGCTCTTCTTCAGTCTCTTCTCTTAACTGCCTCTTTAGTTTGGGAACAATTGACTTAATATGTGAATAAATCTCTGAGCTTTCATTACTCGGACCAGAAATAATAAGAGGCGTTCTTGCCTCATCAATCAAAATTGAATCAACTTCATCGACAATTGCAAAATCAAGTGAGCACTGAACTCTATCCTCTGCTCTGAGAGCCATATTATCTCTTAAATAATCAAATCCAAGCTCATTATTTGTGGCATATATGACATCACAGTCATAGGCTGCTGCTTTCTCACTTAATTCTTGACCAGAATAAATAACACCTACAGAAAGACCTAAGAACTCATAAATAGGACGCATCCATTCTGCATCCCTTTTTGCAAGATAGTCATTTACAGTAACCAAGATAACCTTATTACCCATTGCAGAATTAAGGAAAGTTGGGA
>CABYHU010000024.1 GCA_902518715.1 uncultured SAR86 cluster bacterium
AGTGGACCCTTATCAGGAATCTCTGAAATTGAGCTTCAGGCTCTTCAACCGGGAAGCAGCATAATGCCTGGAAAAGTAAATCCTGTAATTCCTGAGGCCGTAGCAATGGCCTCAGCAGATGTTATTGGTAATGACGTTTCTATAACAGTTGCAGCTCAATCGGGAAACTTCCAACTTAATGTGATGTTACCAGTAATTGCTTATTGCAACTTGAAAAGCGTAAATATCCTTGCTGGTAGTATGAATGTTCTTGCTAAAAAAGCTATAAAGACCTTCAAGGTAAATCATAAAAAGATTGAGGAATCACTCTCAAGAAATCCAATCTTGGTCACTGCTTTGAATCCAGTTATTGGTTATCAGAAGGCAGCAGAAATCGCTAAAAGAGCTTATAAAGAATCCAGACCTGTTATTGATGTAGCTCACGAAGAAACAGGTATTTCAGTTTCTCGGCTTAAAAAACTCTTAGATCCTTCAAAATTAACGAAGGGAGGTATTAAGTCATAATGTCATCAGATCTCACAAGTCAAAAATGTGAAGCATGTACTATCGATGCACCAAAAGTCACCAAGGAGGAATCTGACGAACTAATAAAAACGTTAGATAATTGGATAATCATGAATGATGAGTTTGATTATTTAGAAAAGATTTTTACATTTGATAATTATGAAAAAGCAGTTGAGTTCTCCAATCAAGTTGCTGCGCTTGCTGATGTTGAAGATCATCATCCATTAATTATTTTAGAGTGGGGAAAGGTTACAGTTAAATGGTGGTCTCATAAAATCAATGGCCTTCATAAAAATGATTTTATTTGTGCGGCAAAGACTGACTTGTTGTTAAATTAGCTCTTCTTAAAGGTCTGAATTATTTTTTTCTTAAAAATCTTTTGTTATACTTCTGCATGGACAAAGTAAAAGCCAAAGCACTCACTTTCGATGATGTACTTCTTGTTCCATCCTATTGCGACTTTCTTCCAAGCCAAGCATCTGTAAAGACGTCTCTTACCAAAAATATTGATATTAATTTGCCGTTGTTATCTGCTGCTATGGATACAGTTACAGAATATAGAATGGCAATTGCCCTTGCAGAAGCAGGAGGTATAGGAATTCTGCACAAAAATTGTTCGATCCAAGAGCAATCAAATGCTGTCAGGAATGTAAAAAAATATGAAAGTGGAGTTGTTCGCGATCCAACCACAATAAGCTCTAAACAAACAATTGGCCAATTAAAGCAACTCACAGGAGAGTTGAATATATCTGGTATGCCTGTGGTTGATGATGGAGTGGTAAAAGGAATTGTTACCAGTAGAGATTTTAGATATGCAGATAATATGGATGGCCTGGTTGAATCGATTATGACGCCTAGTGAAAAATTAATAACCGTGCTCGAAGGCACTTCTCAAGAAGCAGTTAAAAAAATGATGTACGAGAATAGGATTGAAAAAGTCCTTGTCCTAGATGAAACAGAGAAGTTAACTGGTTTAGTAACAATGAAAGATATAGAAAAGTCTGAAAAGCATCCAAACGCTACTAAGGATGATGCAGGTCAACTCAGAGTTGGAGCCGCAATAGGAACTGGATCTGAAACCTTAGATAGAGCTAAGTCTCTATTTGATTCAGGAGTTGATTTATTTGTTGTTGATAGTGCTCATGGTCATACTAAAAGTGTAATAGAGACAGTAAAAATGATTAAAAAAGAATTTCCAACTAAAGATGTCATTGCTGGAAATGTTGCTACCCCAGAAGGAGCAGAGGCATTAATAGAAGCTGGTGCAGATGGCATAAAGATTGGAATGGGACCAGGATCAATATGTACAACAAGAATTATTGCTGGTATTGGAGTTCCACAAATTTCTGCAATATTAACAATTTATGAAAAAGTAAAAGGAAAGGTGCCGCTAATAGCGGATGGCGGTATGCGCTATTCAGGAGACATAGCCAAAGCAATTGCAGCAGGGGCTGACAGCGTAATGCTTGGAAGTATCTTTGCTGGAACTGAAGAAGCTCCTGGAGAATTTGAGCTCTATCAAGGAAGAAGCTTTAAGACTTACAGAGGAATGGGGTCCTTGGGAGCAATGTCTAAAAGAGATGATAGCAACAGATACTTTCAGGAAGATATTGATGCTGAAAAACTTGTACCTGAAGGCGTTGAGGGTAGGGTTCCTTATAAAGGATGGGCTATCAATGTTATTAACCAACTTATTGGAGGTCTTAGACAGAGTATGGGCTATGTTGGTTGTAAAAATATTCAAGAAATGAAAGAAAATAGCAGGTTCGTTGAAATTACAAATGCTGGAATGACTGAAAGCCATGTGCATGATGTTCAAATCACTAAAGAAGCACCAAACTATCAAAGAAGTTAGGTTTTAAAATGTCAGTCCAATCAAAGCTCGACATAAAAAGTAAAAATATTGATACTATTCTCGTTTTAGATTTTGGCTCTCAATATACTCAATTAATTGCAAGAAGAATAAGAGAATCAGATGTCTATTCTGAAATTCTTCCTTGGGATGTAGATATTAAGAAAATAGAGGATATTCATCCAAAGGGAATAA